>JANPKP010000529.1:0-13947 GCA_031426095.1 Gemmataceae bacterium
GGGGTTTGTTTTTGTAACCTGTGGGTTGTGTTTTTGTCTTTTCGGCGGGCGCCCTGGGTTTGCTATTTGCGCGGGGGGGTCGCCCCGCTAAAGGGCGGCCCGTTCCCGCACAGCGGGCCGCACCCACTCCCACACCAATCCCCGGGCCGAGCCGAACAGCAGCGACGCCACAACCACCGCCGTCGCGCACAGGACGATCGTCGGCCCCGTCGGCACCGTGCGGCCGACGCCGCTCAGGGCGTGACTGAGGACCGTTCCCGCGAACCCGGACGCCGCCCCGAGCGCCCCGGCGAGCAGCACCATCGGGCCGAGGCGGTTCGTCCACTGGCGGGCGGCGGCCGCCGGGGCGATGAGCAGGGCCGTCATCAGAACCACGCCGACGGCCTGGAGGCCGATCACCACGGCCGTCACGGTGAGGGTGGTGAGCAGGAGGTCGAGTCGGCGGGCGGGGAGGCCGACGGCGGCCGCGAAGTCGGGGTCGAAGCTCAGGAGCTTGAGTTCCTTCCAGAACGCCGCGAGGACGAGCAGCGCGGCCGCCCCGAAGCCGACGACCGCCCAGAGGTCGGCGTCCCGCATCAGGGCCGCCTGGCCGAACAGGTAGCGTTCCAGCCCGTGTTCGCGGGCCGCCGGGACGTGCCCCCGCATCCAGGTCATCACCACCAGCCCGAACCCGAAGAAGACCGCCAGCGCCCCCCCGAGGGCCGCGTCGAACGGCACCCGCGACCGGCGGACGATGCCGTTGACGGCAATGAGGGCGAGCCACCCCGACGCGGCCGCCCCGAGGACGAGCCAACCCGGCTCCCTCGCCCCGAGAAGGAAGGCAATCGCCACCCCCGGGAGTGCGGCGTGCGAGACCGCGTCTCCCTGCAGACTCTGCCGCCGCAGCACCGCGAACGAACCGACCGCCCCCGCCACCAGCCCCAATGCGGCCGCCCCCGCCGCGACCGTTTGCAGGGCGGAACTGTCGATCAGGGAGCGGAGTGTTTCAAGGGGCACGGGCGGTTCCTGCGGAGGGCGAAATCGGTGGCGTGGGCATGGGTAGAATTGCGCGATTCTCCCACTTTACCGCATCGGCCCCAACCGGAATTTCTAAGCCGTTAGAAAGCTGAAGGATGGGCCAAATCGCTCGCGAAAAAAGCGGTAAAACGCGGTAAAGCTCGCCGCTATAAGCCGTCAGTTTCGCCCAACTGGCGGAGGTATTCGGGCTCCCACGACTCCTTCTCGTCGATCGGCTCGATGTGGATCGTCACTTCGAGCCGGGGGAAGCGGGCTTTGACGCCGTCCTCGACCTTGTGGGCGGCCGCGTGGGCCGCGCGGACCGACTTGCCGCCGGGCACGAGGAGGTGGAAATCGACGAACTGCCGGGCCCCCGCCTGCCGGGTGCGGAGGGCGTGGAAGTCGGCCCCCGGCGGCAGGTGTTCGCGGATCGCCGCCCGGATGGCGTCCTGCTCGGCGGCCGGCAGGGCGTGGTCCATCAGGCCGTTGAACGACCGCCGCACCAGCCCCGCCCCCGTGCCCGTGACGTGCAGCCCGACGGCGACGGCCACCAGCGAATCGAGCGGCTGGAAGCCGGTCAGCCACACCAGCCCCAACCCGAGCACGACCCCGCACGAGGTCCACACGTCGGCCATGAGGTGGTGGGCGTCGGCTTCCAGGACGATGGAGTGGTAACTCCGTCCGGCCCGCAGGAGGATTTGGGCCACGACGAGGTTGGCGAGCGTCGCCGCGACCGTCATGGCGGCCCCGAGGCCGAGGGATTCCAGCGGCTGGGGCGCGAACAGCCGGGTGACCGCAAACCAGGCGGTGCCCAGCCCGGCCAGGAGGACGAGCAGCCCCTCCATGCCGCTGGAGAAGAACTCGATCTTCTCGTGCCCGAAGGCGTGGGTGGGGTCGGCCGGGCGGGCCGAGTACCGCAGCGAGTAGAACGCGGTGACGGCCGCCAGGAGGTTGACGCCCGACTCCAGGGCGTCGGCGAAAAGGCCGACGGAGCCGGTCAGCAGGTACGCGGCGGACTTCATGCCGACGTTGAGGACGGCGGCCGCGACGGACAGGAGGACGAGCCGGCGGAGCTTGGCCATGCCGGCTAGTTTAGCAACCGGCGGGCCGGCGGGTCACTTGCGGTTGCCGGTCAGCTCGCCGAGCCGCTTCTCGGCCGCCTTGATGCGGTCGGAGTCGGTGTCGTGGGCGATCTCGTCCTGGTACAACTCGATGGCCTTGCCCCGCTCGTTGAGCTGCTTGTCGTAGAGCACGGCGGCCCGCATCCGGGCGTCCGTCCGCGACCCCTTGACCCACTGGAAGGAGCGCTCGTAGTACTTCGCGGAGCGGTCGTACTGCTTGTACGCCCGGCTCTCGTACACCTCGCCGAGGGCGTAAGCCACGTCGGCGATCTTGTCGCAGTTGGGGTACTTTTCGAGGATCTCGCGGAGCAGCAGCTCGGCCCGCCGCTGGTTCAGGACGTAGTCGCTGCCGAGCCCCTTGTTCTTGTACTCCATCGCCTGCTTGTACAGCTCGTTGGCCTCGCGGACGTTCACCTTGGCCTCCAGCCCGGGCGGCGGCACGTCCTGCACGTCGAGGTTGTACGACGGCTTGTGGAGCATGTGGAAGCCCATCAGCTCCTGCTCGATCCACTGGGTGCGGACCTTGTCGCCGGCCTTGGAGTTGTGGGTGCGGAGCTTCTTCAGGCTGGCCTCGTACTCCTTCCGGGCGGCGTTGAGCCGCTCGACCGCCTCCACGTCCGACCCCGAGTGGTCGGACGGCGACTTGCCGGGCTTCGACGGGGTCTCGGCGGCAACCGGCCCGACGGCCAGTGCGGCGGACGCGACCAAACCGAGCAACGGCCAGCGGATCGACACGATAAACCCCCTTCGCAGCGGGAACGGGAGCGGAACGACGCGACCCGCGGGCCGGCCCGCGGGTCGTGAAAACCGACGGGACGCCGGCGGCTTCAGCCCTTCGCGGGCGGCGGGCTTTTAGGCTCTTCGGGCGGCGGGCTACCACTCGGCCCGACCGCCGGGGTGCCCGGGAAGGGGGTCGGCGACCCCGGCCCCCGGGCCGCCTCCGGACGGCCGAAAATCATCCGGCCGGCGTCCTTCTGGATCGTGCTGGTCACCACAATCGTGATCTCTTGGCCGATCAGGTTGCGGCCCTGCTCGATCACCACCATCGTGCCGTCTTCGAGGTAGCCGACGCCCTGGAGCGGCTGGTCCCCGGCCTTCACCACCCGCACGGTCAGCGTTTCTCCCGGGATGGCCGCCGTTTTGAGGGCGTTCGCGAGTTCGTTCAGGTTGATGACGTCCACGCCCAGGAGGCCGGCGATTTTGTTCAGGTTGAAGTCGTTCGTGACCACCCGGGCGCCGAGCGCCTTCGCAAGGAGCACCAGCCGTTCGTCCACCCGGATGCGCTCACCTGTCCGCAACTCCGGCACGTCCCCGTCGTGGATGTGCAGGTCGAGCTTCGGGTTCCCCTGGAGCCGTTTCAGTACGTCCAGACCGCGGCGGCCACGGTTCCGCTTGAGTTTGTCGGAGCTGTCGGCGACGGCCTGTAACTCCTGGAGGACGAACCGGGGGACCAGCATCTTGGCGTCCAACACCCGAGTATCGCACACGTCCGCGATCCGGCCGTCGATGATCACGCTGGTATCCAGAACGAGTGGCCGGCCGCCCTTCACCTGCTTGGAAAATTCGACATAAGGGATAATGAAGCGAAACTCGTCCTTCGTCTGCAGGAGCGTCGAAATCGTCACGTAGCAGCAGATCACGTAAATCAGGAACCGCCCGAGCGACACGAGCGACCGGGCGTCGCCGACGAACCACGTCTCCAGCAGCGGCTCCAGGGCCAGGGAGAAAAGCCACCCCAGGAACAGCCCGAGCAGCAACCCGAAGTAGATGGCCGAGATGGTGGTGATGTGCTTCTGCTTCTCGCGCACGTCGGTCAGCAGCACCAGCCCGCCGAAGGCCAGGATGCCGAGCGGCACGAGGAGCGACTTCGTGGTCTGGCCGATCAGGTCGAAGGCCACCCCCGTGTAGAGGGCGATGCCCAGGAGGAGAGCGACGTACGCGCCGCGGAGAAGCCACAGGAGCATGGATAACCTCGGCTCGAAGGGGGGCCGGTGGGTGGGCGGGGCCGGCGGGCCCGGGTGCGAGGCGGTGCCATCTTACAGGTCCACGGACGGCAGGAACAGACGGCGGTACTCGTGTTGGGCGAAGCGGTCCGTCATCCCCGCCAGGTAGTCGCCGACCACCCGCTCCAGGGCCGCCACCGGCCGCCGGCCGCCGAGGGTGCCGCCCGGGGGGGCCGGGCCGACCACCCCGCCGGCCCCCGCCCACCGCCGCAGGTGCTTCTCCGGGAGCAGTTCCGGGGCCTTCACGTACTCGGCGAACAGGGCGGCCAGGATGCGCTTGCCGTTCGCCGTCATGCGGAGGACGCGGTGGTGACGGTAGACCCTTTCCCGCAGGAACCGCTCCAACCCGACCTTCAGCCGCGTCACCTCCGCCGAGAAGCCGACCAGCGGCTCGCACGCCCGCCGCACGTCGCCCACCGAGCGGATGCCCGCGGCTTCGAGCCGGCCGGCCGTCTCGTTCAGGAGGTCCGTCACCTGCATGGCCAATAGTTCTCGGACGACGGCCGTCCGCAAAGGGTTCCCGGTTAAGCCCGGGTGGTGCCGCCCGACCCCCTCCGCCGCCCGCCCCCAGAACTCCACCCCCGCAAGGTCGTCAACGGTAATCAGCCCCAGCCCGAGGGCGTCGTCCAGGTCGTGCGTGTCGTAGGCGATGCTGTCCACCACGTCCACGACCTGTGCTTCCAGCAGCGGGCCGCCGGCCCCCGCGAATTCGGCCGCCTCCGGGGCGTCGGCCTGCTTGCTGTGGAGGACGAACGCCTCCCGCACCTCGAACGACAGGTTCAAGCCGGGGAAGTCGGGGTACCGCTCCTCCAACTCGTCCACGCGGCGCAACCCGAACAGGTTGTGGTCGAACCCGCCGTGGTCGCGGAGGCAGTCGTTGAGGGCGGCCTCCCCGGCGTGGCCGAACGGCGGGTGGCCGATGTCGTGGGCCAGGGCGATGACTTCCGTCAGGTCTTCGTTGAGCCGCAGCCGGCGGGCGACCGTGCGGGCCACCTGCGTCACTTCCAGGGTGTGCGTGAGCCGGGTCCGGTGGTGGTCGTTGACCGACGCGACGAGCACCTGCGTCTTCCCCGTCATGCGGCGGAAGGCCGTGCAGTGGACGACCCGCTCCCGGTCCCGCTGGTAGAGCGAGCGGTACGGGTGGGCCGCCTCCGGGTGCCGCCGGCCGCGGCCGAGCGACTCGCGCATGGCGTAGGGGGCGAGGCCGCAATCGTCGTCTGGGTGGTCGAGCATGAGCGTGGGTGTAACCGTGACCGCGTTACCGCTGTTTACCGCTTTTGGCGCGTCGCTTTTGTCGTAACTTGCCGCATGATCGAATCTTATCGTTCGCGCACATGCGGGGGGTGGGAAAGTGGTTATACAGCGTCGAACTTCCCCACATGTTTTCACCCAGCCCCACTTAACTCGTTGTCTATCAAGTTATAAAGTGCGTCGAGTGATTGCACGATGACCCGCACGTCGGCGACCACCGGCATGAAGTTCGTGTCGCCGGCCCAGCGGGGTACGACGTGCCAGTGGAGGTGCCCCGGCAGGCCCGCCCCGGCCGCCTTGCCGAGGTTGAGCCCGACGTTGAACCCGTCCGGCGACATCCGCTTCTCCAACACCCCGATCATCCGCGCCAGAACCCGTTGCAGGTCTAAGACTTCGAGATCGGTTAATTCGTCCGGCCGGGCCTTGTGGGCGTGGGGGCAAACGAGCAGGTGGCCGTTGTTGTACGGGAAGCGGTTCAGCACCACGGCCGACAGCGGCGTGCGGTAGACGAGGAGGTTGGCCCGGTCGTCGGCCGACGGGGCGGCGACGGCCCGGCAGACGAAGCAACCGCCGTCCGCGGCGGGTCGCGTGGACGTCTCCTTCGGGGCGGTCACGTAGGAAAGTCGCCAGGGGGCCCAAAGTTGGTCCACGGAAATCACTCCACTCGAACACGCGACCGGCGAGCGATCGGGCGAACCCCGTCCCATCAGTGAGAGGGGTGGTCGTTCGCGTGTCGCCACCCCCGCCCCGACGAGACGGGGTTCGCCCGGAGTCGCGTCGTTCACACGAATCATACTGCCCCACGGCCGCCGGCCCACCCGGGCGGTTGCCGTTGCCGCCGCCGTCCGTATCCTAACGCCCTTGCCCCGGTCGTTCGTTTAAGCCCCGAGACAGTCATGGCCGTACCCAAGCGACGCACCTCCCACTCCCGCCAGGGCCACCGGCGGAGTCACCACCACAAGACCCCGGTCCAGGTCCAGTACTGCCCGAAGTGCAACGAGACGGTCCTCCCGCACCGGGTCTGCCCGAACTGCGGCAACTACCAGGGCCGCGAGGTGATCGCCGTCGAAGAGGCCGGTGAAGGGAAGTAGTCCTATGCGGATCGCGCTCGACGCGATGGGCGGCGACTTCGGCCCGGCCCCGAACGTGGCCGGCGCCGCCCTCGCGCTCGCCGCCGTCCCCGACTTGTCGATCGTCCTCGTCGGCGACCAAGCCCAACTCGACCCCCTACTCGCGCACGTCGCCGGCCTCCCGGCCGACCGCGTCGAGGTGTTCCACGCCTCCCAGGCCGTGGGCATGGACGAGAAGCCGGTGGACGGCCTCCGCAAGAAGCCCGACTCGTCCATCGCCCGCTGCTGGCAACTGATGCGGGAGAAGCGGGTCGACGGCCTCGTGAGCGCCGGCAACACCGGGGCCGTGGTCGCCGCCGGGCTGCGGCTCCGCCAGTTCCTCAAGTGCGTCCAGCGGCCGGGGATCGCCACCGTCATGCCCACCGCCAAGGGGCGGTGCGTGCTGCTCGACGTGGGGGCGAACGTCTTCCCCAAGCCCCGCCACCTGCTCGAATACGGCGTCATGGGCTCCGTCTTCGCAAAACACATGCTCGGCGTGGAGAAGCCCACCATCGGCCTGATGAACGTCGGCGAGGAGGAGGGGAAGGGGCACGACCTCGTCCGCCAGACCTACGACCTGTTCCGCAACGGGCCGTTCAAGGACCAGTTCGTCGGCAACATCGAGGGCCGCGACATCCACCGCGGGGCGGTCGACGTGGTGGTGACGGACGGCTTCACCGGCAACGTGGTGCTGAAGCTCTCCGAGGGCGTGTTCGAGTTCGTGATGGGGCTGGTGAACGCGGAGGTCGTGGGTGTGCTCGACGCCGAGAAGCCGAAGGCCCAGGCGGCACTCAAGGGCCTGCTCTCCCGCTTCCACTACAGTGCTTTCGGCGGGGCCCCGCTGCTGGGAATCGACGGCGTCTGCATCATATGCCACGGCTCCTCGAAGGACCGGGCCATCGCCAACGCCCTCGGCGTGGCCGCCCAGGACGTGCGGGTGCGGCTCAACGACCGCATCGTGGAGGAACTGGAACGCCTGCCCGACGCGGGGGCGGAGGAGTGATCGAGGGCGAAAGCCCAGGGATGGCCATGCCTGGGCTTTATGGGCTTCACGCTACATCTCAAGAGACGGGATTCGACCGATGACCCGCACCGCATTCCTGTTCCCCGGCCAGGGTGCCCAGACGGTCGGCATGGCCGGCCCGCTGTGCCAGTCGTTGCCGGCGGCGAAGGCCCTGTTCGAGGAGGCGGCCGACGTCCTCGGGTACGACCTGCTCGGCGTTTGCGTGAACGGCCCGGCGGAGCGACTCAACGCCACCGACGTCAGCCAGCCGGCCATCTTCGTCGCCAGCCTCGCCGCCCTCGAACAGCTCAAGGTGAACGAGCCGGACGCGGCCGCCGGGGTGGTCGCCACGGCCGGGTTGAGCCTGGGGGAGTACACCGCCCTCGTGTTCGCCGGGGCGTTGAGCTTCCGCGACGGGCTGGAGGTGGTGCGGGCCCGCGGGCGGGCCATGCAGGCGGCCGCCGAGGCCACCCCGTCGGGCATGGTGAGCGTCCTCGGGCTCGACGTGCCCGATGTAGAAGCCCTCGTGATTGAGGCCCGGTCGGCCGGCACCCTGGAGATCGCCAACTACCTCTGCCCCGGGAACACGGTGCTCTCGGGCACCACGGCGGCCCTCGACCGGGTCGAGCAACTCGCCGTCGACAAGGGCGGCATCCGCACCGTCCGGCTGACCGTCGCCGGGGCCTTCCACACCGACCTGATGCGGCCGGCCGACGAGCGGCTGGCCGAGGCGCTGGCGGCCGTCCAGGTGGGGCCGCCGGCCGTGCCCGTGTGGTCGAACGTGGACGCCCAACCGCACACCGACCCGGCCGAGATTCGCGCGCTACTCGTGCGGCAGGTCGTGTCGACGGTGCGGTGGGAGGAGACGATGCGGGCCTTGCAGGCGGCCGGCGTCGAGCGGAGTTACGAGATCGGCCCGGGGCGGGTGCTGGCCGGCCTCATGAAGCGGTTGAACCGGAAGGCGGACTTCCGGAACGTGACGGCCTGAGCGGGATTTGGCCGTTTTCGCGGCTTTCGGGCCACGCCGGCGGCCGCCCGGGGCGGGACGCCTTTTCTTTTGCGGCTCGCGTCAGTAAATTCTGCGGTACGACGGTGTGCGGCGGCGAGCAACGGCCCCGGGGTGGGGCAAACCATAAGCTGCGGCGGGTGGTCGGTTCCGGGCCGGCCGCGGCACTCCTGGTGGAACTTCCCACTGGCCGGAGGGCGTAGGGTGAACGTCGAGCAACGCGTGATCGAAATCGTGTGCGAGCACCTGGCCTACAACAAGGAGCAGGTGACTCGCAGCACCAACTTCATCGAGGACATCGGGGCCGACTCGCTCGACATCGTCGAACTCGTCATGGAGCTGGAGGAGGAGTTCGACATCCAGATCCCCGACGACCAGGCCGAGAAGATCAAGACCGTCGGCGAGGCCGTCGACTTCATCGAAATCGCCATCAAGAACAAGCAACAGTAACCCATGACCCCTCGCCGCGTGGTGATCACCGGGCTGGGCACGGTCAACCCGCTGGGGTTGTGCGTGCCCGAGTATTGGCGGAACCTCCTGGCCGCGAAGAGCGGGATCGCGCCGATCACCCTGTTCGACACGGCCGCCTTCAAGGTGAAGTTCGGGGGCGAGGTGAAGGGGTTCAACCCCGAGCCCGCGATCGACCCCCGGACGGCCCGCCGGCTCGACCGCTTCACCCAGTTCGCGATGGTGGCCGCCGCCGAGGCCGTGAAGGACAGCGGCATCGACTTCGCGGCCGAGCCCGACCCGTTCCGCTGCGGGTGCATCCTCGGCAGCGGCATCGGCGGGCTGCACGAGCTGGAGGACGGGCACGACACCTACCGGGACCGCGGCCCCGGCCGGCTCGGGCCGTTCCTGATCGCCAAGATGATCGCCAACGCGGCGAGCGGGAACATCTCGATCAAGCACCACCTCCGCGGGCCGAACACGACCGTCAGCACCGCCTGCTCGTCGGCCGCCCACGCCATCGGCGACGCCATGTATGCGATTCGCCACGGGCTGGCCGACGTGATGGTGACGGGCGGGGCCGAGGCCGCCATCACCCCGCTGGGGCTGGGCGGGTTCATCGCCTGCCGGGCCCTCTCGGAGCGGAACGACGACCCGGCCCACGCCAGCCGGCCGTTCGACAGGGACCGCGACGGGTTCGTGCTGAGCGAGGGGGCGGGGGTGATCGTGATCGAGGAGTACGAGCGGGCGAAGGCCCGCAACGCCCCGATCTACGCCGAGGTGGCCGGCTGCGGGAACACGGCCGACGCCTACCACATCACGGCCCCGCACGAGGACGGCATCGGGGCCGCCGAGGCGATGAAACTGGCCATGAAGGACGCCGGGTGGAACGCCACCGACGTGGGCTACATCAACGCCCACGGCACCAGCACCGGGCTCGGCGACGTGGCCGAGACGAAGGCGGTGAAGAAGGTGTTCGGCGACCACGCCAAGAAGCTGATGATTTCCAGCACCAAGAGCATGATCGGCCACCTCCTCGGGGCTAGCGGCGGCGTCGAGGCCATCGCGTGTGCCCTGAGCCTCAAGCACGGCGTCCTGCACCCGACGGCCAACCTCGACCACCCCGACCCCGAGTGCGACCTCGACTACGTCCCGAAGGTCGCCCGGGAGGTGCGGGTGAAGAAAATCTTGTCGAACAGCTTCGGCTTCGGCGGCCACAACTGCTCGGTCGCCCTCGGGGCGGTGTGAGTCGAACGCACATCGCGAACACCCCCGAGCCCACCCGTCGCAACGGGTGGGCTTTCGCCATCTCCCTCACCACTCGAGACACGGGACGACATGACGAACCCGCTCCCCGACCTCCTCGGCGGCCGCGTTGACGACGTTTCGTTCTCGCAGGCCGAGTTCGCCCGGTACTCGCGGCACATCACCCTGCCCGAAGTGGGGCTCGACGGCCAGAAGCGGCTGAAGGCCGCCCGCGTCCTCGTCATCGGCACCGGCGGGCTGGGGTCGCCGCTCGCGCTCTACCTCGCGGCCGCCGGGGTCGGTACACTCGGGCTGGTCGACTTCGACACCGTTGACCTGTCGAACCTCCAACGGCAGATCATCCACGGCACCCCGGACGTGGGCCGGCCGAAGATCGTGTCGGCCGCCGACAGGCTCACCGCCATCAACCCGGAAGTGAAGCTCGAATTGCACGAGGCCCGCTTCACGTCGGCGAACGCCCTCGACCTCGTGGCGAAGTACGACATCGTGGTGGACGGCACCGACAACTTCCCGACCCGCTACCTCGTCAACGACGCCTGCGTGCTGCTGGGCAAGCCGAACGTCTACGGCAGCATCTTCCGGTTCGACGGGCAGGCGACGGTCTTCCACCCCGCGGTCGGGCCGTGCTACCGGTGCGTCTACCCGGAGCCGCCGCCGCCGGGCGAGGTGCCGAGCTGCGCCGAGGGCGGCGTGCTGGGCGTGCTCCCCGGCATCATCGGCTGCATCCAGGCGAACGAGACCATCAAGCTCATCCTCGGCGTCGGCGAACCGCTCGTCGGCCGGCTCCTGCACTTCGACGCCCTGAGCATGACGTTCCGCACGTTCAAGGTCCGCCGCGACCCGAAGTGGGCCGTGGGCGGGCCGCACCCGACGATCAAGGGGCTGATCGACTACGAGCAGTTCTGCGGCGTCCGCGGCGGCCCCGCGACGACCGCTTCGGGCGGCGACGCGATCACGCCGACGCGGTTGAAGCAGCGGATCGACGCGGGGGAAGACCTGTTCGTCCTCGACGTGCGGAACCCCAACGAGTTCGCCATCGCCCGCATCCCCGGGACGGTGCTGGTGCCGCTGCCCGACCTGCCGGCCCGGTTGGCCGAGGTGCCGCGGGACCGCGAGGTGGTGGTCCACTGCAAGAGCGGGATGCGGTCGGCGAAGGCGATCGAGTTCCTGAAGGGGCAGGGGTACACCCGGCTCGTGAACCTCACCGGCGGCATCCTGGCGTGGGCCGACGCGGTGGACCCGGGCATGGCGAAGTATTGAGGTCAGCCGGTCCGCGAGCGGAGGAGATCGACCTCGACGGCGGACAGGTCCCGCACCACCCGCTTGGCCGTGGGCCGGCCGCGGGGGTCGGCGGCGAGCATGGCGTTCACCGCCTCCACCACCGCCCCCGGCCAGCGGCCCGGCACGTCGGGGAGCGTCCGCGGCCGGTCGGTGCGGCGGGCGCGGATCACGTCGTCGGCCGACCCGGCCAGGAATGGCATCCCGCCGCTTAGCGCCTGGAACAGGACCACGCCCAGCGCGAAAACGTCGGCGGCCGGCCCATCGTCGGGCGGCCAGCGGCAAAGCTCGGGGGCGAGGTAGTGGGCGGCCCCGAGGATCGGGCCGTCGGCGTGGAGGGCGGCGTTCTCGCCCGGCCGGTGGGCGAACGAGAGGTCCACCAACTTCGCTTCGCCCGACGGGAGGAGGCGGACGTTCGCCGGCTTCACGTCGGCGTGGACGAGCCCGGCCGCGTGCAGGGCCGCGAGAGCCTCGGCCGCCTGGCGGGCCACCCACACGGCCTCCCGCACCGGCAGCCGCCCGTCCCGCCCGAGCCGGTCGGCCAGCGACTCGCCGGGGAGCAGTTCCAACAGCACGTAGTAGGGCCGGTGGGCGACGTGCCCGCGGACCACCTTTCCGACACGCGGGTGGCGGACGAGCCCGCCGGCCCGCTCCTCCCGGCGGAGGAGGGCGAGGGCGGTGGCGCTGTCGCCCATCCCGGGCCGCAGGCACTTGAGGACGAACGGCAGCACGTCGTCGGCCGCCCGCGCTTCCCACGAGTCGAACAGCGGCCCGCGGCCGAGCGGGCGGAGGAAGCGGAACCCGGGGATGGGCGGCGGCGTCATGCGGCGGAACCCGGTGGCGTGCCGGGGTGGCGCGGCGGCACACGTCAGGCATCGGCACCCCCGCCGGCCGGGATGAGCCGGCGGGGGCGTCTCGTCACCTCGGACGTGCGAGGTGGTCGGGTCGCACGACTGATAGCGGTCACGCCACCGGCGGGGCCTTCTCCTCGGCGAACGAGAGGGTCGGGGGCTCGTCCACCTTCTTCGGCGGGTGGAAGAACACAATGAGTAGGAGCGAGCCGACCAGGGCCGCCCCCATCGAGTAGGTGAACACGGCCGGGTAGTCGAGGACCCCGCCGGGCGAGTGGGCCGCCTTCAACTGGCCGCACGCGAAGTTCGCCGCGAACGGGCCGACGCCGAGGATCAGGGCGTTGAACAACCCCTGGGCGCTGGACCGCACGTCCTTCGGGAAGTACTCGTCCACGAAGATGTAGACGGTGGCGAAGAAGAAGGCGTAGCAGACGCCGTGGATGACGTTCACGAGGATCGCCGGCACCGGCTCGGGGGCGAACGCGAACACCGCGAACCGCACGGCGTGGCCGAGGACGCCGATGGTCATGGTCAGCCGCCAGCCGAGGTTCTTCAGCACGTAACCGAGGAACAGCATCGTCACGATCTCGGCGATCTGGCCAATCTTCATCACCGGGCCGACCCAGTTGGCCGGCACGTCCACCACCCCGCCGTCGGCCTTCGGACCGAGGAAGGTGAACGTCCAGTAGAAGAAGCTCTGGTGGACGGCGGCGTCGATGAAGGTGACGACGAACAGGACGAGGATGAACGGGTGACGGAGGAGTTTAACGGCCTTGAGCCAGGCCAGCGAGTCCTCCCCGGTGGCCGGCTTCGGCGGGGTGTGCGGCAGCACGAGGCTGTACGCGGCCATGACGAGCGAGGCGGCCCCGGACACGAGGAAGATGTACCGCTTGGCGGCCATCGCCGCCCCCCCTTCGAGCGACGTGCCGAGGGCCGCCCCGATCCACTGGCCGAACGGGACCGACCCGAAGGCCGGCACCCGGGCCCAATCGACCAGGATGAAGATGAACGGCCACGACGCGGCGATCCACCCGATGGTGCCCCAAAGGCGGACCGGGCCGAACTCCTGGGCCGGGTTCCGCAGGTTGGCGAACGCCACCGAGTTGGCGATGGAGATCGTCGGGACGTAGAAGACGGCGTGGACGAGCATGAGGAGGAAGAACGGCCAGAACGGGGCCTGCCCCTCGCCGGCTGCCGGGCAGAGGACGAACAGGCCGATCATGGCGAGCCCGCCGACGAGGTGGCTGAACGCCATGAACTTCTCGGCGGCGAACTTCCGGTCGGCGAACTGCGTGCTGAAAAACAGGGCGACGAGGGCCCCGACGTTGAACGCGGTGAAGATGAGCGGCTGCTGCCACTCGGGGTCGAACCCGAGGCGGGGAATGTAGTCGAAACCCAACTCGTACCACGCCCCCCAGATGAAGAGTTGGAGGAACATCATCACCGAGAGCTTGGCACGGAGGGCCCCGCCCATCCGGGCGGCGGGCGGTGTGGGGAGGGGCGCAGAGGCCATCGGCTGCTCCGGGGCGTGACGGGGGTGCGGGGTGTGATGGGCTTGGTGTAAACGCACCCCCGGACGGCGGCAACGGGGCACCCCGACGATTAGCGCCGCGACC
>JANPKP010000530.1:0-2741 GCA_031426095.1 Gemmataceae bacterium
CGATTGCCAACGTCATCATCCGCCCGCAGGAGCCGGGCTTGGTGTGGGTCGGCCCCGCCACCGAGGCGATCGGCGAGTGGCGGGCTAGTCCTACAGCCGTAGCTACTACAACAGCCCACGCCCGGACTTCCGGCGAGGGCGGGTCATGTCAGGACGACCGACGGTGACACAGGTGGCGGGGTGGGCCGAGGAGGTGGCGGCGGTCGGGGGCCGGATCGGCCGGCACTTCGCCCGCAGCGAGCCCCGCGACCGAGCCGTCGGGTACATCCGCGGGCTTCTGGGCGACGCCGAGCGGAAGAACGGGTGGCACCTGGCCGAGTACCTGGGCGACCCGACCCCGGACGGGGTCCAGCACCTCCTCGCCCGGGCCGGCTGGGACGCCGACGCCGCCCGCGACGACCTGCTCGGGTACGTGGCCGAGCACCTGGGCGCCCCGGACGGGGTGCTGATCGTCGACGAGACCGGGTTCCTCAAGAAGGGGACCAAGTCGTGCGGGGTCGCACGGCAGTACTCGGGCACGGCCGGGCGGGTCGAGAACTGCCAGGTCGGGGTGTTCCTCGGGTACGTCACGCCGAAGGGCCGGGCCCTGCTCGACCGGGCCCTGTACCTGCCGAAGGAGTGGGCGGCCGACCCCGACCGGCGGAAGCACGCCGGGGTGCCGAAGGCGACCGCGTTCGCGACCAAGATCGTGCTGGCCCGGCGGATGATCGAGCGGGCGGTGGCCGCCGGGGTGCCGGCCCGGTGGGTGGCGGCCGACGCCGTGTACGGGTCCGACTACCACTTCCGGACGACGGCCGAGGGTCTGGGGCTGGGGTACGTCGTCGGGGTGCGGTCGGACTTCGCGGTGTGGGCCGGGGGTGCCCAGGTGCGGATGCCGGCCGTGCTGGCGGCGGTCCCGGCCGGCGGGTGGGCCCGGGTGAGTTGCGGGGCCGGGGCGAAGGGGCCGCGGGAGTACGACTGGGCCCTCCGACCGGTCAACGCCCCCGAGCCCGAGACGTACGCCCGGTGGGTGTTGATCCGGCGGAGCGTGTCCGACCCGGCGGACGTGGCGTTCTTCGCGTGCGGCGGGCCGCCCGGGACGACCCTGGCCGAACTGGTCCGGGCGGCCGGGGCGCGGTGGGCGATCGAGGAGTGCTTTGAACTCGGGAAGGGGTGCTGCGGGCTCGACGAGTACGAGGTCCGGGGCTGGATCGGGTGGCACCGGCACGTGACGCTGAGCCTGTTCGCGCTGGCGGTCGTGGCCGTGGTCCGGTCGCGGGTGGCGACCCCATCCGGGGGGAAAAAGGGGGCGCGAAGCGGATCCCGTTGAGCGTCCCCGAAGTGCGGAGACTGCTTCTGCGGTTGGTGTGGGCCCAGGTCCGAGAGGCGGACGAAGTCCTGGCCTGGTCGGCGTGGCGGCGGGCCCACCAGTACCGCGCCCGCGCATCGCACTACAAGCGGCGGAAGGCGAAACCACCTGACGGGTAGCTACGGCTGTAGGACTAGGGCGTGTGGACAGTAGGGTTGGTCGGCCGGTAGGTTAGCGGCCCCCGCTGAGGAGCCCCGCCATGCCCGCCCGCCACGCGATCTCGGACGCCGACTGGGAGCGGGTCCGCCCGCTCCTGCCGACCCGCGGCCCGGCCGGGACCGCCCGCCGGTTCCTGGACGCCGTCCTGTACGTGGCCAAGACCGGCGTCCCGTGGCGGGATCTGCCCGCCCGGCTCGGGAACGGGAACTCGGCCTGGCGGCGGTTCGACCGGTGGGCCCGGGCCGGCGTCTGGGAGCGGGCGTTCGACGCCCTCCAGGACCCGGACCTGGAGTGGATCATCCTCGACTCGACGGTCATCCGGGCCCACCCGTCGGCCGCCGGGGCGAAAAAAAAGCGGACGGGACCGGCGGCCAGGACGAGCAGGCCCTGGGCCGCAGCCGGGGCGGGCTCGGGACCAAGGTGCATGCCCGGGTGACCGGGCTGGGGTTGCCGAACAAGTTCGTCCTGAGCCCGGGCCAGGAGGCCGACATCACCCACGCCGAGGAGCTGCTGGAGGGGGTGGCCCCGGCGGTGGTGATCGCCGACAAGGGGTACGACAAGCAGGCCCTGGTGGACGAGATCGAGGCCCGGGGGGCGGAGGCCGTCATCCCGACGCTCAAGAACCGGAAGGTGCAGCGGGAGATCGACCGGGACCGGTACAAGGACCGGAACCTGGTCGAGCGGTTCTGGGCGAAGGCCAAGCAGTACCGCCGGGTGGCCACCCGGTACGACAAGAAGGCCCAGAACTTCCTGGCGTTCCTGCACGTGGCCTCCATCATGATCCTGCTGCGGTAGACCGCCCGGTCTGTCCACACGCCCTAGCCACTCAAAACTCGCGTCCCCTAAAAGTAACGACGGGCCGAGTTTGTGACCGACTGATATCGCAAGGCCACGCGCGTGAGCGAACCCACCCCGCGACCTCAACCGCCCGCCCCGAGCCTGGAGTGGCTCGCAGCCCGCGGCTGGGACGCGGGGCGGTTCCTCACCGCCGTGACCCGTGCCCGGTTCGGCATCCGACTGACCCCGGACGAGGTGTCCGAGGCGGTCGGCGAAGTCTATCTGAAACTCGGCCGGACGTTCGCCGGGCAACAGCCGCCCGCGATGACCTCCGAAGAGCAGTTCTGCGGCTACGTTTACGTGACCGCCCGACGCCACTTCTACGGCGTGGTCAGGGACCGCGGGCGGGTGTTACCGGGGGACGGGGTCGTCGAGGCCCTGTCGGACGCGGACCGCG
>JANPKP010000531.1:0-2981 GCA_031426095.1 Gemmataceae bacterium
GACGCCCGGGGGTCGGCCCCCGGGCGTCTCGCGTTCCACTCCCGGCTTCGCGGGTTAGCCCACGAACAGGCCGAGGAAGTCGATGGCGTCGCCGACCGGCTTCTGGAGGGGGGCCGGGCTGATGGCGAAGGCCGACCCGAACAGGTCGGACGTGCCCCACGCCCGGAGGGTGCTGTTCGAGCGGACGGCGGTCGTCACGATCAGCTCGCTCGTCCCGTTCCCGTCCAGGTCCTTGAACGTCACCCGGGCGCCCTGGGGGCCGTTCGCCTCGGTCGTGAACTTGGTGAAGAACTGGGGGGCGGTGAGCGGGTCGATGCCCGGGTTGCTCACCAGGAAGGAGCCCGAGTACCCGGCGATCCGCGAGCTCCCGCCGTTGTCGGCGCTGAACACCAGGTCGGCCTTGCCGTCCCCGTTCGTGTCGCCGACGGACACCCACAGGCCGATCCGCAGGCTCGGGTCCATGGCGAAGAAGTCGTTGAACAGGCGGGCGTGGCCGCCGGCCTTGAGGCTCGCCCCGCTGTACGTCGAGACCCGCGGGCCGCCGGTCGGGCCGGCCACGCACACCAGGTCGGCGAACCCGTCCCCGTTCACGTCCCCGACCGCAATCCGGGCCCCGCCGGCGAAGTTGTCGCCGTCGAAGGCGAAGAAGTCGTTGACCGTGGTCAGCCCGCCCGGCCCGACCTTGAAGATCGTCACCCGCGGGCTCCCGCCCCGGTCGGCGCTCACGAACAGCTCGGCCTTGCCGTCCCGGTCGATGTCGCCGGCGGCCAGGAACACGCCCCCGGTGAACCCGCCGAGGACCTGGCTGGCCCCGACGATCTCCTGGTACGTCTTCCCGCTGTACACCTTGACCATGCCGGTCACCCCGGCCCCGGTGCCGACGGCCACGTCCTTGACCCCGTCCCCGTCGAAGTCGGCCGTCGCCGACCGGATCGTCCCGCCGTACCCGACGAACGGGGTGAACCCGCCGCTGACCGCCCGCAGGAGGCCGTCGGTCCCCTGGCGGAAGAGCTGGACGGTGCCGCCGCCGCCGCTGACCGAGACCAGGTCGCCCTTCCCGACGTTGGCCGCCGGCGCCCCCGGGATGGTCGGGGGCGGGGGCGGGGCGACCGGCGGGCTGACGGTCACGAGGGCCGAGGCCGCCGCCGCCCCCGGGGCCCGGACGCCCCACCCGAGGTCCTTGAGGGCGGCGAAGTCGAGCTCCGAGAACCCGACCCGGGTGCCGGTCGTCAGGTACGCGTTGAGGGAGGCGTTGGCCGTGGTCGCGGCGGCCGCGGTGCCGGCGCACAGGGCACAGTGGCAGCCCCCGCCCTTGACCCCGTTGCCCCAGTGGGCCCCGTCGGCCGAGACGGCGACCGGCCCGCCGTTGACGGCCGAGGCGTTGGCCCCGCGGAAGGTGCCGCCGGACACCAGCCCGAACCACTGGGTCGAGGTGCCCAGCCCGAGGAGGTGGCCGAGTTCGTGGCTGGCGACCGAGTAGAAGTCGACCGCCCCGGCCCCCGGGGTGCCGGTCCCGCGGTTCCAGTTCGTCCCGTTCGTGTCGAACGACAGGCTCCCGCCCCACGTCGAGTACCCGCCCTGGTTGCGGGTCTTGAGGGTGGTGAACCAGTCGGCGTACCCGCTGGCCGAGTACCCGCCGAACCCGCCGACCCCGGCCTCCGTCCCGGGCAGGTCGCGGCCGCCGGCGTACACGACCAGGGTGTTGGCCCCGACGGTCAGGTTGGCGACCGTCTGCTGGGCCCCGGTCGCCGGGTTGAAGAAGATGGCCGACCAGGTGTTCGCCCCGCCGGGGCTGATGGCCGACAGGTTCACGTCCAGGCGGCTGGCGATGTCGTTGGCGGCCAGCTGGAGGGTGGACCGGGCCTGCTGGCCGGCCGCCGTCCCGGGGTTGAAGAACCCGCTGCTGTCGAACGAGTAGTCGAGCTGGATGGTGAGGGCGGCCGGCACCTCGCGCTGCTCCAGGGCTTCGAGCCGGAGGAGGACGCCGGGGCGGCGGGCCGGATTGGTCTTGTGCGTGGGGGCCGATTTGGTACGGCGGGCCGACGACGGGGTGCGAGTGAGCCAGGTCAGCATGGGAGGGTCACCTGTAACGTCCCGTTGTCGGTGGCCGACTTCACGCGACTTCCTGCCGCTACGGGGGCTCTGCTCCGCGAGCGCCCCAGACGACTCCCACGCCGTTCCGTCGGGTGGTGCCGTCGTTGCCGAATTTGAGGAAGACACAGTCTCCCCATCCGGGCGTCCGATAGCAACACGAATTCCGACGGAGCCGCACACGCGGACCGCTTCACCTTGAACGCCTGTACCGTGGGACGGCCGGGACGGACCGTCTCCGCGGGCCGCGCGAGTGCGAGTCGGCGGGCGGGGCGTGGGAATCGGTTTTGCCGAGGGCGGGAGTCTGCGAGTCACAGACGGGCCACAACGTCCGGCTCAGTTGCCCGGCAACGCTGTGCGGCTCGGCACGACGGTTTCGCCCTGAATTTTCAGGCCCTTGGGGGGCCCGCTCGGGGTTGGCCGTCGCGTTACATCAGTGACCTAGAACCGGTTGGCGGACCTTGTCAAATAAGCCGACGGAAAGTGTCGTGCGGGTTGGGTCGGTTCGGCCGGCGGCCGCAACTTCACGCCCGGGGTGCGAACGAATTGAGGGCCGGCGGGGGCGGTTGTTAACCCCCGTTAACGCGTAAGAGCCCCCGAACGGGGGTTTACGCGGGTGACAGCCGGGGGTGACAAAACGGGGGGGAAAACGGGGGCCGGATGCGGGGCACGGGGGCGGATCCCACCCCCGCGAAACCGCCACGCGGAGTCTTCGCAGCGGAGCGCGGGAGATGCCGGGGTGACACGCGGGGGTTGCCGTGTCTTTCAACCCCAACGGGGTGTCCGTCAATAGCCAGGGGTGGAGCGGAGCGGAACCCCTGGAACCGCGCACGCGAAAAGGGAGAACCCCGGAGGGGTGGCAGTCGCGCTCGGCTTGCGCGACTGCCACC
>JANPKP010000532.1:0-2524 GCA_031426095.1 Gemmataceae bacterium
TTCCCCTCGGCCGGCGTCGCTACCACGGGGGCGGCGGTCACGGCGAAGTCCTGCTTGTCCACCTTCGCCGTGCCCTTGAGGACGACCGGCCCTGCGGGGCCGCCCGTCACGGCCGCGTCCGCCGTCGTGGCCCCCTTGCCGATCGGCTTCGCGGCCACCGTCACGCCTTGCGGGGCGGACACGACGGCCACCGCGATTTCGCCATCGAACCCGGCCGCCCGCGTCGCCGTCACCGTTAGCGTGCCGGGCTTGCCGGGCGAGACGGCGAGCGTGAACGGGGGCTTGTCCACCACGCCGGCCGCGAGCGACGCGGCGGCCTCGGCCGGCGGGTTCGGGAGGCCGGGGAACGCCCCCTTCACGGCGTCGGCCGAGGCGGCGAACCGCGTCACGTCGGCCCCGTCGATCTTCGCCGTGCCCCGGACGCGGAGGGGGAGCGGCCCCGGCTTCGTGCCGGCCTTCACGAGCAGCGGCACGAACGCGGTGGTCGCCGCCGCCGGCACCGTCACACTGCCACTTAACGCGGAATCGCCGGCGACGGTCAGCTCGACGGGGCCGGCGAAGCCGTTGAGGCGGGTCACCGTCACCGGGCCGAACGCGGTGCCGCCGCCGGGCGGGGCGTCGGCCCGGTCGAGGGCCACACCGAGTTCAAAGTCCGGGGCCGCCGGGCGGACGGAGAGGTGGTACACCTCGTTCGGCCCGCTCAGGTAGTTCAGGTGTTCGCAGGCGACCACGAACTCGCCGTCGGCCGCCGGCGTCCACTCGCACCGGGCGCTCGCCTTCGCGGGGTCGCTGCGGGCCACCTCCGCCCCCTTGGCGTCCAGCACCCGCACCAGCACCTCCGTCGGGGCGTTCACCTCGAACGCGAGAACGGTCGCGGCGAGCTTCTGCCCCTTCTTGCCGGCCACGCGGAAGTGGTCGCGGTCGTTGGGGGCGGCGAAGCGGGCCGACACGCCGCCGGGCACGGGCAGCGCGTTGGCGTGGGCCGGGTCGTCGTTCGGCTCCTGCTCCACCCCTTCCGGGAAGTCGCTCACGCGCACCGGCACCGGCCAGCCGCCGAGCCCGCCGGGCCGCTTCGGGGTGGCGTACAGCACCGGCCCATTGGCGTCGGCCGCGTTCACCGTAACGGCTGGTAGGGCGTCCGCCCCCGGGCCGCTGAAGCCGACGCTCGCACTCTTGCCGCGCTGCACCGCCAGCGGGAAGGCGGTGGTGACGCCGGGGAAGTCGCCGACCCGCAGGCGGTAGAAGAAGTCCGGCCCGCCGCGGTAGGTGGTGTCACGGACCTCCACGAGCACACTCCCGTCGGCCGCGAAGGTGTGCGTGAGGCGGGCGTCGGTCTGCAACCCGGGGGTGTCGTCGGCGTAGCGGTCCACCAGTTCCCGCTTCGTCTTGCCGTCGTGCAGCACCACGATGGGGTCGATGGGCGACCCGAGGCGGCGGCCGAGGACTTCGAACGTGAGCGTCTGCCCGGCCTTCCCCGGCACGCGGAAGTAGTCGGCCGCCTCGCCGTCGGCCCGCCCCGTGACGACGCACGGCACCGGCAGTTCCTGGGCCGCGTCCTTCGTGCGGTTCGTCTCCACTTCCGCCACTTCCGGCAGCTCGTCCACCACCAGCGGGCGGGCGTTCGACACTCCGGCGGCGGTGGCCAGGCGGACGGTGTGGACGCCGACCGGGGCGTCCGCCGGGACGACGACCGTGGCCGTGCCGCCGGCGAAGGTGGCGGCGAGGGGGAACGGCGCGAGCAGCCCCGTGGGGGCGTCGAGCTTGGTGCCGGCGGGGGCGAACGTGGCCGACGCCCCGCGGCGGACGCCGAGGTTGGCGGGGGTGGCGAGCGTCGGGGCCTGCAGGCTGGCGGCCGGCGGGGCGGGCGGCGTCTTCGGCTGGGCGAGGGCGGGCGCGGCGGACGCGAGGAGCAGGAGGCCGGCGGCGACGCGGGGCATGGCGGGACCTCGGGGAAGGATGGTGCCAGTGTCGGCGTCGCGGGCGGCGGATTCAAGTGCCCCGCGGCGGCCGCCCGGGTATCATTCCCCCACCCCCGCACCCCGAGGACCGCCGATGCCGCCGGCCGACGACTCGTTCAGCTACGACGTGGTCCCGTACAACAGTCTGCCGTACCCGGACACCCACCCCGGGCGGCTGTTCGCCGTCGCCACCCTCTTCGGCCTCGCCCCGCCGCCGGTCGAGACGGCCCGCGTCCTCGAACTCGGGTGCGCGTCCGGGAACAACCTCCTGCCGATGGCCGAGTCCCTCCCCCGCGCCACGTTCGTCGGGCTCGACCTCTCCGCCCGGCAGATCGCCGACGGGCACGAGACGGTCCGGGCCGCCGGGCTCGCGAACATCGAGCTGCGGCACGCGAGCATCCTCGACGTGGACGCCGGGTGGGGCGAGTTCGACTACGTCCTCGCCCACGGCATCTACTCGTGGGTGCCGCCGGCCGTGCGGGACAAGGTGCTGGAAATCTGCGGCACCCGGACGACCCCGAACGGGGTCGGGTACGTCTCGTACAACGTCCTCCCCGGGTGGCGGC
>JANPKP010000533.1:0-11811 GCA_031426095.1 Gemmataceae bacterium
GAGCCGGCTCGCGGCGGCCGCGTGCCATTGCGGAGCGCGTCGCTGGCACGCCGGCGGTTCGCGTTCTAGGCTTCGGGAGCGAGAACCGCCTCCGCACGCACGCAGGAAGACCGCGTATGGCCCCGCTCCCGTCCCGGCTCTCGGGGACCACCGGGTTCCCCGCCGCCCGCACCCCGGCCCCCGGGCCGGTCACGTACGAGGCCGTCCGCCAACGGGTGCTCGCCCGCCTGCACGACCGGCTCGATCCGGCCAAGGTCCGCCGCACCCCCGATTCGCTCCTCCGGCCCGACGTCCGCCGGCTGGCCGAGCAGTTGGTCGACGCCGAACACCCCGCCATGAACCGGGCCGAGCGGGACATGTTGGTGGACGACGTGGTCGGCGACACCCTCGGGTTCGGCCCCCTCGACGACCTGTTCCGCGACCCAACGGTGCGGGAAGTGATGGTGCTGGGGCCGGCCCTGGTGGTCGCCCGCCGGGACGGCGGGTGGGTGCCCACGAACAGCAAGTTCCGCGACGCCAACCACCTGCGGGTGACGCTCGACAAGGTGGTGGGCCAGGCCGAACCGGTGCCCGGCGAGCGGCTCCCGTCGTCGGCCCTGGACGCCCGGCTGCCGAACGGCTTCCGGGTGGTCGGCGTCCTCCCGCCGCTGGCCCTGGAACACCCGCCGGCGTTGCTCTTCGTCCGGGCCGACTCGCCCCCCCCGGCGGTCGCGGCCGGGTGGTCGGCCCCCGGGGCGTCGGCCGGGTCGGCGTCGGCCGGGGTCCGCCCGTCGCCGCCGGGCCTGTCCGGGCGGGTGGCCGCCCCCTCCCCGCGGTCGTCGGCCCACGACTCGGCGAACGCGGCCGACAGCCCGCTCAACCGGCTCCGGGAGCGGATCACCGAGCGGATCATCACGAAGCTGTCGGGGCTGGGCGTGTACGACCTGTCGCGGGTGGACGGGCGGGAGTTGCAGAAGGTGGTCGGGGCGTACATCCACGAGGTCTGCGAGGCCGACAAGTACTACCTGTCGGAGGCCGACCAGACGAAGCTCGCCCACGACATCTTGACCGCGATCAGGCGGTAGGCGGGGCCGCGTCCGGGTCGATCCCGGCGGCCCGGAGCAGGGCCCGGAAACGGTCGGCCTCCCGGGTCGCCGTCTCGGCCAGCCGCCTGGCTTCGTCGGCCTCCTTCCGCTGCTGTTCGGCCTCCCGCTTGGCCGCCGCCGCCTCCCGTCGCGCCGCGTCGGCGTCCCGCTCGGCCCGGCGGGCGTATTCGCCCAGTTCGAGGGTCGTGAGGAACGGCCGGCCGTCCGGGTAACGGACGACCAACTCGGGACCGCTCAACTCGAAACGGATTCCGAGCCGGGGGCTGACGTACCCGTTCGGGTCGCCCACGTCTTGAAGTCCGCGAGGGCCGCGGACGGACGCGTCGAGCCGCACCCGGTCGGGGTCGTAGACGTAATACTCCTCGGCCCCGAATCGCTCGTAGAACAGGAACTTGCGGGCCAACTCCCCGCGGCGGTTGCCCGGCGAGAGCACCTCGAACACGACCTGCGGGAAGACGCCGCCTTCCTCCCACACCTTGTAGCTGCCGCGGTCCCCCTTCGGCCGGCCGAACGCCACGTACACGTCCGGGGCGGCGCGGAGCTTGGGCCGGCCCTCGACCGCGTAGATGAGGTTGTTCCCGGCCACGAACACGTCCGGGCGGTCGCGGAACAGGAGGTCGAGGTTCCCCTGGATGGTGTGAATCCAGCGGAACTGCCGTGTGTTGTCGGACATCGGCTTGCCGTCCGAGTCGGGGTACACGACGGCCGGCGTGGTCGCGCTCATGCTCGCCTCCTCGTTACCGGGCCACCTTCTTCGGCTTGGCGACGTGGGTCGCCGCCCCGTAGGCCAGTTCGGCGCTCTCCATCACCGTCTCGCTCAGCGTCGGGTGCGGGTGGATGCTCTCCAGCACGTCCCGGGCGACCGCCCCCATCTCCACCGCCAGCACCCCCTCGGCGATCATCTCGCCCACCCCCGCCCCCACGATGCCGACGCCCAGGAGCCGCTTCGACTCGGGATCGACGATCAGCTTCGTGAGCCCCTCCGTCCGCCCGATGGCGACCGCCCGGCCGCTCGCCGCCCACGGGAACTTGTTCACCTCGTGCGGCACGTTCTGCTCTTTGGCCTCCCGCTCCGTCAGCCCGCACCAGGCGATTTCCGGGTCGGTGTAGATGACCGCCGGGATGGCCCGCGGGTTCCACTCGGCCGGCTCCCCGAGCATCACCTCGACCGCCACCCGGGCCTCGGCCGTCGCCTTGTGGGCCAGCCCCGGCTCGCCGGCGATGTCGCCGATGGCCGAGATGTGCGGCACGTTCGTCCGCCGCTTCCGGTCCACCACCACGAAGCCGCGCTCGTCCTGCTTCACGCCGGCCTTGTCGAGCCCCAGGTTGGCGAAGTTCGGCCGCCGGCCGACGGAGACGAGGACGCGGTCGAAGGTGACCGCCCCCGGCACGTCCTTCCCTTCGAGGGTGGCGACGATCCCCTCGGGCTTGGCTTCGAGGCGGGCCACCTTCGTGTTCAGGTAGATGGCCGCGAACTGCGCCCGCAGTCGCTTTTCCAGGGGTGCCACGAGGTCGCGGTCGGCCAGCGGGAGGATGCCGTCGAGGGCCTCGACCACCGTCACCTTCGTGCCCAGGGCGGCGTAGATGCTGCCGATCTCCAGGCCGATGTACCCGCCGCCGATGACCAGGAGCGACTTCGGCACGTCGGGGATCAGGAGCGCCCCGGTGCTGTCCATCACCCGGTCGTCGCCGAGCTGCCACGGCTTCGGCACGACCGGCACGGAGCCGGTGGCGATGACGGCCTTCTCGAACTTGATGGTGGCCGGGTTGTCGCCCGTCACCTGCACGGTGTGCGGGTCGGTGAAGGTGGCGTGCCCGCGGACGACCTCGACGCCGCGGCCCTTCGTGAGCATGCCGATGCCGCCGGTGAGCTTGCCGACGACCTTCGTCTGGACGTACGCCCGGAGCTTGTCGAGG
Source organism: Gemmataceae bacterium (assembly GCA_031426095.1). Classification (GTDB taxonomy): domain Bacteria; phylum Planctomycetota; class Planctomycetia; order Gemmatales; family Gemmataceae; genus JANPKP01. The sequence continues at coordinate 3,003 of JANPKP010000533.1, forward strand.
TCGACCTTCGGCTCGGCGAAGGTGACGCCCCACTCGGCCGTCTCGTGGGCCTCGCGGATGACCTTGGCGACGTGGAGGAGGGCCTTCGACGGGATGCAGCCGCGGTTGAGGCAGACGCCGCCGAGCTTCGGGTCCTCGTCCACGAGCGTGACCTTCATCCCGTGGTCGGCCGCGTGGAGGGCGGCCGGGTACCCGCCGGGGCCGCCGCCGATGACGAGGAGCTGGGTTTCACGAACGTCGGCCATCGGCGAAGCTCCGGCACGGGAAGGGGTGGGGGGATGCCGGTATTGTACGACCGCCGGTGGCGGGGGGTGGAGGTGCCGGCCGGTCGTCAAGCTTCTTCGGCCCCGAGGACGCCGCGGGCCACGGCGAGGAGGCCGAACCCGGCCAGGACCACGGCGCGGATCGGCACCCGGCCCGCCTCCACCGCGAGGTAGATGAAGACGCCGCCGCCGACCAGCGCCGCGAGCCCGCCCAGCACCGCCGGGCTGAGGCTGATCCGCGGCACGTCGCTCTGCCACCGCTGCGGCCGCTTCCGCTTCTTCTTGGGCCTCGGCGGCGCGGCCGGCTCCTCCGCCGGGGGCGGGGCGGGCGACGACACGCGGGCCGACACGTCCGCATACGCCTCGGCCGGCGGCGACCACGCGGGGCGGGCCGTGCGCTCGGGCAGTGGGGCCTCGTTCAGTAGCCGGAACGCCTCGTCCTCGTCCACCGTCGGCGGGGGCGGCACGGGGACGGTGAGGACGGCGGCGCACGCCGGGCACTTGGTCTTCTTGCCGGCGTACTCGTCCTTCACGCGGAAGGCGCGGCCGCAGGGGCAGGCGAAGGGGATCGGCACGGGCGGTCCTCACGCGGGGGGCGGGCGGGAATGAGGGGAGCGAACACCAGGTGGCGGGAGGGGGCCGGCGGGGTTCGAGTGAGGGCACTATAAGCGGCGGGTGGGGGAAGTGCCAGACGGGTCGGGGCGGGGGCGTGCGGGAGGACCGGGCGCAAAAAAGAACGGGCCGCCGGATGCCACCCCGACGGCCCGTCCGCCCAAGCCTCCACCCGAGTCACGGTGACTCGGATGGGGTTGCCATGCCGGAAGAAGTTCAAAGCAGTCGCCGTGCCAATCCCCGACGGCGAGCCCGCCGGGGACGCCGCACGCCGCCGGCGGCCCACCCATCCCAGCGAATTCATCCGTTCTTCAATTTGCGGCGGCCCCCGGCCCGGCCCCCGGCTTTCGTGGCCACTGGGGCGGCGGCGACCACCGGCGCGTCCGCCGGCCGGCCACCGTGGCCGGCCGGCGACCACCGCCAACGGTTGCGGTCGGCGGCCGTTTCACGGAGGATGCGGACTCCCCAGCGTAACCGCCCGACCCTCGGCCGCGTCCCCTCCCCCGGAGCTTCCATGATCCGCCCCTCCCACCTGCGGCCCGTCGGCGGGCTCGTCGCCCTCGTCCTCGTCCTCGCGGCCGTCGGCCGCGGCGACGACAAGCCGAAGCCGCCCCCGCCCCCGGACCCCGGTCCCAAATCGGTCGTCCTCCCGCTGACCCGCGTCACCCTGTTCACCGCCGGCGTGGGGTACTTCCGCCGCGAGGGCACCGTCGAGGGCGACGCCCGCACCGACCTCCGCTTCCCCGAGGCGGACGTGAACGACCTCATCAAGAGCCTCGTCCTCACCGACGCGAACGGCGGCAAGGTGCGGGCCGTCACCTACGACAACAAGGCCCCCGTCGAGTACACCCTCAAGTCGTTCGGGGTGGACCTGACCGACAACCCCACCGTCGGCCAGCTCCTCCACCAGGTTCGCGGCGAGAAGGTGGTGATCGTGGACGGGGCCGGGGCGGTGCTGACGGGGCAGATCGTGAGCGTCGAGAAGGCGGTCACGCCCCCGGCCGGGACGGTGGACGCCGGCGAGCAGCTCAACCTCCTGACGGCCGACGGGCTCCAGAGCGTGGGCCTCAAGCAGGTGAAGAAGGTGCAGTTCGTGAAGGCCGACATGCAGGACGAGTTCCGCAAGGCCCTGGAGGTGCTGGCGGCCGCCCGGGGGGACAGCAAGAAGGCCGTGTCGGTGGTGTTCGCCGGGGCCGGCAAGCGGCAGGTCGGCGTCGGCTACGTGGTCGAAGCCCCGATCTGGAAGGCGACCTACCGCCTGAGCCTGGACGACAAGGGGGCGGCCCGCCTCCAGGGGTGGGCGACGGTCGAGAACACCTCCGACGAGGACTGGTCGAACGTGAAGGTCGGCCTCGTCGCCGGCCGCCCGCTGTCGTTCCAGATGGACCTGTACGACCCGTTGTTCGTTCCCCGGCCCACCGTCGAGCCCGACCTGTTCGCCTCCCTGCGGCCGCCGACCTACCAGGGCACCATGACGAGCGTGAACCCGACGGGCATGATGGGGGTCGCCGGCCTGGGCAACCAGGCCCAGAACCCCGGCAGCGGGTTCGGCGGGGGCGGGCAGAACGGCCAGCTCAACAACGGCACCCTGAACTTTAACGGCGGGTTCGGACAGATCGGCAACGGGCAGTTCGGCGGCGGCCAGTTCGGGAACCTCGGCGGGCAGTTCGGCCAGATCGGGAACAACTTCAACGCCTATGCCCCCCGCAGCACACGGCCGAACCTCCGCGACCTGTCCGGCTCCCGGCTCAACTACAACGATTACGTGGGCCGCGTCAAGAACCCGAATGCCACGCCCGGACAGGCCGCCGACAAGTCGCCGGCCGTCCGCGACCCGTTCGACCCGGCCGGCGGCGTGCTGGCGGCGGCGGCGGCCGGCCGGCTGGGCGACAGCTTCCAGTACGCCATCGCCGACCCCGTCACCCTGCCGCGGATGAAGTCGGCGATGCTGCCGATCGTGAGCGAGGCGGTGGAGGGGGCCCGGGTGAGCATCTTCAACCCCCGCGTGCTGGCCAAGCACCCGCTGCTGGGCGTCAAGCTGGTGAACAAGACCAAGCTCCACCTCGCCCAGGGGCCGGCCACCGTGTACGACGGCGACACCTTCGCCGGCGACGCCCGCCTGCCCGACCTGAAGCCGAACGAAACCCGCCTCATCAGCTACGCCATCGACCTCGGCACGGAGGTGGCGACCGAGACGCCGGACGGCCTGCCGTCGAGCAAGCTCCTCCGCCTCCAGGTGGCCGACGGCAACCTGCGGACGACCACCCTGGAGCGGAAGGCCGAGCGGTACCTGATCCGCAACCGCGACACGGCCGACCGCAACGTCGTGGTCGAGCACCCGCTCTCGAACCACTGGAAGCTCGTCGCCCCGGCCGGCAAGGTGGAGCGGAGCCGGGACTACTACCGCTTCGAGGTGGTCGTGAAGGCCGGCGACCTGGCCAGGCTCGAAGTGGTGGAGGAGTCCGAGGGCGGGTCGGCCACCCGGCTCACGAGCCTGGACGACGACCTCCTGGGGCACTTCAACAAGCAGACGGTGGCGTCGCCGGCCGTCAAGGCGGTGCTGGCGAAGGTCAAGGAACTGCGGGACGCGGCGGCCGACGTGCGGCGGGGGCTGGACGAGGAGCAGGCGGCCCTGAAGGAGATCGGCGAGGACCAGTCCCGCATCCGCCAGAACGTCGACCGGGTGCCGCGGGACTCGGACGCCTACAAGCGGTACCTGAAGAAGTTCGACGACCAGGAGACGGAGATCGAGAGGCGGCAGGCCCGCGTGAAGGAGCTGAAGGCCGCCCTGGCGAAAGCCGATGCGGGCCTGAAGGCGTTCGTGGAGGGGGCGAAGGCGGAGTGACGGCGGCGACGCGACCCGTCTTCCAACCCCGAAGGGGTGTCCGTCAATAGCCAGGGGTGGAGCGGAGCGGAACCCCTGGGACCACGCACGAGAGAGGCCGGAACCCCGAAGGGGTGGCAGTCACGCTAAGTTAGCGTGACTGCCACCCCTTCGGGGTTCCATCCAGTGGGGGTGGCCCGCCGACCTGGGGTTCACACCCCAGGCTATTCACGGTCGCCCCGTTGGGGCTTCAAAGACCCGGGCCGCGGCGATTCGCCCTCACTTCCGCACCGTCAGCTCGTAGCGGATCGCGTTGTTCGCGCCCGGCGTCTCCCCCTCCGGGGGCGGGCCGGTGAGGGTGAACCCGGTGGGCGTGGCCGCGTACTCGAACGGTTTACCCGTGTTCGGGTCTTCAGGGACCGGCACCGCCGTGATGTCCGCCAGCGACTTCGGCGGCACCCCGCCGTTCGCCGCCAGGTGCAGGCGGACCGCCTCCACGGCCCGCAGGGCGGCGACCTTCCGCTCCAGCCGGCCGTGTGACTCGTGAACCTTGGCCATCGCCGGCATCAGCAGCCCGGCCACGTTGAACACCACGTCGCCGGCGGCCTCCCCGCGGGCCGCCTTCAGCCCCGCGTCGATCCGCGCGAGTTCGGCCCGGCCCCGGGGGTACGGCAGGTAGAAGCACTTGAACTGGTCGTCGGACAGGGCCCGGACGCGGCGGACCGACCGCAGCACCACCACTTGCGCCGGCGGCATCTTGGCCACCTCGGCGGCCGGCATGCCCTCGTCGAGCAAAGCCTGCTTCGACGCCGCGAACTGGGTGGCGACGTACGCCAGCCGGCCGGCGGCCGACGCCCACCCGTCGAGCGGGCCGGGCTCGGGGCGGGTGTCGCCGGTCATCTTCCCGAGGTTGTCGAGCATGCCGGCGAGCAGCTCGTTGGCCCGGGCGGCCGTCAGCGGCCCCTTCTCGAACTCGCCCAGGTTCGGCAGGGCGGCGGCGAAGAAGACCGCCTCCCCCTCCAGCCCCGGCCGCGGGTCGACGAGCGGCCGCGGGAGGGCGGCGAGCGCCCAGTACAGGTTCGGCGACCCCGGCCGCTGCACCCACTGATCGACCTCACCGAGGTTGACCGAGGCGACGGCGATGCCGACGAGCATCTGGATCAGGGTCGGGCCCTCGCCCACGTCCTTCGCCATCCGCAGCCCGGTTTGAAGGGTCCGGTGGGCGTCGGCGAAGCGGCCCTCGGCCAGCTCGACCCGGGCCCGGAGCTTCAACAGCCACATCAGCTCGCGGTGCTGCTGGGCCTCGGGCAGGATCATGGCGAACCCCTCGGCCCGCAGCCGGGCGAGGTGCTGGAAGTCGTACCGCTCCAGCATGGCCGCGGCGTCGGCCGCCCGCAGGGTGGCGGCGTACCCGCTCAAATACCCCTTCAACTCGGCCGCCGGCAGCGTGTCGAGCGGGGCGGCCAGCCAGCCGTCGACCTTGTCCTGTTGGGCCTGGGCCTGCTTGGCGTCCTTCGGCGGGGCCGGCCGCAGGAGGAAGGCCCGGGCGTACTCGATGGCCGCGTTCCCGGGTTGCCGGTCGCGGAGCCGGGGGAGGAGTTCGTACTTCAACGCCGGCACCGGGGCGGCGGCCGGCGACACGGTGAGGGCCACCACCCACGGCTTCGGCGGCGGGGGCGGGGGCGGCGGGTCGGCGGCGAGTGCGACGGCGGCGAGCGCGAGCAGGGCTTGCACGGGGGGCTCCTTTAGTGGAGGTCGAAGGCGGTCGGCCACCGCGACCCGGCGGGCGGGCCGGCGGCGGGGGCCGGGGGGAGGGCCGTCAGCCCGTCGGCGAGGACGGCGTCGCGCAGGTTGAGCCACCGGGCCACCGCCCCGGCGGCCGACGGGTCGGGCTCCGGCGACGGCGGCGGAAGTGGCGGCGGTTCCGGGGCGGGAAGCGGCTTCTCCACGGGGACGAACTCGGTCCGCACCACCACTTCCGGCGAACGGGTAAACAACGCCACGGCCAGCCCCGCGGCCAGTAAGCCGCCGCCGTGGGTGGCCGCCCGCCAGCGGTTCGCGGTGCGGCAGCCGGCGGCGCGGCCGGCCTCGAAAAGCAGGCGGTCGCGGTTCACGGCGGGCGGCGTCGGGGCCAGCCCGGCGAGGGCGGTTTCGAGCGGGTCGGTCATGGCTTCTCCCCGGGGGCGGCGACGCCGAGCTTGTCGCGGAGCCGGGCCAGGCCGGCGGCGTAGCGGCGGTACGCGGTGGCGGCCGAACCCCCGACGGCGGCCGCGACCTCCTCGAACGTCAACCCGCCCCACAGGCGGGCGACGATCACCTCCCGCTCGTCGGCCGGCAGCGATTCGAGGGCGTTGGCGGCGGCTTCCGCATCCAGCCCGGCCCCGTCGTCCGGCGGCACGAACCACGCCACTTTCCCGGCGGCGGCGGCCTCGTGCTTCCTCCGCCGGCGGTCGGCCCGGCCGGCGTCGAGGGCCGCGTTCTTCACCGCCGCGTACAGCCACGCCGCCGGGTTGCTCGGCGGCGTCCGCAGCCGGACGAGCTTCAGGAACGCCGCCTGGACCACGTCGTCCGGGGCGGCGCACCACTGGCGGGCGTACAGCCCGAGGGCGGCCGCGTGCCGGTCGATCAGGCGTCCGAGGGCGTCCGGGTCCATCGCGGGTATGACGCCGGCGGGCGGCGGGCGTTTCAAGAAAAAGGATGAAGGATGAAGGCTCAGGGATAAAGGAAGACCGGGGGCGGCGGGCCGGCCGTGGTGCCACCTTGATCCTTCATCCTTGATCCTTCATCCTTCATCCTTATGCGTCTCACTCCCCTCGGCGATCAGGCCGTCCTCGCCACCCTGCCCGACGAGGCGGCGGCCGTCGGGTTCGCGGCCGCCGTCCGGGCCGCCGCCCCGCCGTGGCTCCACGACGTGGTCCCCGCCTACGCCACCGCCGGCGTCTTCTTCGACGCCGACCGCGTGGGCTTGCGCGAAGTCGTCGCCTGGCTCGGCTCCCTTCCGTCCGAGAACTCCGCCTTCCGCCTTCCGCCCTCCGCCTCGCACACGATCCCCGTTTGCTACGAGATGGCCCCGGACATGGGCCGCGTGTGCGGCCACACCGGGCTCTCCGCCGCCGACGTGATCGCCCTGCATTCGAGCCGCCCTTACACCGTGTACGCCGTCGGCTTCGTGCCCGGGTTCCCGTACCTCGGCTACCTGCCGGACGAGCTGTGCGGGGTGCCGCGGCTGCCCTCGCCGCGCCTGAAGGTGGAGGCGGGGAGCGTCGGCCTCGCCGGCCGGCAGACGGGCCTCTACCCCTTGCCCCGGCCCGGCGGCTGGAACCTGATCGGCCGCACCCCGCTCACCGTCGTGGACGTGGCCGCCGGCTACTTTCCCATCCGCGTCGGAGACCAAGTGCGATTCACCCGCATCGACGCCGCCGAGTTCCGCCGGCTGGACGGGGAACGGCTCTGACCGCTACCAGATTTTACCGCAAAAACGCGATTCGGCTCATCCCATCCGCCGTACCCGTCAGCGGTTACAAAGACCGTTACCGGATTTTGCGGTAACGTGGGAGCGTCGCCGGATTCCGCCCCGATTGCCTTGACCGGGGCAAAGCGGATGTAAGAGATAGATACTGTTCGCTTGTTCACATCTCGACCGCCACCCCCTCCGAGCATTTCCCATGAAAGCGCCCCCGGCGTCGCTCGCTCCGTCCGTTCTGATCGCCGCCGAACTCCGCGCCGGCGGGGCCTCGTGGCCGGCCGTCGGGGAACAAGTCCACCGCTCGGCCGAGGCGTGCCGCAAGTGGCCGCGGGAGTACGTCGAGTTCTGGGACCGGGCCTTCGGCATGGCCGAGCAGCGGCTCCTCGGGGAAGCCGGGGCCGAAGCCCTGTTCACCCTCCGCAGTCTCCTCCGGGCAAAGGACGACCGGGTCCGCCGCGACGCCGCCCGCGTCCTCCTCGGTGCCCGCGCCGAACTCCGCAAGCTCGGCCACGCCCCCACCCCCGCCCCGAACGACCTGCCCGCCGTGGAGACCCTGACCCATGCCGAAGCGCGCACCATCATCGACGACCTCGGACCCGACGCCCGTCGTGCGCGAGGCGCTCTACCTGTTGGACCAGTGGACGACCACGTCGCGCTCTAGCCCGGCCCACTTCGTCGCCTCCTGCTTCACCGATTCGGACAACCGCGTCCTCGACCTCGACCGCGTCCACATCGACCTTCAGAAGTTCCTCACGGCCCACCCGCGGGCGGTGGTCGAACTCCCCCGCGACCACGGCAAGAGCGTGCAGGTGTGCGGGCGAATCCTCTGGGAACTCGGGCACAACCCCGCCCTCCGCGTCAAGATCGTCTGCGCCACCGAGGCCGTCGCCGCCGAGCGGTCGCGCTTCCTCCGCAACGCCATCACGAAGAACGCCCGGCTGCACGCGGTCTTCCCCGAACTGAAGGCGGGCCGGCCGTGGAAGGCGGACGCCTTCACGGTGAAGCGGCCGGCCGACGTGATCGGGCCGACGGTGGCCGCGTTCGGCGTCGGCTGCGGGAGCACGGGCACGCGGGCCGACCTGCTCGTGTGCGACGACGTGGTCGACGTCCGGGCCCTCGGCAGCAAGGCCGACCGCGACCGGGTGCGGGACGCCTTCCAGGACAACCTCCTGAACCTGCTCGAACCCGACGGCCGCTTCTGGGGCCTCTGCACCCCCTGGCACGCCGACGACCTGAACGCCCATCTGAAGCGGAACCCGGCGTTCGCCCTCTTCCGCCGGGCGGTCGGCCCGGACCTCGAACCCGTCTGGCCGAAGCGGTGGCCGCGGGAGAAGCTCGAAGCCCGCAAGCGCGAGATCGGGGCCGCGTCGTTCGCCCGCGGCTACCGCCTCGTGGCGATCGCCGACGAGGAGGTGCCGATCCGGCCGGCGTGGGTGCGGACGTGGGCCGAGCCCGCGGCTTACGACCGCGTGGTGCTGTCGGTCGATCCCGCGGTGGCTTCGCACGCCCGGGCCGACTGCTCGGCGCTGATGGTGCTGGGGCGGGTGGGGGCCGTTCAAGAACCTCTCCCCCCGGCCTGCGCCCCCGGGGAGGGAGGGGGGGGGGGGGGGGGGGGGTTTGTAACCACCCCACACACGGGGGGGG
>JANPKP010000534.1:0-22170 GCA_031426095.1 Gemmataceae bacterium
GCCGGCCCTTACTCATCTCGATGTACCAGTCGCAGAACTCCGACCACACGAACTCGTACAGCCCGCGGGCCACCTCGGCGAACTTGAAGTTCTCCAACGATTCGGTGACGGCGGCCGTGGTCGTCGTCAGCCGGGACAGCAGCCACCGGTCTTCGGTCGGCAGGGCCGAGACGTCCACAGGCCCGGGCGTGTACCCGTCTAGGTTCATGAGCAAGAAGCGGGTGGCGTTCCACAGCTTGTTGGCGAAGTTGCGGCCGATCTCGAACCGGTCGCTGGCCTGCCGGGCGGTCTTCAGCTCCGGGTCGTCGGCCGGCCACGGCCCTCCGGGGCGGAACGGCTGCTTGCACTTCGGGCAGGCGAGCCGCTTGGTCCGCATGTACATGTGCTCCTGCTTCACCGCGACCTGCTCGCCGCAGTGCGGGCACACGTTCACCACCGGCAGCCGCGTGTCCTGCGTCTCGGTGGCGAGGTTCACCATCCCGTACCGGAGGGCGTCGGTCCCGTACTGGTCGATGATGTCGAGCGGGTCGAGCCCGTTCCCCTTGCTCTTGCTCATCGTCTCGCCGAACCCGTCGAGCATTTTCGGGTGGACGTACACCTTGTGGAACGGAATCTCACCGAGGTTATAAAGGCCCGTCAACACCATGCGGGCGACCCACAGCGTGATGATGTCGCGGCTCGTGCAGAGGACGCTCGTCGGGTAGTAGTACGCCAACTCGTCGTTCGCCGCCGGCCAGCCGAGCGTGCTGTGCGGCCAGAGGGCGGACGAGAACCAGGTGTCGAGAACGTCCTCGGACTGCGCGAACCCGTCGGCCCTCAGCGACGCGAGCAGGTCCGGGTCGTCGTTGGCGAGGCACAGGTGGACGGTGAGCGTGTCGTCCTGCGTCGTCCAGGCGACGTGCTCCATGCCGACCCAGTGGCCGGCTTCGAGGGCGAGCGTGGCTTCGAAGTCGCCGCGGTCGGCGAACGTCTTCGACCAGACCGGGATGCGGTGGCCCCACCACAACTGCCGGCTCACGCACCAGTCTCGCTTCTCGCCGAGCCAGTCGAGGTACGTCTTGGCGTAGCGTTCGGGGAAAAATGACACCTTCCCCGAAGTCACCGCGTCGATCGCCATCTGGGCGAGGCCGGGCTTGCCGTCGTCGCGGTCGGCCATCTTCACGAACCACTGGTCGGAGAGCAGCGGCTCGATCGGCGACTTGCTCCGGTCGCTGTACTTCAAGGGGATGACGCGGTCCTCCTTCCCCTCGAAGTAGCCGAGTTCGTCCATCTTCTTCACGACGGCGTCGCGGGCCTTGTAGCGGTCCAGGCCCGCGAACTCGCCGCCGTTGGCGTTGAGCGTACCGTCGGGGTTGAGGATGTTGATGATGCCGATCTCGGGGTGCCGGCCGAAGCAGGTGTAGTCGTTCGGGTCGTGGGCCGGCGTCACCTTCACGCAGCCGGTGCCGAGTTCCGGGTCGGCGAGCAGTCCGTCGGCGATGATCGGGATCGAACGGCCGACGAGCGGGACCGTGACCGTCTTGCCGACGAAGTGCTTGTACCGCTCGTCCGACGGGTGGACGCACACGGCCGTGTCGCCGAGCATCGTTTCCGGGCGGGTGGTGCTGAAGCGGATGAACGTGTCGGGGTCGCCGTCCACCGGATACTTGAACGTCCAGAAGCCGCCCTTCGTGTCCTCGGTGTACGTCTCGTCGTCGGCCACCGAAGTCTGCAGTTGGGCGTCCCAGTTCACGAGCCGCTTTCCGCGGTAGATGTACCCGTCGCGGAACATCTTGAAGAAGGTCTCCCGCACGGCCCTCGCACACACCGGGTCGAGGGTGAAGCGCGTCCGTTGCCAGTCGCACGACGCCCCGATCTCGCGGAGTTGGCCGAGGATGCGCTTCTCGTACTGGTCCTTCCACTGCCAGATGCGGGCGACCATCTCCTCGCGGCCCAGGTCGTGCCGCGTCTTCTTCTCCTCGGCGAGAATGCGGCGTTCCACCACCGCCTGCGTGGCGATGCCGGCGTGGTCGGTGCCGGGAACCCAAAGGGCGTTGTACCCCTGCATCCGCCGCCAGCGGATCAGTACGTCTTGGAGCGTGTTGTTGAGGGCGTGCCCCATGTGGAGGGCCCCCGTCACGTTCGGCGGCGGGATGACGATGGTGAACGGCTTGCGCGTCGGGTCCGGTTCGCTGTGGAAGTACCCGCGCTCCTCCCAGAACTCCAATAACCTCTTCTGTGTTGTGCGAGGATCGAACTGGCGATCTCGGACCGAGTGTATCCGTTGATGATAACCAGCCTCTCTTGCTCGACGTACCCATGCAAAGTCAGACGTTACGATTTTCCAGTCATCGCTGTTCGAATAACAGAACAGTTCGTGGTCTGCCCAGTCGTTGTCTCTCGGTACAATCCCCCCAACTGCTAGCGAGATAAGATACTGAGTAAAGACTGCCAAGTAGCAATGCAAAGATTCAATTCCATCTGCTAGTGCCTTGACTTGCTCTTGCGTCGCTGACTGAGGGTCGTAAAGCTTCGCCTTTTGCAACGCGGCGGTATGGCACTGAAGGATGAAGTTCGTCCACGTCTCCTCACTCTCAAGCTCTGCGATGAGCCGAGCGCGGGCCGAGGGATTAAGGCGTGGTGGGGAGCCCCCACCCTTCGGCCGCTCATTGGCGTACCAGCTCGTGTAGCCCGGCATTTGCTTTTCGAGAAAGCTGAGCATCTCCCTCACCCAGCCGGACTTCATCTCTTCGACGAAATCTTGGAGGATGCCCAGGTTAAGTTTTCGTCGCACGTATTCTCGATAGTCATTGTACCCCTGGAGAAGCTCTTCCCAGTTTGGGGCACCGGCGAGAGTGCGAGTCAATTCCGTCCAATCTGGGCTAGGCTCTTTCAACTCGTAACCGAACAAGAGTGCTAGATGGGTTTCTGGATCAGGTAGCGGTGTGGCCCCAGATTCCAGAACAGCTCCTGCGGCGGCCCGACGGAGATGAAAATCCTCGGGCGTCAGCCTCCCAGCAATTTCGAACAGTTGGATTGGGGAGTACCAGAGACGATCCTTCTCCCCAACCAGTTCACTAATAGTGAGGCGATTGGTGGCGAGCCGATAGAACACGTTGGCATCAGCAATCAGGTTCATATAAGATTCTTTTAATAAGCGTGACAATCGCTAAACTTGTTCGGCGTGCTTGAACAGCATGTATTCGATGCCGTCCACGAGGGCGATCCACGACGCCTCGATGACGTTCGCGCTGACGCCGACGGTGCCCCACACGTCGGCCCCGTCCCGCGACTCGATGACCACCCGGACGCGGGCCGCCGTGCCCTCTTTCGCGTTCACCACACGCACCTTGTAATCGACGAGTTGCATCTTCGCCAGTTGCGGGAAGAACGGCAGCAGGGCTTTCCGCAGGGCCGCGTCGAGGGCGTTCACCGGGCCGTCGCCCTCGCTCACCGTGTGCTCGGTCGCGTCGCCGACGCGGACCTTCACGGTCGCCTCCGTCACCGACTCGCCGTCCGCCCCGGCCTCGATGTTGACGCGGAACCCGAGCCGCTCGAACCACGGTGTGTAGAGTCCGGTCGCCTTTTTCACCAGGAGGTCGAACGACGCCTCGGCCGCCTCGAACTCGTACCCGGCGTTCTCCAGGTCTTGCACCTGATTGAGAATCTTCGCCATCAACGCCTTGTCGTGGCTGATCTGGTACTTGGTCGTCTTCGTAAGGATGGTGGATTGACCGGACAGCTCGCTCACGAGGATGCGGCGCTCGTTCCCCACCGTGGCCGGATCGACGTGTTCGTAACTGGTCGGGTTCTTGGCCACGGCGTGGGTGTGCATCCCCCCCTTGTGGGCGAACGCACTCGACCCGACGAACGGCTGGCCGTTGCGGAAGGCGAGGTTCGCCAACTCGTAGACGTACCGCGAGGTCTCCGTGAGCCGGGCCACGCTCTCGGGCCGAAGCACGTCGGACTTGTACTTGAGGGCCAGGTTGGCGATCACGCTGACGAGGTCGACGTTCCCGCACCGCTCGCCGATGCCGTTGATCGTCCCCTGCACCTGCGACGCCCCGGCCCGGACGGCGGCGAGGGCGTTCGCCACCGCCAGTTCGCAGTCGTTGTGCGGGTGGATGCCGACCTCGCACCCCACGGCCGAGCGGGCGTGTTCGACGGCCCTCGCCACCTGCTCGGGCATCGTCCCGCCGTTCGTGTCGCACGGGATCACGACCGCCGCCCCGGCGTCGGCCGCGGCCCGGAGCGTGCGGATGGCGTACTCGGGGTTCGCCTTGTAACCGTCGAAGAAGTGCTCGGCGTCGTAGAACACCACGCGGCCCTCGCCCTTGCAGAACGCCACCGAGTCGGCGATCATCCGCAGGTTTTCCTCCAGGGTTGTGCCGAGGATGTCGGTGACGTGGAAGTCCCACGTCTTGCCGACGATCGTGACGTGCGACGTGCGGGCGTCGAGCAGCGCCTTCAGGCAGGTGTCGGTCTCGGCCGGGGCGTTCTTCCGCCGCGTCATGCCGAAGGCCACGACCTTCGCGTGCCTCAGCGGCAGGTCGCGGACGGCCTGGAAGTACTCGAAGTCCTTGGGGTTCGACAGCGGGTAGCCGCCCTCGATGAAGTCGATCCCGATCTCGTCGAGCTTCCGGGTGAGGAGCAGTTTGTCCTGGAGGGAGAAGTTGACCCCCTCCCCCTGGCTCCCGTCGCGGAGAGTGGTGTCGTAAACGAAGACCCGGCCCATCGCGCACCTCGTGAGGATTCGCCCGTGAACGGCAGCGGCCCCGAAGCGTGTTCCGCTCCGGGGCCGTCGGCGTTCGGTTCGGAAGCGTGCCGACTGTGTCACCCCGTGACGCCGGCGGTGCCGGCACGCACTCCCTGCGCGGCGATAATGACAGCGGCCGGGTGCGGGGTCGGGGTGGTCACGGTGCGGGGTCCGAGTGGGGTCGAAGTCCTGCTGCTATTGATACGGCCGCGACCGGGGGCCGTCAATCCGCCGGGTCACGCGAACAGGTCGTCCACGCGGAGACGCCAGCCGGGCACCGCTGGTTCGGCATCAGCGATGTCACCGCGTGCGAAAACGACCGGCGTCGTCGGGGCATCCTTGCGGTAGCGGGTCACCGTGCCGGCCCGCGGATTGACGTCCCAGACGACGAGTGTGCCGGAGGTGAAGTAGTCGTTCCGCTTTGCCTCATACTCCCGATCCATCGCCGGGCCGTGGTCGTTCTTGCTCCGGACCTCGACGGCGAAGTCAGGAGTGCCGTCGATGTACCCATCGGGATCGACGGGCTGACGGCCGGTATAGAAGGACGAATCCGGCGAGAACGACTGCCGGCCGGACGGGAGCGGCTTCGGGAACCCGTACGCGACGTTGTCGGGGATCGCCTCACCCCGACCGCCCGCGAGGACATGATTTTCGAGCGAGCGTGTAATGAGGCGGGCCACGTTGCCGTGTCGATAACCCGATGGCATGAAGTGTACGATCCTCCCGCCGATCAGTTCGGCCCTGCCGTCAACCTTCATGAGGTCGTCCAGCGTCGCCGGTGCCAGTGTGTGCGTCGACATCCGCCGTCCCCCAGGGTGTCCGTCATTATCACCGTCCTACCCGCCCGGGGTCAACGCCGGCCGGCTGGTCACGTGCCGCGTCCCCCACCTTGCGTCGTCCCGGGTCGGGAAGTCGCTCCGGTAGTGGGTGCCCCGCGACTCCTCCCGGGCGAGGGCGGCGGCGATCATCAGGCGGGCCACCGTGAGGAGGTTCTGCAACTCCCACCCGGCCTTGGTGTCGAACTCGCGGACGAGGACGTACCGGCACCAGAACTCCACGTCGTGTTCGGCCTCCGTCAGCCGCCCGCGGTCGCGGACGATGCCCATCTTGCGGACCATGAGGGCCCGCAGGGCGTTCGTCAGGTCGGCCACGTCGAGGCTATCGTCGCCCACGTCCGAGGCGATGTCGTACCGCAGCGGCAGCGCGGTCAGTTGTCGCGTGCACTTGCGGACCGCGTCCGCCGCCCCGCGGGCGCAGAACGAGCCGTACACCAGCCCCTCGATCAGGCTGTTCGACGCCAGCCGGTTCGCCCCGTGCAGGCCGCTCGACGTGACCTCGCCGGCCGCCCACAGGTTCGGCAGGGTCGTCCGCCCGGCCGCGTCCACCGCCACCCCGCCGACCATGTAGTGGGCCCCGGGGCGGACCGGGATCGGGTCCTTGGTGATGTTCAGCCCGAAGCCACGGCAGACCTTGTTGATGCCCGGGAAGCGGTTGCGGACCATGACCGGGTCGAGGTGCGACAGGTCGAGGTAGACGTTCGGGTGCTGGGTCCGCTCCATCGTCCGGAAGATGGCCCGGGCCACCACGTCACGGGGGGCGAGTTCGGCCCGCGGGTCGTCCTGCGGCATGAACCGGTCGCCGTGGACGTCCCGCAGGTACGCCCCCTCGCCGCGGACGGCCTCGCTCACGAGGTAGCGGGCCGACCCGGCGACGTAGAGGACCGTGGGGTGGAATTGCATGAACTCCATGTCCCGGAGTTCGGCCCCGGCCCGGTAGGCGGCTGCCATGCCGTCGCCGGTCGCCACCTGCGGGTTGGTCGTTTCGCGGTAGACCATGCCGCAGCCGCCGGCCGCGAGGATCGTCTGCTTGGCCCACACGAGCGTCTTGCCCACGCCCGGCTTCCACACCACGGCCCCGACGCACCCGCCGCCGTCGGTCAGCAGGTCGACGGTGAACGTCTCGTCCCAGATCGAGACGTTCGGGGCGGCCCTCGCGCGGGCGATGATCGACCGCATGACCTCGTGGCCGGTGCTGTCGCCGAGGGCGTGGACGATCCGCCGGTGGCTGTGCCCGCCCTCCCGGGTGAGCGCCAGCGCCCCATTCTCCAGGTCGAACTTCGTCCCCCACTCGACCAACTTGTCGATCTGCTCCGGGGCTTCGCGGATGACCGTCTCGACCACGGCCCTGTCGCACAGCCCGTCGCCGGCCACGAGGGTGTCGTCGACGTGGTTCTCGAAGCGGTCCTCGGGCGAGCGGACGCCGGCGATCCCGCCCTGGGCGTAGGAACTGTTGCTCTCCGTCACCTTGTCCTTGGTGACGACGAGGACGCTCAGGTCGCCGGGCACTTCGAGGGCGGCCCGCAGGCCGGCGATGCCGGCCCCGATCACGAGCACGTCCGCGAAGCGGTGGAGGGTGTGGCGGGCGTCGAACGACACGAGGTAACGGTTCGGGGCGGACACGGCACGCTCCCAAAGACGGAACGGGGTGTAAGGCGGGGGCACGCCGGTCAACGTAGCAAAACGCCCCGGCCGCGGCCCCGCGGAGGATCAACCTCGCGGGACCGCGGCCAGTTAACTCGACCGGCCACTCATTTCTTAGGCGTCCGCTGCTTGGCCTCCCGCGAGAACTGTTCCTTCGCCTTCTCGAACCCGGGCGGGGCAAACGTCGGCCCCCCCGCGTTGAGCCCGCTTTCCCCGGCCGAGCGAGCCTCGACCTTGCCCGCCCCGTCCACGTTCACGGTCGGCGGCGGCGGCGGCGTGGTCGCGTCGGCTTTCGGTCGCTCAGGTGCGGTGGCCTCTTGCCGCATTTTGCCGACCATCTCCTCGTACCCCTTCACGAACCGATCGTACTGCTCCTGCGACCATCCCATCTTCTCGTGCAGGTCCTTGTTGAACTCGTTCTTCTTGAACTCCTCCAGTTGCAACTCGGCCGACTTGATGCGGTTCTTCGGGTCGTCCTTCATCGCGGCCTTCACCGGCGGTCCGGAGCCGCCCGTGCCGTTCGGCGGGTCGTTGCCGACGGGGTCGTCGCGGCCGGGGTTGTTGCGGGCCAACTCTTCGAGTTGCTTGCGGGCCTCGGCCACCTCTTCTTCGGCGGCCTTCCGCTTGTCGGGGTCGGCGGATTGCAGGTCTTTCGCCACCTGCTGGGCATTCGCCTGGGCCTTCTCCCGCGCGTCCTTGCCGACTCTGTCGTCGAGCGACTTCTCGGCCGCTTTCTTGTCCTTCTCGTTGGCGGACGCCAGATCGCGGAGGTCCTTGGCGAGTTTCTCCCGCTCCTGCGGCGTCAACGGCTTCTTGTCGTCCCCGCCCTTGCCCTTCTGGGCGTTCTTGTCGGCGTCCTTCGCCATCGGGTCGAGTTGCTTGCGGGCTTCCTTCTCCTGCCCACCGGCCCCCTTGTCCTTCTGCTCCTTCATGGCGTTTTGAAGCTGCTCTCGCTTTTCCTTGCCGAGCGCGTCATCGAACTCTTTCTCGGCCTTCTCGCGGGTCTCCTTGTCGTCCGACGCCAGCCCGCCGGCCTTCTTCGCCAGGTCGTCGGCCTTCTCCTTGGTGAGCTTCGGCTCTTGCGGCGCGTCCCCGCTCCCGCCGGCCGGCTTGCCGTCTTTCTTGGCCAGTTCATCGATCTTGTCGCGGCCGGCCTGGGCCTTCTGATCGTCGCCGCCCTTCTGCCCGTTTATCGCCTTCTGGACGGCTTCCCGCTGATCCTTGCCCATCGACTTGTCGAAGTCTTTCTCGGCCTGCTCCTTCGTCGCCGGGTCTTTGGAAGCGAGCCCGTCTACCTTTTTCTTCAGCTCGTCGGCCTGCTCCTTCGTCGGCTTGGGGCCGCCGGCGTTTGCCCCGTTCGCGTCGTCGCCGGGCTTGGCCTCGCCGGCGTTCTTTGACCCGCCGTTCGGGGCGTTCTTGGCGTCGGCCTCCGGCTTTTTCTTCTTGCTCAGCCCTTCCAGGTCTTTCTCGGCCTTCTCCTTCGTGGCGGCGTCTTGTGAGTCGAGCCCCTTGGCCGCCTCGGCGGCATCTTTCGCACCCTGCTCGCCCACGTCCTGTTTCATCTTCTCCTGGGCCTGCTGCCGCTTGCCGGCGTCGGGCGAGTTCATGTCCCGTGCGGTGTCCTCGAACTCCTTCTTGCGGCGAAGCTCTTCGGGGCCGTCCTTGGGGTTTTGCTTCCGCGGGGCGTTGCTCTGCTGGTCTTTCTTGCGCCCCGCCTCCCGGGCCAACTCCCCGGGGTCGGACGACTTGCCCGCACCCTTATCGGCCCCCTTCTTGGGGGACGAGCCGGGCTTCCCACCACCGGATTCGGTCTTGTCCTCGCTCGGGTCTTCTTTGCCGGGGTCTGAAGGGTTCTCGCCACCTTTGTTCTCGGCCGGGGGCTCCTTCGACTCGGCGGCCTCGGGCTTCGTGCCGCCCTTCCCGGACGGCTTGGCATCGCCCGCCTTGGGGGCCTTATCGCCCTTGCCGGTGCCGGCCGCGTTATCGTTCTCGGGCGGCTTCTCGTCGGCCGCACCGCCGGCCTTCGAACCCGACTCACGCCCCTTGCCGCGGTCGGCGTTCGGGGACGGCTTCGGCTCACCGGCCTGATTCCCCCCAGTTTCGTTCTTAGGGGCGGAATCGTTCCCGCCCTGATCCGACTTCGGCGCTTCGCCCTTGCCGCTTCCGCCGTCGGAAGGCTTGTTTTGATTCGAAGCGTCGCCCTTCGGGGCCGCTTTCTCGCCCCCGGCCTGCCCCTTGTCCTTCGGCTCGGCCTTCGACTCGCCCGCGCCGCCGTTGCCGTCTTGCGGTTGTGGGTTGGCTTTCTCGTTAACGTCGGGCTTCGGGCCGTCCTTGCCTTCGGACGGTTTCGGGGGTTGCGGCGGATTGCCCTCGCCCTTCGGCTCGGCCGCCCCCTGCGGGTTGTCCGAACCGTCCGGCTTCGAGGCCCCCTTCGATTTGCCCCCCTTCGGTTCGGACGCGCCTTCGCCGGGCTGACCGCCGTCGGGCGGGGCCTTCGCCTGGGCGGGGTCGGTCGGCTTGTCGGACGCCGGGGGGGGGGTACCGCCCTTGGCACCGCCCGCCCCCTGCTTCTCCTCCTCGATCTTCTCCTTCACCTTGTCGGCTTCGTCCAGCACCGCCTTGTTGTCGGGCTGTTGGTCGCCGGCCGGCGGGGGCGTACCGGCGTCGTTCCCGCCCGGCATCGGCGGCTGAGCGGGATCGCCGGGGCCGCCCGGCTTGGCCCCGTTCGCTGGCTTGCCCTGAGGGTCGTTGCCGCCCGCGTTGCCGTTCTCCGGCGGCTTCCTGGCATCGCCGGGGTTTTGCTCGGCCCCGGCGGGCGGCTTCTGGCCGTTTTCGCCCTTCTCCTTTTCCCCTTGTGGCGGGGCGTCGCCCGGCTTGGGGGCGTCGGGAGCTTGCTGGCGCGGCCCGGGGTTCGGGTCGCGTTTTTCCTCGTTCAGGCGTGCCTGCTCGGCCTTGTTGGCCGCCCCCTCCTGGGCCTTGCGGTTCTGCTTCTGCTGCTCCACGTCCTGCCTCGCGTCCTCGTCCTTCCGCGGTGCCAGCACCTTCAAACGCTGCACCGCCGACCGACCCACGTTCGGCTTCGGCTGCCGGTTGTCGGTCGCCTCCAGCCAGAATTCAAGGGCGTCGCCCTCCACGACCTCGACCGGCTGGCCCGCCTCGTCGGTGAGCTTCGAGAGATCGACCGAATCCTTGTAATCGACGCTCTTGGGGTAAGTCCCATCTCCCTCGCGGCGGAACGACTTGCCGCCGTTGAACGGCTTCGCGGCGAGCGGTCGCGGCCTCTCGCCCGCCAGCCGCAAACGGAGCGTGACGGCGTCGACGCCGAAGTCGTCACCGACCTTGGCGTCGATCGCGAGTTGACCGTTGGCGGGTTGAGCGGTCTCCGGGTCCTTAGGCTCTCCGATGGTGATGACGGGGGCTTCGTCGGCGTAAATCTGGATCGGGTAAGGCGTGTGGTCGCCGCTCGCCTCGCCGGTCTTGGCCGTGAAGAAGAGCTTGTACGAGCCGGCCTCCTCCAGCGTGAGCGCAAAAGCCAGCGTGTCCGGCCGGCCCGCGACGGGGGTGCCGGGGACCGCGACCTCGCGCGGCGGCGTCTCCTTGCCGGTCGGGTACGCGACGACCATGCGGCCGTCGCGGACCTCGCGGTTGGTCCGGGCGGCGAGGACGACCTTCGTGCCGGCGTACCCGTCGAGCCGCTCGCTGCGGCCGACGTCGGGCTTCATCCGCAGGTAGGCGGGGTATTCGTAAGTGGCCTCGAAGTCGGTGAAGAGCGGGGCCGTGCGGACGGTCACGTGATACTCGGGCGTTTCCGCGTCGCCGGCCGCCACCTTGTACCAGAAGCCGTTTTGCACCAACAAGTCGGGCACCGTCACCGACCACTCCCGGCGGTCGGCCCCCGGTTCGAGCGGCAACTCGTCGTAGTTCGGATCGACCGGGTTGTTCCGCACCAGGAGCCGCGGGCGGTCCGGCTTGTCGGCCGACGGCACCTTGCCGCCGATGGTCACCGCGACCGCGATCGGCCGCCCCTTCGGCACGACCGCGTCGCCGCCTTCGGGCGTGACGACCGCGATCTGCGTCCGCTGGACGATCGTCCCGGACGAGAACGGCACGAACGCCCGCCGTAGGAGGGAGGCGAACGGGGCCGGGCGGAACACAAAGAAAAGGACGATCAGCGAGACGGCGAGCGTGGCGAGGACGCCCCCGAAGTAGACTAGGCTTTTGTGGTCCACCGCCCGGGCGAGGTCGGCCTTGCCCACGGCCCGGGCGGCCTTCGCCCCTAGGGCCGCCTTTACCACCGGGTTCAGCTCCCGCTCCTTCAACTCGACGTACCCGGCCACGCTGTTCTTACTGTCGGCGATCGTCTTCTCGACCCGCACGGCCGCGTAGAGCGGGTTGATCCGCCGGCGGAGAGGGCGGACGAGGGCGAAGTAGCCGACCACGCCGGCCGCGAGGAGGAAGCCGGCGAAGGCGAGTTGGCGGACGCCGGGCGAGAGGTTCAAATAACGGTCGAGGATCACCATACCGACGGCGTAGGCGGCGACCAGCGACCCGAGGGCGAGTCCGCCGAACGCCACGTCGTGCAGGCGGATGCGGCTGGTCGCCTGGGCGATCTGCTCGTCCACCTTCGTCTCGTAGGTGGCGGCGGCGTCCCGGACGCGGTCCAAAACGGTCGGCATCGGCGGTCTCCGCGGCGCGTCTGGCTCGGCTTCGGGGGAATTATAACCCCCGAGCGGCCCGGCGGGTGGGCTCGGGCGGCAAACCGTCCCTCAACTCCTAGACGGAGCCGGTGGGCGAACGGTTGGCCGAAAACGCCCGCCCCGTCCGCGTAACCGGCCCGGCGGTTCCGGTCGTAACGGACTCTTGAGGCGACAGCCGCGGGGTTCCCGAGATACAATGCCGGTACACGCTCCGTCGGCACGGGGGTCGCTCATGCTGGTCGGCTCGCGGATCGGCCCGTTCGAAGTCGAAAAGATCCTCGGTAGCGGTGCGATGGGCACCGTCTACTTGGCCGCGTACCACCGCGACGACAAGGTGACGCCGGTCGCCCTTAAAGTCGTGTCGATGGGGCTGCTGGAGAACGACGGGGCCCTGGCCCGGTTCGAGCGGGAGGGGGCCATCCTCCACCAGCTCAAGCACCCGAACATCGTCCGCCTGTACGCCGCCGGCAAGTTCAAGAAGACGAACACCCCGTTCATCGCGATGGAGTTCATCGACGGCGAGGCCCTCGACGCCGTCCTCAAGCGCCGCGGCCGCTTCTCCTGGGAGGAGGTGGTGGCCTTCGGCAAGCAGCTCTGCGCCGCCCTCCAGTACGCCCACGAGAAGAGCATCATCCACCGCGACCTGAAGCCGTCGAACCTGATGCTCGCCAAGGACGGCGTCCTCAAGCTGACCGACTTCGGCATCGCCAAGGACCAGGATTTGACGGCCCTGACGGGGCACAACAGCACCATCGGCACCGCCGCGTACATGTCCCCCGAGCAGTGCAAGGGGGACCGCAGCCTGTCGAACAAGTCGGACCTCTACTCGCTCGGCATCGTCTTCTTCGAGCTGTTGACCGGGCGGAAGATGTACACCGCCGACTCGACGGTGGACATGTTCCTCAAGCACGTGAACGACAAGCCGCCGCGGCCCGGGAAGCTGGTGTCCGAGCTGCCTGCCAAGTTCGAAACGCTCGTCCTGCAACTCGTGGAGAAGGACAGGGCCAACCGCCCGGTGGACGCCGCCTGGGTGGGGCGGATGCTGGCCGAGATCGAGGAGGACGCCTACGCCCGCCGCAGTGCCGGGCTCGACGCCGCGACCGCCCGCAAGGGCGACCTCGGGGCCGGGCGGACGGCCGAAGCCGACGACGCCGACCGCGAGGCCGCTCGGGCGCTCAAGGGGAAGAAGCGGAAGGTCAAGAAGCCGGTCGAGGCCCCTCCGCTCTACCAGCGGCCGGCGGTCAAGGCCGCGGCCCTGCTAATCGCCCTCGGCGGGGTGGCCGCGGCCGCGTACTTCGCGTTCAAGCCGGCCCGGCCCGAGGAGTTGCTCGCGGCCATCGAGAAGGCCCCGGCCGGCGACCGCGAGGCGGCCGTCGACAAGTACCTCGACGCCTACGGCGAGCGGGCCGACGACGCGACGGAAAACGTCCGCACCCTCTACCGCGACGAGAAGGCCCGCAAGTGGGACGACGTCCTCACCCGGCGGTTCGGGCGGAAGCTCCAACAGCCGCCCGAGGGGGACGACGCCGAGGCGTACACCCGGGCCCTGTCGGCGATGGAGGCCGAGCGGACCGGCGACCTGAGGCGGGCGGCCGGGCTGTGGGCGACGGTCCGGGACCGCTTCCCCGAGGAGGCGAAGCTGCGGCCGCCGATCCCGGACGCCGAGGCGGCGCGGAAGGCCGTGTGGGGTTGGGTGGCCGACCGCCGGGTGCGGGACATCGAGCGGGTGGGCAGTGAACCCCGGCGGCTCCGTGACCAGATCGCCCGCGACCGCATCACGGAGACGATTTCGACCCGCGTGTACGGGGCCGCCGACCCCGAGGGCCTTGCCGTCCGGGCGCTCCGGCTCGAAGACTTCGGCGACCGCCCGAAGGCCCGGGCCGCGTGGGAGACGCTCGCCACGCAGGCGGAGAAGTCGCCCGACGGGCGGGTCTGGTTCCTCCTCGCCAGCCAGCAACGCAAACAACTGCCGGCCGAGAAGGAGGACGAGGCCCTGGCCCGCCGCGTGCAACTCGTGCGCGACAAGGTGGGCACGGTGCGCTCGTTCGCGGCCGGCGGCGACTCGACCGCCCGGGACAAGCGGCGGGACGCCCGCAACACCGCCCGCGACGTGATCGACCTGTACGACGACGAGCCGGCCGACGCCCTCCACGCCGCCGTCGATGAAGCCCGCCGGCTGCTGGCGGCGTTGTCGCGGTGAATCAGATTAACTCCAATACGGTTGGCACGTGCGGCCCGCCCGCCCGTATCTTCGCAGCCCCCCCGACACGTGCTGACGAGCCGCCCGTGCCACCCACGAATCATCCCCCTCAATTGCGGTTGGAGACTGCACCGATGACAAACCCCGCGTCGCCCACCGCCGTCCAACGGCCGGCCAGCCTCTCGGCGTTCGAGCGGGCGAAGCGGCTCATCCCCGGCGGGGTGAACAGCCCGGCCCGGGCGTTCGGGGCGGTCGGCGGCAGCCCCCTGTTCATCGCCCGCGGCGAGGGGCCGCACCTCATCGACGTGGACGGCCACCGCTACCTCGACTTCATCGGCTCGTGGGGCCCCATGATCCTCGGCCACGGCCACCCGGCGGTGGTGGAGGCGACCGTGGCCGCCGCCCGCAACGGCACCAGCTACGGGGCACCGTGCGAGGCCGAGAGCGAGCTGGCCGAACTGGTGATCGACGCCGTGCCCTCGGTGGAAATGGTGCGGTTCGTGTCGAGCGGCACCGAGGCCGCGATGAGCGCCCTGCGGCTCGCCCGGGGGTACACCGGCCGCGACCTCGTGGTCAAGTTCGCCGGCTGTTACCACGGTCACGTCGACGCCCTGCTCGTGTCGGCCGGCTCCAGTGCCCTCACGCTCGGGGTGCCGAACAGCCCCGGGGTGCCGGCCGGCTGCACCAAAGACACTCTCGTGCTACGGTACAACGACCCGGCCCAGCTCGCCGAGGTGTTCGCCGCGGAGGGCGACCGCATTGCCTGCGTGATGCTCGAACCCGTGGTCGGGAACATGGGGCTCGTGGTGCCCTCGCCCGAGTTCCGCAAGGAACTCCGCCGGCTGACGCACCACCACGGCGCGCTGCTGGTGTACGACGAGGTGATGACCGGCTTCCGCCTCTCCTACGGCGGGGCGCAGGTCCTCCTCGGCGACACGCCTGACGTAACCGCCCTCGGTAAGATCATAGGCGGCGGCTACCCGGTCGGGGCCTACGGCGGGCGGGCCGACGTGATGAAGCGGGTGATGCCGGCCGGCCCCGTCTTCCAAGCCGGCACGCTCTCCGGCAACCCGGTGGCGATGGCGGCGGGAATCGCCACACTCAAGGAGCTGAAGGCGAACCCGCCGTACCGCCACCTCGACCGCCTCGGCGGACTGATCGGCGAGGGGCTGACATCGGCGGCGGCCGAAGCAGGGCTCGCGGTCCAGTTCAACCGCGTCGGGAGCATGTGGACGCTGTTCTTTACGCCGACCCCGGTGACGGACTACGACACCGCGAAGACGTGCGACACGGCCCGCTTCGCCCGCTTCTTCTGGGCCATGATGGACCGCGGATTCTACCTACCGTGCAGCCAGTTCGAGGCCGCGTTCGTGTCGGCCCCGATGACCGACGACCACGTCCGGCAGACGATCGACGCGGCCCGCGAGGCGCTCCGCACCATCGGTTGAGGTCCCCCATGCGGCGGTTCCCGATTCGCGCTGTTCTGCTCCTCGCCGTCGTGGGCGTGTCGGCGCTGATCCTGGCGAAACTGCCGTGGGTCCGGTCGCTGTTCCGCCGCGACGCCGAGAATCCGGCCGAGATGGCCCAACTGGTGTCGGCGAAGCTCGCCCCCGCCCCTGTGGCCGACACCGCGACCGGTTGGCCGCAGTGGCGAGGCCCGCACCGCGACGGCCGCGCCCCGGCCGGCCCGCTCCGAACCGACTGGGACAAGCGGCCGCCTAAGCAGCTCTGGTCGGTGCCCGGCGGAAAGGGGTTCGGGTCGTTCGCGGTCGTCGGCGGGCGGCTCTACGTCCACGACCGCGTCGGCGGCGACGAGCGGCTGTTGTGCCTCGACGCGGGGACGGGGAAGACGGCGTGGGAATACCGCTACCCGGTCGAATACGCGAAGATGGACAAGAACTTCGCCAACGGCCCGCGGGCGACGCCGACGGTCGCCCGCGGCCGCGTTTACGTCGTGGGCGGGACCGGCCTCTTCCTCTGCGTCCAGCCGCCGGACGACCCGGGCGGCACGCCGAAGGAACTCTGGAGGCACGACCTCCCGGCCGAGTTCGACGCCGAGGTGCCGCAGTGGGGCGTCGCCTGCTCGCCGCTCGTGGAGGGCGACGCCGTCGTCGTCCAGCCCGGCGGGGCGAAGGGCTCGGTGGCGGCGTTCGACGCGACGACGGGCCAACTCCGCTGGGCGGCCGGCACGAACCCGGCCGGGTACAGCTCACCCGTCGCTGCCACGGTGAGCGGCCGGCGACTGGTTTACGCCCTCGCCGGCGACGCCCTCCTGTGCGTGTCCGCCGACGGCAAGCTGCTCGCCACCTACCCCTTCAAAACGGACTTCAAGGGCAACATCGCCACCCCCGTGGTGGTGGACGACTACGTCTTTATTTCGGCCGCGTACAACCACGGGTGTGCCCTGTTGCGGGCGGTGCCGGCCGGCGACGGGGTGAGGCTGGAGGAGGTGTACTCGCGCGCGAACAAGCTGATGCGGAACCACCATTCGACGTGCGTCTACAAGGACGGCTTCCTCTACGGGTACGACGACGAGCGGCTGAAGTGCGTGAACCTGCGGACCGGCCGCGAGAACGCGGACTGGGACTCGGGCGGGCTCAAGAAGGGTTCCCTCATCCTCGCCGACCGGCACCTGATCGTGCTCACGGAGTCCGGCGACCTCGCGCTCGTGGACGCGAAGTCGGACGACTTCGACCTCGTGGCGAAGGTGCCGAGCGGGCTCGACGGGGCGAAGAACTGGGCGCTGCCGGTGCTGGTCGACGGCCGGCTCTACCTCCGCGACGACTCCACCGTCCTCTGCCTCGACGTGCGGCCCTGACCCGTCAGGCGGCCGCGAGGAGCTTGTCGATCACGGCCTGGTGGAGCGGCCCGTTGGTGGCCAGCAGCCCGCCGCTCTGGGCGAACTCGGCGGCCCCGTAGCCGACCGCCCCGCCGACGAGCGTCGTGACCGTGCCGCCGGCCTCCGTGACCAGGACGTGGCCGGCGCAGATGTCCCAGTCGTGGAAGCGGGCGTAGGTGTTGGCGTAAACGTCCGCCTCGCCGCGGGCCACCATGGCCAGCTTCACGCCGCCCGAGTACGTCTCGACCACCCGCCCCGGCTTCAACACCTCGGCGCTCTTCGACGGCCGGCCCGGCTTCGCCCAGCTCTGCACCAGCACGCTCTCGCTCAGTTTCATCCGGCCCGACACGCGGCACGCGGTGGCAGGCCCGCCCCCGACTCGCACCCAGCAGCCGCCGCCGGCGGTGGCGTAGGTCAGCCGCTCCTGCACGGGTTCGAGGACGACGCCGACGACCGGGTTGCCGTCCACCAGCAGCCCGATCATGACCGAGAACTGGCCGGTCTTGCGGGCGAAGCCGCGGGTGCCGTCGATGGGGTCAACGACCCACACCCGCGACCCGGCGTGGACCGCGGCCGCCAGCGCCGGCGTGGACTCCTCGGCGCACATGGCGTCGGCCGGGAAGGCGGCTTGGAGGGCGTTGAGGATCAACTCCTGCGACGCCTTATCGACGTGCGTGCTGATGCTCACGGGGGCGTCGGGGATGACCTCGAAGGCCGCGTACTCCCGGCGGATCAGGTCGCCCGCCGCGTTCGCCGCTGCGAGAGCGGCGGCCAACTCGCGGTCCACGTTCATGCCCACTCCGTCAGGGTAAGAGGGTGTTGCAAGACGATTCCGTGAGCGCCACGGGCGGCACCCGGATCGGGGGACTTACGTCAAATTTCGCGGTCCGAGCCGCGCCAATAGGAACGAACGTAACCCCTTATGCCCAATCCGAGCGGTAATGCCCGGTGTCACCATTGCGTATGGCATTACATCCAATCTCGGGGGGAACTCTACCGCATGTTTGAAGGGCGGTTTCCCCAAGCCTCGCCCCGCCAATCCCTTGTAGAGTTTTCGAGCGCCTCGCGCTGGGAGAATGCGGTAAAGATCGAATGCGGTCCGAATACAGAAGATCGACGTAACTCTCCCCGATCATGACATCTTGGCACGGTTAACTGTCACACTCTTAAACCGCCTCGGCCGTGGCGTCGGCCACGACCTGCAGGCGGCGGTAGTTCTCGTTCTCCCGCCACAGGTCGCGGTGGCTCCCGGCCGCCTCCAGCTTGCCGTTGCGAATGAAGAAAACGCGGTCGGCGGCCCGCAGCGTCGACTGCCGGCGGGCCAGGAAGATGATCGTGCGGCCGGGGGCGACGCGGTCGATGGTGTCGTCGAGGAGTGCGAGCGCGTCCTCGTCCATCGGCCCGGCCGGCTCCTCGACCACGATCAGGCTCGGGTCGCGGAGGACGGCCCGGGCGAGGGCGATGCGGAACTGCTCGCCGGGGGTGAGCGAGTACCCGTGGTCGCCGACGAGCGTCTCGTAGCCGTAGGGCAGCCGCTCGATGAACTGGTGCGCGTGGGCCACCTTCGCCGCCTCGATCACCTGCGGGAGGCTGTACCCGGGGTCGCCGGTGGCGATGTTGTTGAGCACCGAGTCGCCGAACACGAGGTCGTCCTGCAGCACCACGGCGACCTGCGCGCGGAGCGACTCGTGCGTCACCCAGCGGACGTTCTTGTCGTCCATCCGCACCTCGCCGGTGGTCGGGTCGAGGAACCGGGGGATCAGTGCGACGAGCGCCCGCTTCGCCGCCTCGTCCGGGCCGACCACGGCGACGCGGCTGCCGGCGGGCACGGCGAAACTCACGTCGTCCAGGACCGGTTTGCCGCTGCCCGGCTCGCGGACCGAGACCTGCCGGAACTCCAGGCGGTTCGACAGGGCCGGGACGAACTCGGCGTCGGCCGCCTCGGCGGTGCCGCCCTTGCGGTCGAGGAACTCGAACACCGCCGCGGACGCTTCCCGCCCCCGCCGCATCGTCCGCCGGGCCTCGAACCAGCCGACGACCGGGACCGACATCGAGGCCACCGCCGTCGCCATCACCACCAGCCCGGCGGCCCCGAGTTCGCCCCCCAGGCAGGCCCGCCCGGCGAGGTAAAGGAGCGCCACAGCCACGGCCGCCGCCACGCTCAGGAGGAGCGGGCCGGACAGGGCGTTGCCCCGCATCCGCCGCCAGTGCGCCCGCCCGGCCTCGGCGAGCTGGCGTTCGACCCGGCTCTGGTTGAACCGCTCCATCGCGTAGCTCTTGACGAGCCGGATGATGCCCATGCTCTCCCGGAGTTGCGTCAGCACAGCCGCCCCCTGCCGGCCGGCCGCCCGGGCCTCCTGCTGGAAGTAGGCGGCCACTTGACCGGCGACCACCCACCCGAGCAGCACCAGCAGAAGGAAGCTGACGGCCAGCCAGAAGTTCACCAGCAGCACGATGCCGAGCAGCAGCGCGAACTGCACCGGGTAGCGGAACGCCGACGTGAGCCAGGTGTGGACCGCCTCGCCGACGGCCTCCGACTGCCGGGTGAACAGGTCGACCGGTTCGGCCACCGCGTCCGCCCGCACCGTCGGGGCCCCGATGCGGTAGGTGTGGAAGTAGACGGCACGCCGCACCCGCGTGAGGGTGTCGAGGGTGGCGGCCGCCGCGAGGTACGCGGTCGCGTTGAGCAGCACGCCGCGGACGAGGGCCAGCCCGAAGGCGAGGACGAACAGCCCGGCGAGGTACGACGGGTTGGCGTCCCGGTCGGCCCCCGGCCGCCACGCCCACGGGTTCCACGCGGCCACCCACCCGATCGCCCGGCCCGTCCATCGGTCGCGTTCCCGCACCACGAGACTCAGGAGGCCGAGCCGCGGGGGGGTGGTCGGGTCGTCGTCCGCCCCGGGGTCGCCGGCGTACGTCTCGGCGGCCTCGAAGCCGACGCGGTCCTTGAGTCCGAGGTAGGCGTTCGCCCGCCACCGCCCTTCCCACTCGGCGGCGCTCGGCGGCGCCTTGGCGTCCGACTCGCCGACCACGCGCTTGACGGCCGCGACCGGCACCCCGACCCGCCTGACGGCCTCGGCGCGGTCGGCGTCCGACCAGCGCGTGGCCCACTCGTCGGCCGCCGCCCGCTTCTTGGCCGCGGGCAGTTGGGCGTAGGAGGGCACTACCCCCTTCCACACCATCAGGTCGGCGAACAGGTACAGGAGGGCGATGAGGGCGGCGAACGTGACGGCCGTGCCGACGGACGCGGCGACCGCGCCCCACTTCTCCGTGCGGGCCTTCAAGAAGTGGGCCCGGAGCCGGTCAAACGGGTTGGTTTCCACGGGGGCCTCGGGGCGGGCGGGTGTCCGCGACCACACCCCATAGCGTAGAGAATCAAACGCCCCGACGCGCCCCGGAAACCGCCGCCGGGCGGCGATTCCCTCCGGCACGGCCGGCACATCAGGCGAGGTCGCGGTCCTCGAACAGGAGCAGGCCTACGAGGAGGGCGATGGAGGTGTAGAGGATCGAGTACCCGAACACGGTCAGCACGTAGAGGGTGAACGGGCCGAACTCCAGCGGGCTGTCGCGGACGATGGCCGGCCCCATGTTGAAGAACTCCAGGGCCGGGAGCACCGCGTCGAACAGCCGCCCGAGGAAGCCGACGAGGCCGACGCCGGCGGAGGCGTTCGGCCCGCCCAACTCGGTGACGCGCACGACTTCCGGCGCGAGGTGGCCGAGGAGGTAGATCACGAGGCAGAGGACGAGGTTCACCACGTAAGGGATGCGGGTGGCGAGGGCCGAGGCGATGGCGACGAGGATCATCACCTGCCCGAACCCGAGGAGGACGCCGAGGGTGTGGGCCAGGGTGTCGCCGAACCAGAGCCCGGCCCCCCGGGCGACCGCCCGGCCGGGGGCCGACGGCACCGCCCGCTCGAACGCCGGCACGACGTACTTCTGGGCCTCGATGGTGAGCGGGTCGACGACCGCGTCGAACCGGGCGTTGGCCGGGTCCGAGGGGTCGGGGGCGTTGTTGATCTGGTCGAACTCGCGCATGGCCCGCAGGGCGAAGTTGAGCGTCCAGGCGAGCACCAGCGACATGACGAGGCAGGCCATCAGGGTGCCGAGGAACTTGCCGACGAGGAACTGCCGGCGGTTCACCGGCTTGCTCATAAGCGTGACGGCCGTGCGGCCCTCGATCTCCTCCGAAATCGACCAGCTCGCGGCCAGTACGCCGAACAGCACGGCGGCGAGCATGACCACGTCGAAGCCGATCTGCTTCATCATCTTGTAGTCGTCCCCGAACGTGTAGTAGGGGATGACGACCGACACCGCGATGAAGCCGACGCCGAGCGTGAGGATCAGCCAGAAGAGCGGCTGCCGCCACCCCTCGCGGTAGGCCGCCGACGCCACCGCCCCGCCCTTCGGCCACACGAACCCCACGACCACCGGCAGGAGCAGGGCGAGGTCCACGATCAGTTGCAGGTGCAACACCGACCCGTAGACGTACTTGCCGTTCGTCTCCAGGGCGGCCGACTCGCCCTTGTAGCCGAGGAAGGCCGCGAACACCGCCCCGCCGGCGAGCAGACCGCCGAGCAGAGACAGCCACCCGGACGCCGTCCGCCCGGCCCGGCCGAACGACTTCGGATCGACGGCGTACAGCCATGGGAGCGCGGCGAGGAACTGGACGCCGGCGAGGATCAGCCCGGCGAGGAGGACGTTCGGGTTCGTCAGGCCGGAGAGCATGGGGGAGCCCGGGGGGAAGCCGCTCGCGCGTCAGCCGTGCTACGCGGCCGACGGCGACCCGGTTCGGTTTACATCTACTCGTAGGGCGAGACAAGGTTCAGCGCAGCCCCACCACGGAGACACGACGAGCCTCACGCGGTGGGACTGCGCGATGCCTGGTCACGACCTACAAAACGCGCCTCCCGCACGACCCGCCGAATCGCCCCGAACGGAAGAAGGGTTAAAGTCGTCACGGCCGTCGTGCCGATGCAACTCCCGGGTCAGAAGATCAGGCCGAATCCCCGCCGCGGCGTCCGTCGTGCGGCGGGTGGTCGGGGCGAGCGAGGCGCGCAATGACGATCACGCGAATCCTTCCCGCAATGCTCCTGACGGCGACCCTGGCGGCCGGGCCGGCCGCGGGGCAGTTCAGCAGCCCCCTCCCACCGGGGTACGACGGCCCCGGGCCGGCCGGCGGGCCGGTGATGCCCGAGGCCCCGGCCGACGCCGTCCCGTCC
>JANPKP010000535.1:0-6572 GCA_031426095.1 Gemmataceae bacterium
TCGGCCTGACCGACGCGAGCGTGGAGGGGCTGGCCAAGAAGACCGGCAACCCCCGCTTCGCCTACGACAGCTACCGCCGCCTCATCGACATGTTCGGCAGCACCGCGATGGGGTGCGAACACGAGGCGTTCGAGCACGAAATCCACCAGCTCAAGCACCAGAAGGGCGTCAAGCTCGACACCGAGCTGAGCGCCGACGACCTGAAGGAACTGGTGAAGCGGTACAAGGCCGTCTATAAGGAGCACGTCGGCGACGACTTCCCGCAGGACCCGAAGAAGCAGTTGATGCTATCGATCAACGCCGTGTTCAACTCGTGGAACGGGAACAAGGCGATCGAGTACCGCCGGATCGAGCGGATCAGCGGGCTCAAGGGGACGGCCGTCAACGTCCAGGCGATGGTGTTCGGGAACATGGGCGAGGGGTCGGGGACCGGGGTGGCGTTCACCCGCGACCCGAACACCGGCGAGAACGTCTTCTACGGCGACTACCTCATCAACGCCCAGGGCGAGGACGTGGTGGCCGGCATCCGCACTCCGGAACCGATCTCCAAGCTTAACGACGACATGCCGGCCGTCTACAAGCAGCTCATGGACATCCGGCAGACGCTCGAGAAGCACTACACGGAGATGCAGGACATCGAGTTCACGGTGCAGGACGGCACCCTGTACATGCTCCAGACCCGCAGCGGCAAGCGGACCGGCACGGCCGCCGTGCGGATCGCCGTCGAGATGGCGAAGGAGAAGCTGATCGACGAGACGACGGCCGTCAAGCGCGTCCCGCCGGACAGCCTCAACCACCTGCTCCAGCCGCAGCTCGACCCCAAGAGCAAGGTCAAGCCGGTGGCCCAGGGCATCGCCGCCAGCCCCGGCGGGGCGTCGGGCAAGGTGATCCTGTCGGCCGAGGCCGCCGTGGCCCACGCCGAGAAGTACCCGAACGACCCGATCCTGCTCGTCCGCAAGGAGACAAGCCCGGAGGAAGTGGCGGGCATGCACCTGGCGAAGGGCATCCTCACCAGCACCGGCGGTAAGGCCAGCCACGCGGCGGTCGTGGCCCGCGGGTGGGGCAATCCGTGCGTGGTCGGCTGCGAGGCGGTGAAGATCGACGAGGCGAGCCAGACGCTCACCGTCGGTGGGCACCACGTGAAGGCCGGTGACTTCCTTACGATCAACGGCACCACCGGCGACGTGATGATCGGCAAGGTCGAGACGATCGCCCCGACCATGACCGGCGACTTCGCCACCCTCATGACGTGGGCCGACAAGAGCCGGAAGCTCAAGATTCGGACGAACGCCGACACCCCGGCCGACGCCATCAAGGCCCGGGAGTACGGGGCCGAAGGGATCGGGCTGTGCCGGACCGAGCACATGTTCTTCGTCGGGGCCGACGAGGCCGAGAAGAAGGCCCGCATCTCCTCGATCCGCGAAGTCATCCTGGCGTCGGACGTGGCCGGCCGCGAGGCGGGGCTGAACAAGGTGCTGGTATTCCAGAGGAAGGACTTCATCGGCCTGTTCGCCGCCATGGACGGGTACCCGGTGACCATCCGGCTGCTCGACCCGCCGCTGCACGAGTTCCTCCCGCACGGCGAGAAGCAGAAAGAGATGGCGGACGAGATGGGCGTGTCGGTCGAGAAAATCCGCGAGCGGATGGACGAGCTGCACGAATACAACCCCATGATGGGCTTCCGCGGTTGTCGGCTGCCGATCGTCTTCCCCGAGATCGGCGACATGCAGGTGCGGGCGATCATCGAGGCGGTCATCGAGGTCAAAAAGCAGGGCAAGAGCGTCCTGCCGGAGATCATGATCCCGCTCATCGGCACCGTTGAGGAGCTCGTGTTCCTGAAGAAGCGGGCCATCCGTGTGGCCGAGGAGACGATCCAAAAAGCGGGCGTGAAGGTCGATTACCAGATCGGCACCATGATCGAGCTGCCGCGCGCCGCGTTGACGGCCGACAAGATCGCCGAGGAGGCCGAGTTCTTCAGCTTCGGGACGAACGACCTCACCCAGATGACGTTCGGCTTCAGCCGCGACGACACGAAGGGCTTTATGCCGACGTACCTGAAGGAGAAGATCCTCCCCGTCGATCC
This sequence comes from Gemmataceae bacterium, assembly GCA_031426095.1. GTDB lineage: Bacteria > Planctomycetota > Planctomycetia > Gemmatales > Gemmataceae > JANPKP01. The sequence goes on from JANPKP010000535.1 coordinate 2,084, forward strand.
GTTCCAGTCGCTCGACGTGGGCGGTGTCGGCCAGCTCATCGAGATCGGCATCCAGAAGGGGCGGGCGAGCCGCAAGGCGAAGGCCGGGCAGCACCTCAAGGTCGGCATCTGCGGGGAACACGGCGGCGACCCGGACAGCGTCCACTTCTGCCACGGGGTGGGGATGGACTACGTGAGCTGCTCGCCGTTCCGCGTGCCGATCGCCCGGCTGGCCGCCGCCCAGGCCGCGCTCGGGGCCGGGGGCACCCGCGACAAGTAGCGTGAAGCGTCAACGACGCGAAAGCCCACCCTGAAAACGGGTGGGCTTTTCGCGCGCCGAGCGCCCTTGTGTGCGGCCCGGTGTCTCGTACAGTGATACGACGGACTTACCCTACCTCTCCCCGCCCCACGCCCAAGGGTGTCGCATGCTCCGCCCAATCGTCCGCATCGCACTCCTCGTTGCGCTCGTCGTACCCCCCCACGCCCAGGCCCAATCGACCGGATCGAAGGCGGCCCCGCCGGCCGGCAAGAAGGGGGCCGACCCCGAGGTGGCGGGGTACCGCACCATCAAGCTCCAGGGGTTCACCCTCCTGGTGAGCAACAAGGTCTATTCGATCGACACGGCGAAGTACAAGACGAAGCCGCTCGACGTGCTCGACGGCGAACTCAAGCGGATCACGGAGGTCATGAACGCCCGGTCGGTGGCCCTCCTCCGCAAGCTCGTCATCTGGGTCGAGTGGGACGACCGGGAGGCCGTCGGCAACGGCCGCAAGGGGACGGCGGTGGCGATTTACAACGGCGGCCGGCCGGCCAGCCTCGTGGCCGAGGGCGAACACCCGCTCCGGGCCAAGACGATCACGGTGCTGAGCCTCCGGTCGCTGACGGGGGAGCACCAGCCGGACCGCGACCTCGGCCGCTGCGTCCTGCTTCACGAGTTCTCCCACGCCGTCCACGACCAACTCCTCGGGTTCGACAACCCGCGGATCAAGGCCGCCTACCAGCAGGCGATGGAGCGGAAGCTGTACGACAAAGCTCACTACGTGAGCACGAACCCGGAGGAGTTCTTCGCCGAGCTGACGTGCAGCTACCTCGACAAGCTCCACTACTTTCCGAACACCCGCGACGACCTCAAGAAGCACGACCCGGTCAGCTTCAAGGTGATCGAGTCGCTCTGGAAGGCGTCGGCCAGGCCGGTCGCGGCCGTGAAGGGCGGGCCGACCAACGGGTCGGACAAGTTCGACCTGTCGATCACCTTCCCGAAGGGGATCGTGTTCGGCCCGCCGCTCGCCGGCCCGAAGGTCGAACCGGAGTTGTACGCGGGCAAGGTGGTGCTCGTCGCCTACTGGGGCGGCGAGCAGGCGAACGTCCTCAGCCGCGTCGGCCCGCTGGCCGACGAACTCGCCCCTTACGGGTTCGTGGTGGTCGCCCCGAACCCGTACCGGGTGTCCCCCGAAGACGTGGCGAGAGAGGTTAAGGACCGTGGGGCGAAGTACGCCGTCGTGCAGAGCGGGTTCATCCGCGACGCCGACCCGCCGCGGAACCCCGAGGGCGGGCACGCTGTCCTCTTCGACACCGAAGGCAAGTGCCTGTACCGCGGATCGGCCTTCCAGGTCGAGGCGTTCGCCCGCACGGCCGTCAGCCGGGCGCTGCTGGCGAAGGTCGGGGACGACGAGGAGTTGGGGGCGGCGTTCGCGGCGACGCTGAAGGCGGCCGACGCGGGGCAGGGGCCGCTGGCCCTCATCCCGAAGGCCCAGGCGCTTTCGACCAATCCGGACGCCGACACGGCCGCGAAAGGGAAACAGTTGCTCGACCTGCTCCTCGCGCCTGGGCTGGAGGCCGTCGCCGCCGCCAAGGAGCGGGCGAAAGACGACCCATATGACGCTTACATAACGGCCGAGCGGTTTGCGGCGACTTATAAGGGGTCGGCGGTCGCCCCGAAGGCGCAGGAGGTCGTCAACTCGCTGGCCCGGAACAAGGTGGTGATCGCCGAACTGCGGCCGCGTCCGGCACTGGAGCGGTTCAAGAAGCAGGCTGCGGTGATCGCCGCCCAGCCCGGCGGCTTCAACCCCCGCGACCCCAAGTTCCGCGACCGCAACGCCCAGGCCATCGCCCAGATCAAGACCGCCCACGACCTGCTTGTGAAGCAGAACCCGGACACCCGTGCGGCCAAGGAAGCGGGCTCGATCCTGAAAGAGTTCACCGGCACCGGCTCGGACTGAATCGTGATCAGGCTGCCCGCCGCGTCGCCGGTTCTGCCGTCGGACGGCCGGCGTCCGACACTTTCAACCGGCCGTAGGCCCGCCGCAAGCGGGCGAGTTCGAGCAGGCTCTTGGGCAGGTCCCACGGCTTGACCTTCGAGCCGGCCACGTCCCGCCACTCCCGTAGGGGTTGTTCGAAGACCGCGTCCGCGACTGGGGCCGCCGCCGGCCCGCCGGAGCGGTCCCACGCCGCCATCCGCATCAGGAGTTCGATGTCGAGCAGCCAGCGGGAGCGGAACGGGGCGGCGAACGCCCACCGCGTCCGCGGGGTGTTGCGGAACAGCTTGGCCCCGCACTGGGTGTCGTACACCGGCAGCCCGAGTGCCACGGCGGCGGCGGTGGCGAACACCCGCCCGAGGTAGTGGCGGGCCGGGCTGCGTTCGACCCGGTGCCCGAGAAGGCGGACGCGGGCCCCACACACGAGGTCGATACCCGCCTGGCGGTCGAGCACGCGTTCGAATTCGGCGACGGCGTCGAGCGGGGTGGCGAGGTCGGCGTCCCAGTAGCCGACGTGGGCCGAACCCGCGTTGAGGGCGTGCCGGCAGCCGAGGCGGACGGCCTCGGCCTTGCCGATGTTCCGCCCGGTGGTGAGGACGGCGACCTGCGGGCCGACGCGCTCGGCCAGGGCGTCGAGGACGGCCCGCGTCCCGTCGGTGCTGCCGTCGTCGACAAACGCGAGGTGTTGGCCCGGGTCGGCGGCGCAGAACGCGGCGAACGCGAACGCCGGCAGGCGGGCGGCCTCGTTGTAGCAGGGGACGACGAGGGTGGTGCGTGGGTGGGCCACGGGCGGACCGCCGGGGGGTACGGGTCTTTGTGTGCGACCCATAGCGGCGGCCGCCGGCGGGCGGAAGCCCAACCGGGTCAGTCGGTGGCGTCGTCCATCCCGTCGAGGTGGTGGCCCATCTTCTCTTTCTTCGTCCGCAGGTAGGACCGGTTGAACTCCCCGGGCGGCATCTGGATCGGCTCGCGGGCCACGATCCGCAGCCCGTACCCCTCGAGCCCGATCACCTTGCGGGGGTTGTTGGTCAGGAGCTTGATGTCCCGCACCCCGAGGTCGTGGAGGATTTGCGCCCCGATGCCGAAGTGCCGGAGGTCGGCCGCGAACCCGAGCCGGCGGTTCGCCTCGACGGTGTCCAACCCCTCGTCGTGCTGGAGCTTGTACGCCCGGAGCTTGTTCAGGAGGCCGATCCCCCGGCCCTCCTGTCGCATGTAGACGATCACCCCGCGACCGGCCGCGGCGACCTGCTTCATGGCGTGTTGGAGTTGCGGCCCGCAGTCGCACTTGGCCGAGTGCAGGGCGTCGCCGGTCAGGCATTCGCTGTGCATCCGCACCAGCACGGGCCCGTCCTGCACCGGTACGCCGTCCGCCCCGTCGAGCCCGACGCCGCCGGTCGTGAGCGCCAGGTGCGGCTCGGCGTCCACGACGGAGGTGTAAGCGAACAGGTCGAATTCGCCGAACTCCGTCGGCAGTTTGAGCGTGATCTCCCTCTTGACGAGCTTCTCGCGCCGCCGGCGGTACTCGATCAGGTCGGCGATGCTGCACATCTTCAGGCCGTGCGTCCGGCTGTAGGCCACCAGGTCCGGCAGCCGGGCCATCGTGCCGTCCTCGTTCAGAATCTCGCACAGCACCCCGACTTCGCGGAAGCCGGCGAGCCGGCACATGTCGACCACGCCCTCGGTGTGCCCGGCCCGCACGAGGACGCCGCCGGCCCGGGCGATCAACCCGTCCATGTGCCCCTTGTCGCGCACGAGGTCGTCGGGGGCGCTGGCTTGGTCGGCGCACACCTGGATCGTGCGGCAGCGGTCGAACGCCGAGATGCCGGTGGTGACGCCGTGGCGGGCGTCGAAGTTGCGGGTGAACGGCGTGGCCGTCGGGTCGAGCTGAACGCCGGGCAGGAGGTCGAGGCCGATCTGGTCGGCGACGGCCTGGCTCATGGGCACGCAGAGCCGGCCGCAGGCGTGGCGGATCATGAAGTTGACCGCCTGCGGGGTGATCGCCTCGGCGGCCATCACAACGTCGCCCTCGTTCTCCCGCTGCTCGTCGTCCACGAGGACGATCATCTTGCCGGCCCGCAGGTCGGCGAGGGCGTCGTCGATGGGGCAGAACGTCGGGCCGGGGTCGGGCATTGTCGTCTCACGGGCGGGTGGTCGGGCGCGGCGGGCCGCTCACGTCCATTCTAGGCCGGCCGGGAATGAAACCGCCCACAGCACGGCCGTGGGCGGACTGGGAAGTGAATTTAGGAGAAGTTCTA
>JANPKP010000536.1:0-13580 GCA_031426095.1 Gemmataceae bacterium
GAGGCCGACGCCGCCGCGGCCGGCGGCCGCCATCGCGGCCGCCAGGGCGGCGACGCGGGCCGCGGCGTCGGCCGGGCCGACCCCGCGGGCGTGGACGTTCGAGACGAGGTTGGGGTCGGCGTCGGTGTGGGCGGCCCGCGGGCGGTACGCCAGGTACGCCGAGAGGCCGTCGGCCGACGCCAGCCCGGGCCGCTCGCCGATCAGAAGCACCACCACCGCCGGGCTCAGCACGTCGCCCACGTCGTTCAGCACGCCCACGCGGCAGTACCGCACGGCGAACGGCCGGCCGAACCGCCACCCGCGGGCGTCGGCTTCCGCTTTGAGGAGCGGGAGCAAGGCCGGCACCTGGGCGGCCACCGCCGCGGCCGAGAGGCCGTCCCCGACCACCACCTGGAAGTCGGCCCCCGGCGGGCAGCGGTCCGCGACCGCCGCCCGGGCGTCGTCCGACAGCGAGCGGCCGAGGTCGGGGCGGGTCAGGTACTCGGCCTTCGACGCGGCCCGGGTTTGCACGGCGAACAGGCCGAACCCGTCCACCAGCTCCCGACCCAAGTCGCGGTCGAGGTCCATTTCCGTCTGCACGGCGTCGCGGGCGGCGGCGTGGTCCTCGCGGAGTTTCAGCCACGTGGGCGTGCGGTAGCCGGTGCCGGCCCGGCCCACGAGCAGCCGGGCCGGCGTCCGGGCCAGCGCCCGGCGGATCGCGTCGGGCACGTCCACCGGCCCGCCCCGGTCGCCTTCCGCGAGGTCGTCCGTCATGTCGCCGCCCCCTCGCCGACCGCCGCCTCGGCCCGGCGGATCGCGTCCAACTCCTTCCCGCCCGGCGTCCCGAGTGGCGGCCCCGGGAAGGCGGTGCGGGCGTACCCGAGCCACGCCACCGCCAGCGTCACGAGCAGCCCGCCGACCACGTACGCGGCCTTCTCGTTCGGGGGTTGCATCCCGACCACGATCAGCAGGCCGCACCCGGCCACGCTCACCAGGGCCAGCGGCCGGTACCAGCGGCCGAGGTGCCACGGGCCGCGGTCGGTCCACCACCGGCCCCGGGCCGCGAACCCGAGGGCCGTCGGCAGGACGTAGGAGACGTACAGCAGCACCGCCGCCACGGCCGCGATGGTGGCGTACACCTCGGCGTAGGCCGTGAACGCCACGGCCGCGGCCGACACCGCCCAGATCGACGCGGCCGGGGTGCGGAACCGGGGCGACACCCGCCGCACCCACCGCGACGCCGGCAGGCCGCCGTCCCGGGCGAAGGCGAACGCCATCCGCGACGCCGACGTGACCGTCGCCAGCCCGCACAGGTACTGGGCTAGCGCCGCCCCGCCCATCAGCGTCAAGGCTAGCGGCCGCGGCACGACCGCCTCCAGGGTGTGCGTGAAGGCCCGTTCGCCCTGGGCCGCGGCCGCCGCCGGGTCGGGCATGGCCAGCACCACGGCCGACAGCATCAGCCAGCCGACCAGGCCCGACACCAGGACCGAGCGGACGATGCCGCGGGGCACGTTGCGGGCCGCGTCGACCGTCTCCTCGGCGGCGTGGGCGGAGGCGTCGAACCCGGTGATCGTGTACGCCGGCAGGAGCAGCCCGAGGGCGAATAGCCACGCCACCGACGCGGTCTCCGGCCACACCGGGGCGTCGGCCGGCAGCCCGCTGAAGTTCGTGAACGTCACCAGCCGGCCGAACTCGAACGACGGGGCCGACGCCAGCAGCGCGAGCGTGAGGGCGGCCGACACGGCCACGATCAGGTAGCCGCTGAAGTCGGTCAGGACGCGGGTGACGCGGATGCCCAGGTGGTTCACCACCGCCTGCGAGGCGGTCATCAGGGCCACGGCGAGGAACTGCGTCCGCAGGCCGTCGGGCGTGGCGGGGTCGAACGCGGGGTCGAGGAGGCCGGCGGCGAAGCGGACGGTGCCGACGTTGATCGCGGCCAGGACGGCGACCAGCCCGGCGAGGTTGAACCACGCCGTCGCCCACCCCCACCCGCGGCCGCCGAGGAGGGCCGCCCAGTGGTAGAGCCCGCCGGCCGTGGGGTACGCACTCGCCACCTCCCCCATCGTGGCCGCCACGGCCAGCGACAGGAGGCCCATGAGCGGCCACCCGAGCCCGACGGCGGCCCCGCCGACGGAGCAGAAGCCGACGTGGAACGAGGTGAGGCCGCCGGCCAGGACGCAGATGATCGACAGCGAGAGGGCGAAGTTCGAGAACCCCCCGAGGCAGCGGGCCAGCTCCTGGGCGTACCCGAGCTCGTGGAGCGTTCCCACGTCGGCGGCGGTCGTGGTAGCGGTCGGGTCGGGCGGCTTCGTCACGCGGGGCGTCCTGTGGGGTGGCGGGCGTTACCGGATTTTACCGCACGGGCGCGGGTGGGGTCGCCGCATCCGCCGCCGCGGGAGCCGCTTCGGGAATCGGTCCCGAATTTTGCGGTAACGTGGGAGCGGCGGCGGATTCCGGGCGGAATCGCGGCCCCGGCGTTGACCCTCTCATTCACCCAGCATCCGGCCCACGGTCCTCAGGAGGGCCGCCCGGCCGGCCCGCTCGGGGGCCAGCCGGCCGCCGCGGAACACGCCCCGCCCTTCGAGCCACGCCGCGAACTCGGGGGCCGGCGACAGGTTCAGCAGGTGCCGGACGGCCGCCGCGTCGTGGTAGCTGGTCGACTGGTAATTGAGCATCACGTCGTCGGCGCACGGCACGCCCATCACGAAGTTCACGCCGGCGGCGGCCAGGAGCAGCAGGAGGTTGTCGGCCGAGTTCTGGTCGGCGGCGGCGTGGTTGGTGTAGCACACGTCCACGCCCATCGGCAGGCCGAGGAGCTTGCCGACGAAGTGGTCCTCCAGCCCGGCCCGCACGATCTGCCGCTCGTCGGCGAGGTATTCCGGGCCGATGAACCCGACCACCGAGTTCGTCAGGAACGGGTCGAACGCCCGGGCCACGCCCTGGGCCCGGGCTTCGAGCGTGAGCTGGTCGACGCCGTGGTGCGCCCCGGCCGACAGGGCGCTCCCCTGGCCCGTCTCGAAGTACGTCACCTGGTCGCCGACCCACTCCACGTCCCGCTCCGCCCGCGCCGCCAGCACCCGCTCCCGCCCCTCGGCGAGCATCGAGAGCGTCACGCCGAAGCTCGCGTTCGCCCCCTGCGTGCCGGCCACCGACTGGAACAGGAGGTCGACGGGGGCCCCCAGGTCGAGCGCCGCGAGTTGCGTCGTGACGTGGGCGAGGCAGCAGTGCTGCGTGGGGACGCCGAGCGTGGTGACGAGCCGGTCGAGGCCGCCGAGGACGGCGGCGACGGACGCCGGGGAGTCGTCCGCCGGGTTCACGCCGATGACGGCGTCGCCGCAGCCGTACAGGAGCCCGTCCACGGCCGACACGAGGATTCCCGCCACGTCGTCGGCCGGGTGGTTGGGCTGGAGGCGGACGCCGAACACGCCGCGCCCGCCGAGCGTGTTGCGGCAGCGGGTGACGTTCCGCACGCGGGCGGCGACGGCCACCAGCTCCTTGTTCCCCATGAGCCGGGCGACGGCCGCCAGCACCTCCGGGGTGAACGCCCACCTCAGCCGCCTCAGCTCGTCGCCGTCTGCGGCCTCGTCCAGCAGGAACTCGCGGAACTCGCCGACGGTCAGCGACCGGAGCGGGGCGAACCCGGCCCGGTCGTGGCCGTCGAGGATCAAGCGCGTAACGACGTCCGCGTCGGGGTCGACGACGGGGTTGTCGACGACCTCGCCGTGGGTCACGTCGGCGGGGGCGAAGTTGGCGGCGACGCGCTCCCGCTCGGACCGGGCGGCGAGGCCGGCGAGCCGGTCGCCGGACTTCTCCTCGTTCGCCCGGGCGAGCAGGTCGCGGAGGTCGGCGAAGGCGAACCGCTCGCCGCGGACGGTGTGGGAGTACGGCATGGGTGTCAGACTACCGCGCCCCGCCGCCGGCGGCCGGGCCGCCCCCGCGAAGCCCGCCGGGGGTGGTGGGCCGGTCCCGTGGTCGGGGCGGGGCGGGTGAGGGCGGACTCCCGCCGCAGCCGCGGGACCGGGCGGCCGACGTCACTTACAATGCGATCGTACTGGCCACCCCGCCGCCACGCCTGGGGACTGTGCGATGCGATTCCTTGCCCTGATCGTCGCGGCCGTGGTGGCACCGCTGCCCGCCGCAGCGGAGCCGCCAGGAGCGCCGGCGAAGCCGGCCGGCCCCGCCGAGGCCGCGGCGGTCCGCCACGAGCCCGCCCGGCCCACGCCCGGGGTGCCCGTCGTCGTCACCGCCCGGCCGGCGGCCGGCGCGACGGCGGCCACGCTCAAGCTTCAAGCCGTCGCCCCCGGGAAGTACGTCCGCAAGTCCGACCCCGCCTACGAGACGGACTGGGCCGACCTGCCGATGCGCGACGACGGCCGGGACGGGGACGAGAAGGCCGGCGACGGCGTCTTCACCGCCCGCGTCCCGGCGGCCTACCAGAAGCACCGCTGGCTCGTCCGCTACCGCGTCGCGGCGACCGGCGCGGACGGCAAGCCCGTGCGGCTCCCGGCGGCCGACGACGCCTGCCCCAACTTCGCCTGGTGGTGCGACGCCGGCCCGGCCCCGTGGGTCGGGGCCCGCCAGCCCGGCAAGACGCCGGCCGTCACCTACCCCGCGGCCTTCCTCGCCACCCTGCAACCCCTGCACCTGCTGGCCCGGGCCGAGGACGTGGCCAGGAGCCAGTGGGACGGCAACGCGCACAAGCAGAAGCAGGAGGGGACGGTGGTCTACCGGGGGGTCGTGTACGACCACGTCCGCTTCAGCAACCGCGGCCAGGGGAGCGCCCACATCTCGGGCAAGAACAAGTGGGGGCTGAAGTTCAACAAGGGGCACGGGGTGCCGTTCGCCGACCACGACGGGGTGCCGTTCACGGCCCCGGTCGCCGGCCTCGACCTGAACCCCGGCGGGTCGACCCCGTACCTCCCGGTCCTCCGCGGCATCACCGGCCTGGACGAGGTGCTGTCGATGCGGGCGTACCGGCTGGCCGGCGTCCCCAGCCCGCCGGCCACGTGGGTGCAGTGGCGGGTGGTGGACGGGACCGACGAGGCGGGCGCGAAGGACCAGTACGAGGGCGACCTGTGGGGCGTGTACGTGGCCCTCGGCGAGATGGAGCCGAAGCTGCTGGCCGACCGCCCCCTGCCGGACGGGCTGACCGTCAGCACCCAGAGCGGGGTCAAGCACACCCCGCGTGGCATGGCCGACGCCCCGAAGGTGTGGGAGGCGTTCCTCGGCGGGATGCGGGCGAACCCCAAGGAGGAGTGGTGGCGGCAGAACCTCGACCTGCCGGCGTACTACAGCTTCCACGCCCTCAACCGGCTGCTCGGGAACGTCGACCTGCGGCCGGACGGGAACCACGGGTACTACCGCCGGCCGGACGGCCGGTGGGCCCCGATCCCGTGGGACAACGACATGATGTTCGTCCCCCGCCACCACCAGCCGGGGGTGATCGACGCGGCCGGCTGCCTCCGCCACCCGGCGATTGCGAAAGAGTACCGCAACCGCGCCCGCGAAATCCTCGACCTGTTCGCGGCCGACGGGACCGACCGGGGCGGGCAGGTCGGGCAGCTCGCGGCCGACCTCGGGGCGGCGCTCACGCCGAAGGGGGCCGCGGCCGACTGGCCGACGCTCGACGCGGCCCTGTGGGACCGCCACCCGCGGATGAACCAGAAGGGGTCGTACTTCGTCAACCCGGTGGCCGGCGACCACTTCGGCGGGCGGTGGACGCGGACCCTGGCGACGGCCGACTTCGCCGGCTTCCGCAAGTACGTCGTCGACTTCTGCACCGACACGCGGCCGAAGAAGACGTACGCCCCGAACGACGGCGACCCGCGGGGGTACGGGTGGGGCTACCTGGCGTTCGAGGCCAAGGACGACGCGATCCCCGCCACCCCGGCGGTGGAGCGGCGGCCGGGCGGCGGGTTCCGGTTCGCGGCGGCGGCGTTCGCGTCCCCGGCCGGGGCCACGGCGGCGGCCCTGGAGTGGCGGGTCGGCCGCGTCGGGCGGCGGGGCTGGTACGAGCTGGACGACCACTGGCGGGCGGAAGCCGCGTCGGGCCGGGAGACCGACATCCCGCCGGAGGTCTTCAAGGAGGCCGGCGAGTACCGCGTCCGGGCCCGCTGGCGGGACGGCACCGGGCGGTGCGGGCACTGGGGCCCGCCGGCCGCCGTGAGCGTGCGGTGAGCCGGGCGGGTGGCGGCGGGCCGCCCCCGCCGCTAGACTTGAAGGCGGACCGCCGTCGAGTCCCACCCCGCCAACGGAGCATCTCCATGACGCCCCCCGAGCCGCAGCCGGCCGCCCCCCGCGGCCGCCCCCTCGCCGTCCTGGCCGCCGGCCTGTGCGGCTTCGCCCTGGTCGCGGTCGCCGCCGACCCGGCCAAGCCGAAGGCCGACGGGTACACCGACACCCCCATGCTCCCCGGCGGCAAGTGGCACGTCCACGACCCGGCCCGCCCGCAGCCGCCGGTCGTCGCCCCGGGGGCCACGTTCAGCCACATGGCCCCGGCCCCGGCCGACGCGGTCGTGCTGTTCGACGGCAAGGACCTGTCGAAGTGGGTGGGGGACAAGGGGGCCGAGCCGGCCTGGAAGATCGAGAACGGGTACGCCGAGGCGACGAAGGGGAAGATCCGCACCCGCGACGAGTTCGGCGACTTCCAGCTCCACCTGGAGTTCGCCACCCCGGCGAAGGTCGAGGGCAAGGGCCAGGGCCGCGGGAACAACGGGGTCAACATCCTCGGCCGCTACGAGATCCAGATCCTCGACTCGTTCGACAACCAAACCTACGCGGACGGCATGGTCGGGGCCATCTACGGCCAGCGGCCGCCGATGGTGAACGCGGCCAAGCCGCCCGGCGAGTGGCAGACCTACGACATCGTCTGGGAGGGCCCGCGGTGGGCGGACGGGAAGCTGGTCAAGAAGGCGGCCGTGACGGTGCTCCAGAACGGGCTGCTCCTCCACCACCGGCAGGAACTGGTCGGCCACACGCCGTTCCGGGCGATGCCGAGCTACGACAAGCCGCACCCGCCGAAGGGGCCGATCGAGCTGTACTACCACAGCAACCCGGTCCGCTTCCGCAACGTCTGGGTCCGCCCGATCGAGGTCCCCGCGGCCGACTGACGCGGGTGGTCCGGGGGGCACGCGGCGGTCACGGACGGGAACCCGACCGCCCCCGTTACGGCCGGTTCGGGGCGGACGCCTCGGCGGCGTTCGCCGCGATCGCCCGGCAGAGGGCGTCCAGGGCAGGGCGTTCGGCCCGCCGTCGAACGGGGCCTCGACCTCGGCCCCGGCCTCCTCGATGCCGAGCAGCCCGAGGGCCACCACGGCCGCCGACGGCGAACGCCGTCCCCCACCACGCCCCCCGGTCGTACTCGATCACGGCTTCCCCCCCGCCCCGGCCCGGTTGGTCCGCCCGCCCCACTCCTTGTAGAGCCGGTCGGCGAACGCGTCCCACCCGGCCTTGTCGTGCGGCGGGGGGTACGGGACCGGGCGGAGCGGGCCCCCGTCGAGCACCATCTTGTACACCACGGCCCCGCCGGCGTCGGCCTCCAGCCGCCCGACCCGGGCCGGCCGCCAGGCGTACAGGTTGACCGGGTCGATCCTCACCGGCCCCTCCGGGGCGTCGAACGTGACCCCCCGGAACGCCTCCCGGACCGCCGCCGGGTCGGCCGTCCCGGCCCTCTCGACCGCCCGCTTCCACAGGTGGACGGCCGCGTACGCCCCGGCCGCGGGGTCGCCGACCCGCCGGCGGGACGGGTACTTGTCGCGGAACCGGCGGACGAACGCCTTGTTCGCCGGGGTGTCGAGCGTCTCGAAGTACGGGGCGACCGCGTAGTCCCCGACGCGGAGGGGCAGGTCGGCCGCCCCGAGCTCGTCCTCCCCGACCCCGAGCCAGACCGTCGGCACGTCCTTCGGGCTCACCCCGGCCGCGTCCAGGGCGGCGGCGAACCGGACCACGCCCTCGCCGTCGGCCGTGTTCAGGACCACGTCCGCCCCGGACTTCCTGACGTCCGCCGCCACCGGCCCGAAGTCCATCCCGCCCAGCGGGGCGAGCACGTTCCCGACCACGGCCCCGCCCGTGTGCGTGATCTCGTCGGCGAGCATGGCGTGGGCGGCGTGCGAGTACAGGTCGTACCCCGACCCGACGAGGAAGAACTTCGCCTTCCCGAGGCCGTTCACCCGGCTGCGGGCGTACTCGACGGCCTCGTGCAACTGCTGGTTCGGGGCCCCCCCGGCGTACACCACGTTCGGGTGCTCCTCCAGCCCCTCGCCGAGGACCGAGTAGACGAGCAGGTTCCCGTGCCGCCCGCACACCTCGGCCACCCGCCGGCGGGACGCGGTCGTCCAACACCCGAAGACCGCCGCCACCCCGTCGGCCGTCACCAGCCGCTCGGCCAGCCGGGCGTACTCCCCCTCCGTCGAGCGGGGGTCGGCGTCGACCGCCTCGACCGGCCGGCCGAGGACGCCGCCGGCCGCGTTCACCTCGGCGACGGCGAAGTGGATCGCCTCCCGCATCGGGGTCTCGTTGTCCTTGAACATGCCGGTGGCCGAGTGCAGCACCCCGATGCGGATCGGCTCGCCGGCGGGGGCGGGCGGCCCGGCGGCGGCCGGCGGGGGGGCGGCGTCCGGGGTCCGGGCGAACCGGCCGGCGAGCGACGCGGCCCCCACGATCGCGGCCACGACGACGGCCGCGACCCCGACCCAGAGGCCGGCCGGGCGGTGGCGGCGGGCGGGCGTCCAGGCCCGGGTCGGGGCGGCGGCCGGCGGCCCGGCCGGGGAGACGGCGGCCCCGATGGCGGCCAGTTCGGCGGCCACCCCGGCGGCGTCGGCCGGGCGGTCGTCGGGGTTGCGGGCGAGGAGCCGGCGGAGGAGGTCGGCGAGCGGGGCGGGGAGGCGGCGGCCCACGGCCGACAGGTCGGGGGCGTCGGTGTTCACCACCGCGTCGAGGTGGGCCAGGGTGTTCTCGCCGCGGTGCGGGAGGTCGCCCCACGCCATCCGGTAGAGCAGGCAGCCGAGGGCGTACAGGTCGGTCCGGCCGTCGAGCGGGCCGCCGTAAATCTGCTCGGGGGCCATGTACCCGACCGTGCCGGCGACCGTCCCCGGGGCCGTCAGGGTCGGCCCGTCGGCCGGCCGGGCGAGGCCGAAGTCGAGGACCTTCGCCCGCCCGGCGGGAATGCCGAGCCAGACGTTTTCGGGCTTCACGTCGCGGTGGACGATCCCCTTGGCGTGGGCGGCGGCCAGCCCGAGGGCGACCTCACGGGCGATGCGGACGGCGTCCGCCGGCGGGAGGAACCCCCGCCGGTCGAGCAGGGCGGCGAGCGTCTCCCCTTCGAGGAACTCCATGACCAGGAACGGCGTGTCGCCCTCCCGCCCGACCTGGTGGACGGTGACGACGTGGTCGTCCCGCAGGGCCGCCGCGGCCCGGGCCTCGCGGAGGAACCGGGAGCGGAACGCCTCGTCGGCCAGGTGCGGGAGCAGGCACTTGACGGCCACCCGCCGGTGGAGTGCCACGTCCTCGGCCTCGTACACCACCCCCATCCCGCCGCGGCCCAGCTCGCGGACCAGGTGGAACCCGCCGAGCGTGCCCCCGACGGCCGGGCCGAGGGCGTGCAGGCCGGTCGGTTCGAGCGACGGGTCGGCGGGGAGGCGGGTTTCGTCGGTCATGCGGCGGGCCGTCCGGTCGGGAGGGGCTCGATTCGCGGGGCGGGGCGTATTGTAGCTCATTGTAGGGCGTGGCGGGCCCGGCTCTGAGGGCGGCGACGCCCGCGTGGACGAGGGAGGGGCCTGCGATGTCACGGATCGTTCGCGGCGGGGTGACGCGGCTGATCGAGGGCGTGTCCCACTTCCAGCAGAAGGTGCACGGCACCAAGGCGACGCTCTTCCGCCGGCTCGGGGACGGGCAGTCGCCGGCCGTCCTGTTCATCACCTGCTCGGACTCGCGGATCAACCCGAACCTCCTGACCGGGACGGAGCCGGGCGAGCTGTTCGTCCTGCGGAACGCCGGCAACATCGTCCCCCCGCACGCCGCCGGGCCGACGGGCGAGGCGGCGACCGTCGAGTACGCCGTCCGCCACCTGCGGGTGCGGGACGTGGTGGTGCGCGGGCACTCGCAGTGCGGGGCCGTGGCCGGGCTGCTCAACCCGGCGGCCCTCGACGCCCTCCCGGTCGTCCGCGCCTGGCTCCGGCACGCGGCCGGGGTGGCCGACGAGGCGGCGGCGAAGGCCGGGGCCGCCGCGACCCCGGCCGACCGGCTGGCGGCGGCCGTGGAGCGGAACGTCCTGTGCCAGGTGGCGAACCTGAAGACGCACCCGGCGGTGGCCGAAGCCGTGGCCGCCGGGCTGGTCCGGGTCCACGCCTGGGTCTACCGCTTCGAGACCGGCGCGGTGGTCGCCCACGACCCGGCGACCGACCGCTTCGTCCCCCTGGCCGAGGCCCCCCGCCGCGGGTGGTCCCCGGCCGACCCCGCCCGCCCGGCCGGCGGGGCGATCTGACCGCCCCGGCCGTCCCACCGGCCGGATTCGGCGGGGCGGTTCAGCAGGTGGTCAGCCGCCCAGTCGCCTCCATCTTCACCGACCGCAGGAAGTTGCTCGTGGCCCGCTCGGCCAGGTCGCCCGGCGTCTGGTCGATGGTGTGGAACAGGTCCTTCCCGACCGACTTGTACGCCGTCGTCACCAGCTGCGAGCAGTAGTAGCTCGACCGCTCGGTCGCCTGGCTGCCGATCCACTTCAGGGCGTCCGGCCGGGCGGACGCGATGGCCCCCTCCATGTTGTACGCCTTGCCCACCTGCCGCCGGGCGAACGCGGCGATCCCCTCCCGGTCGGCGTCGCCCAGGCCGGGCACGCGGACCACCATCGCCGAGCCGGTGTCCTTGAGGTAGTCCTCCAGGCTGACCTCCCGCACGCCCTTCCCGACCGCCTCGACCACCCGCCCGTTCCCGACGTAGAGGGCGGCGTGGGTGTAGATCGACCCGGTGCCGGCCATGATGACCGCCGCCGCCGTCGAGGTGCCCGTCGAGAGGAGGACGTCGCCGGCCTTCAGGTCCTTCCCCGCGACGAGCTTCCCGCGGGCCCCCGACAGCGGGTCGAAGCTCGACACGCCCAGGCCGGCGGCCCCGTGCGGCGCGTCGCCCACCCAGATGGCGTCGGCCGCCGGCCCCGCGTGCGGGGCGACGGGGCCGGCCTCCGCGGTGCGGACCACGGCCGCGACCGGGCCGTCGGCCGGGGGAGCGAGCAGGGCGGCGGCCGGGGCGGCGAGCAGGGCGGCGGGCACCATCCGGTCTTCGAGGGCGGCGCAGGTCAGGCGGGCGGCGTTCTTCTTGGCGGCGGTCATGGCTCGTCTCCGGTCAGGGGTCGGTTCTCGTCACCCCCCACCCAGCGGTCGCCGACCCCGCCCGGGGACACGCCGGGGACACGATTCCGAAAAAGAATTTCGCCTCCCCGCCGGCCGGCCGCGGCGTAGTTTGGAACGACACCCCGTGAGTCCGCCCCGAGACCGCCCGATGGAAAGCCCCTCCCCGCCGCCCGGGCCGACGACCCGGCTCATCCAACACCACGTCGCCCGGCTCGCCGGCGGGGAGGCGGCCGCCCGCGACGACCTCCTCACCTGCGGGGCCGACCGGCTGGCCGGCGTCGCCCGGCGGATGATGGCCGGCTTCCCCAAACTGCGGCGGTGGGTGGAGGCCGACGACGTGGCCCAGGGGGCGGCCGTCCGCCTCCACCGGGCCCTGGCCGACGCCCGCCCGCCGACCGCCGCCGACTACTTCCGGCTGGCCGCCGCCTGCGTCCGCCGCGAGCTGATCGACCTCGCCCGCCGGTACTACGGCCCGCGGGGGATGGGCACCCGCCACCGGACCAACTTCCGCCCGGCCCGCCCCGGCCCGGCCGCCGACCCGGCCCCGACGCCCGACCCGCCGGCCGACGACGGGGCCGACCCGCTCGCCGAGTGGGCCGACTTCCAGCGGGCGGCCGAGGCCCTGCCGGCCGACGAGCGGGAGGCGTTCGGGCTGGTCTGGTACCACGGCATGACGCAGGCCGAGGCGGCCGAGGTGCTGAACGTCTCGGAGCGGACGGTGAAGCGGTGGTGGCAGGCGGCCGGGGAGCGGCTGCGGGCCGCCGGCGTCGGGCCGCCGCCCGGGTGACGGGGTGCGGTCGTGCGGGCGGGCGGGCGGCGCAACCCGTACGCAAGTTACAACCGGCCGCGGCCGATAACAGGGGGAGTCCCACCCCGGAGGTCGGCCCATGTCCCCGCGCCGCCTCGTCCTGACGCTCGCCGCCGGCGGGGGGCTGCTCGCCGGCACCGGCTGCCAGCAGGGGCGGGGCGAACGCTGCCCCCCGCCGGCCCCGAAGGCGGACCCGGCGGCCCAACTCGCGTGCCTCCCCACCTTCACCCCGAGGCCTCTCGTGCCGCTCGTGGAGCCGGCCCCCGGCGGCCCGGCCCCGCCCGCCGGCGATGTCGCGGCCGGCCCGGTCCACCGGCTGACCGCGGGGGACACGCGGCTGCTCGCGGCCCGCAACAGCGGCGTCGCCAGACTGCTGGCGGGCGAGCCGGACGACGCCGGCCCGCGGAAGGTGTTCCACCGCCCCAAGGGGGACGGCAACGCCCGCCTCGCGGTGCGGGAGCTGACCGCCGAGGAGGCCCGCAACCGCTCCGCCGGCGACGCCCTCGACCTCTATTACAAGCTCGCGGGAACCCTGGCCGGGGCCGACCAGGCCCTCGCGGCCGAAGCCGAACTCGCCGCCCTCGTCGCCGACGCCGAGAAAGCCACCGCCGCGGGGCTCAGGGACCGCGACCAGGCCGGCGACCTCCCCACGCAACTCGCCGACGTGCGGGCCGAGCGGGTCCGCCTCCGCGGGCAGGCCGGCGAGCTGGAAGTCGGGCTCAAGGTGCTCCTCGGCCTCCCCGTCGGCCCGCCCGCCCGGCTCTCCCCCGACGACCCGCTGGAGGTGCCGGCCGCCCCCTTCGACATCGACGCGGCCGTGCGGGTCGGCCTCGCGTCCCGCCCGGACCTCACCCTCCTCCGCACCCTCGCCGGCTCCACCGACCCGGACGCCCCGGCCCTCACGCGGAAGGTGCTCGCCGGCGTCAACCCGCTCCTCGGCGGCGGGGCCACGCTCGCCCTCCCGCCGAGCCTGAAGGTCGTGGTGCGGGTCGTCGCCCCCTGCTCGGCCCCGTGGCCCGACCCGGCGTGCCCCGAGGCCGCGACCGCACAGGTCCGCACGCTCCTGGCCGAGCGCGAGCGGCAGGCGGAGGCCGAAATCCGGGCCGCGGTCGTGCGGACGAACGCCGCCGCCGAGCGGGCCCGGCTCGGGGCCGACCTCGCCGGCCGGCTCCGCGTGCGTACGGCCGAGTTGGAGAAGGAGCGGGCCGCCGGCCGGGCCGTGACGGCCGAGCTGGCGAAGGCCCGCGGGGCCGCCCGCCGGGCCGACGGCGAGGTGCTGAAGGCGGCCGTCGACTACCTCTCGGCCCGGGCCAAGCTCGCCCAGGCCCAGGGGGTGCTGGGGAAGTGCGAGTGACGCCAACGCGGAATGCGGAATGCGGATTTCGGATTAGAAGTTGGTTCGCTACCAACCCGAAGCGTCAGCGAGGGCCGGGCCGAGCAGTCGCGAGGGGTTG
>JANPKP010000537.1:0-5317 GCA_031426095.1 Gemmataceae bacterium
CCCGCCGAGGGAATACGCCCGGGTCTCGCGGGTCGCCCTCGACTTCCCCGGCGCCCCGCGTCGGTCCCCCGCCGCCCGGCCGCCCCGGCACGGGGGGCGCGGGCCGGGCGGCGTCCGCTCCGTCCCCCGGCCCGGCCCGGGAAGAACCAGGAGATCGACCGTGAGGATTCTGAGCCGTCTGGTGGCCGCGGGCGTCCTCGGGATCGCGGCCGGGTGCGGGGGGACCCCGTTCGTCCCGGTGTCCGGCCGGGTCACGTTGGACGGCAAGCCCGTCGAGGGGGCGACCGTCCTGTTCCAGCCGAAGGTTTCCGACCCGAACGCCGTCGCGGTCGGGTCCATCGGGAAGACCGGGCCGGACGGCGGGTACACCCTCGCGGTGATCGCCCGGGGCAACGACGGGGCGGTCGCGGGTACCCACCACGTCACGATCAGTGCCCCGATTTACCCCGCGGACGGGTCGGTTCCGGACTCGCTCCCGGACCGGATCCCCGACCTGTACCACCGGGACGGGGGCGTCGAGTTCGAGGTGCCCCCGGGGGGGACGAAACAGGCCGATTTTCCGCTGGAAACCCCGAAGAAGAGTAAGCCCGTCCGTCGATGACGCCGGCCCGCCTCGCCGCTCGCCGGGGGCGACGAACGCCGGGGCCGTCAGGGGGCCGGCCCAGTAATCGACCGACCGGGGCACGCGGCAGGCCGGCGGGGGCACGGGTTTCTGGGATCCGTAGCTCACCCCGCCCCGCAGGGTGCTGGACGGGGGCCGTTCCTCGCCGCGGACGGGGACCGTTACCGGATTTTACCGCACCGGCGCGACTTCAATTCGCCCATCCGCTTGACCCGTCGAGACATCGGTAAACCGCTCCCACGTCCCCCGGTAACGCGGGAGCGCCGGCGGATTCCGGACGGAATCGCCGCTCCGGGCTTGTGTCCAAGCGAGGTCGAGTGTCCGCGTGGATGTCGGTCGGCCACGCGGCACACTTGCCGCAACGCGCAGCGCGGGTTACATTCAAGCCGCGTCACCAACAGTGTCGGCACCGCAGCGGCCAATGCGAAGCGTCTTGCGACGCCGTTCGACCACGAGTTGAGCCCCGATCACGTCACGTCACTTTCGCGGGCCGGCTCCCCAACCGCACCAATGAGATTTTCCCCCATGCTCGACCGCGTCCGCACACCGTTGGTCCTCGCCGCCGGTTCCTTCTTGTGTTGGTTCGTCGCCGACGCCCGGCCGACCGCGTGGCGCACCGCGTACGCCGAGGGCGGCGCGGCCGCACTCGACCGCACGGTCCTGCCGATCCCCGAGCCGAAGGTCGTGCCGTCGACCGTCCTCGACGCCCGCGACGCGAAGGCCCCGCCGCGGTTCCAGGTTCGAGCGCCGGAGAAGGCCCCGAACGTCCTGATCGTGCTGATCGACGACATGGGGTTCGGCCAGTCCGGCGCGTTCGGCGGGCCGATCCACATGCCGACGCTCGAAAAATTGGCGAAAGGCGGGCTGAAGTACAACAAGTTCCACACCACCGCCCTCTGCTCGCCCACGCGGGCGGCCCTGCTCACCGGCCGCAACCACCACGTCTGCAACATGGGGTCGATCACCGAGACGGCCACCGCCTTCCCCGGACAGACCGGGAAGCGGCCGGAGAGCGTGGCCCCCCTGGCCGAGATGCTGCGGCTCAACGGGTACAGCACCGCCGCCTTCGGCAAGTCGCACGAGACGGCGGCGTGGGAGGTCAGCCCGTCCGGCCCGACCGACCGGTGGCCGACGCGGTCCGGGTTCGACAAGTTCTACGGCTTCATCGGCGGCGAATCGAACCAGTGGGCCCCGGGCCTCTACGAGGGACTGAACAAGATCGAGGCCCCCAAGACGCCGAACTACCACCTCATGACCGACCTGGCCGACCAGGCGATCCGGTGGACGAACTCGCAGAAGGCGTTGACGCCGGACAAGCCGTTCTTCACCTACTTCGCGCCCGGGGCCACGCACGCCCCGCACCACGTCCCGAAGGAGTGGATCGCCAAGTACAAGGGGAAGTTCGACCGGGGCTGGGACAAGCTCCGCGAGGAGACGCTGGCCCGCCAGATCGCCCTGAAGGTGGTGCCCGAGGGGACCCGCCTCGCCCCCAAGCCGGAGGCCATCAAGGACTGGGACAAGCTCACCGCCGACGAGAGGAAACTGTTCGCCCGCCAGATGGAAATCTTCGCCGGCTTCGGGGAGTACGCCGACCACGAAGTCGGCCGCCTGATCCAGTCCATCGCCGACCTGGGCCAGCTCGACAACACGCTCGTCTTCTACATCGTGGGGGACAACGGGGCGAGCGCCGAGGGGACGATGAACGGGCTGTTCAACGAGATGACCTACTTCAACGGCGTGCCCGAGTCCGTCGCGGAGATCCTCAAGCACTACGACGAGCTGGGCGGCCCGAGCTCCTACCCGCACTACGCGGCCGGCTGGGCGGTGGCCGGCGACACCCCGTTCACCTGGACGAAGCAGGTCGCCGGCAGCTACGGCGGCACCCGCAACGGCATGGTGGTCCACTGGCCCAAAGGCATCGCGGCCCGGGGCGAAATCCGGTCGCAGTGGCACCACGTCATCGACGTCGCGCCGACCGTCCTCGAAGCCGCGGGCCTGCCCGAGCCGAAGGTGGTCAACACCACGCCCCAGTCGCCCATCGAGGGCGTGAGCCTGGCCTACACGTTCGCCGACGCCGCGGCCAAGGACCGGCACAAGACCCAGTACTTCGAGATCTTCGGCAACCGCGGCCTGTACCACGACGGGTGGCTGGCCCACACGGTCCACCGGGCCCCGTGGGAGTCCAAGTCGCGGCACCCCTTCCTCGATGACAAGTGGGAACTCTACCACGTCGACGAGGACTTCAGCTCGGCGACCGACGTGGCCGCGAAGCACCCCGACAAGCTCAAGGAGTTGCAGGCCCTGTTCCTGACGGAGGCGGTCAAGAACTACGTCCTGCCGCTCGACGACCGGTTCCTCGAACGCATGAACGCCGCCGCCGTCGGCCGGCCGGACCTGATGGCCGGGCGGACGTCGCTGACGGTGTACGAGGGGATGGCGGGGATGTCGGAGAACGTCTTCATCAACACCAAGAACCGCTCCCACGCGATCACCGCCGAGGTCGAGGTCCCGAAGGGCGGCGCGGCAGGCGTGATCTTGTCGCAGGCCGGGCGGTTCGGCGGGTGGAGCCTGTACGTCAAGGAGGGCAAGGCGACGTACGCCTACAACTTCCTCGGCCTCAGTACGTACAAGGTCGCCGCCCCCCGGCCGCTGCCCGAGGGCAAGGTGACGATCCGGTACGAGTTCGCGTACGACGGCGGCGGCGTGGGCAAGGGCGGCCGGGGCACTCTGTTCGTCAACGGCGAGAAGGTGGCCGAGGGGCGGATCGACCGCACGCAGGCGAACGTCTTCTCGGCCGACGAGGGGGCGGACGTCGGCCGGGACGGCGAGACGCCGGTGACGGACGACTACAAGGACCACGACAACGCGTTCACCGGGAAGATCGCCAAGGTGACGGTCGACCTCCGGTGACTTCGAACCGGACGTCGGGCGGGGTCGTGCGGCCGCGACGACCGGCCCGGTCGTCCGCGGGCGACGACTTGCCGGGGGCCGTGACCAAACGCCGAGCGGCGGGGGCGAAAGCCCCCGCCGCTCGTGTCTTCACCCTGCCCCGCCGACGGTGCTTACCCGCCGGTCGCTTCGCCCGCGGGGGCGGCGGCCGGCGGCGTCGGGGCGGGCGCTTCGGCCGCCGGCACGCTCGCCGGGGCGGGGGCCTTCTTGGGGGCGGCCTTCTTCGGGGCCACGGTCGTCTTCTCGGCCGCCTTCGCCGGCTTGGCCTTCGCCTTCGGCTTGGCCGGGGCCACCACGTCCTTGACCGCCTTGACCGCCGACTTCACGGCCTTCTTCACCGGCTTCGCCACCGCCTTCGCGGCCGCCTTCACCGGGGCCACCTCCTTCTTCACGGTGGCCGCCGGCTTGGCCGCCGCCTTCTTCGCCGCCGGGGCGGCCTTCTTGGCCGGGGCCTTGGCCGCCGGCTTCGCCGCTGTCTTCTTCGCCATGAGAGGAGTCCCTGGGGGTTGCCGGACCGGTGGGTCCGTCAGGAGTGGAAACAACCGATGCTCCCTCATCGTCCGCACGCCGGCCCGCGGCCAGAACATTCACTCAAGTTCGCCGGGCCGCGGGTCGGCCCCGGGTGCTCCGACCGGGGCGACCGCGTTTCTCGAATCAAACGTGCCACACTTCTCGACCCGCGGGGCCGGTAAAGCGGTCAAAATCGTCACCACCCGTCAACTCGGCCGGCGGCGGTGCCGATAAGGACGGTGGGCGTCCGCACCTCCCGGTGGGCGGACCCCCGTCCGTCGGCGAGGGCTGTCATGCGCATCCGCTGGAAGACGTTCGCCACCCTCGGGCTCCTCGCCCCGCTCTCGGGCGGGTGCAACGTCTACTACTACTCGGCCCGCAACCTGCTCAACGAGCCGGTCGAGGTCGGCAACCAGGTGTGCCGCCGGCACGACCTCCGGAGCGAGGCCCGGGCGACGTGGAAGGAGGTCGTGGGTCAGTACCCGCGGTGCCTGTTCACGGAGGAGTTCCGGGACGGCTTCGTGGACGGGTACAGCGACTACCTGGACCGGGGCGGGAACGCCCAGCCGCCGGCCGTGCCGCCCAAGAAGTACACGCGGAACAAGTACATGACGCCCGAGGGGCACGCCCTGGTGCGGGACTACTTCCTCGGCTTCCAGTACGGCGTGCAGGTGGCCGTCTCGACCGGCCGCCGGCAGTACCTGACGGTGCCCGTGCTGGTGGCCGAGAAGTCGAACGCGGCCCCGACGTTCAACATCATCCGCCCGCCGACCGGGGGAACGCCGGGGGCCGAGCCGCTGCCGCCGCCGAAGGCCGCGCCGTCCACCGTGATCGGGCCGCCGCCGGCCGCGGGCCCGACGGCCCCCACCCCGATGCCGCCGGCCCCGATGCCGCCGGCCCCGATGCCGTCGGCCCCGATGTCGTCGCGGCCGGCCCCCTCGCGCCCGGCCGCCACGGAACCGGCGTCGGTGCCGGTCTCGACGCCCGCCTACGAGCCGCTGCCGGAGGGGGCGTCGAAGTTCGACCGGCCGGGCGGCCCGCCGGCGGGCCCGACCACGCCGCGGCCCGAGGAGGTGGTGGACGTGTCCACGACCGACCTCCTGCCGGCCCCGCCGGTGCCGGTGCCCACCGCGCTGCCGACCGCCCCGGCGGCGGCCCCGCTGTGGGGCGGCGAGCCGGCGTCGAAGTTCGACCGGCCGGGCGGCCCGCCGGCGGGCCCGACCACGCCGCGGCCCG
>JANPKP010000538.1:0-1578 GCA_031426095.1 Gemmataceae bacterium
CCCGTCACCACCGCCGCCTTGCCGTCGAGTCGGATGTGAAGCCCGTCCATGGCGTGGGATGGTACCGGGTCGACCCGGGGCCGACCACGCGCCCGGCGGCTGCGGAGAACGGCCCGACAACCGCCCGACCGCGGCGGCCTAAATCCTTGTCCCGGTTCGCCCGCAGTCGGTATGTTGCCGCCGATGGAAGCACACGCCCTCACGCCGATCCTGAACGTCTCATACGCTTGGCAGTTAATTCGCGAGCGTGAGCCAAGCGGTCGCGCACAGGCTCCTGAGCCGCGCCTCGTCCAGCCGGTTCCACGCCTCGCCGGCCGCGTCGAACACGTGGTCGTAGTCTTTGTACGCCCGCAGGCTCAGGTACCGGTCCCGCATGTACTTCCACACCCGCTCGACCGGGTTGAGCTTCGGCGAGTACGGCGGGAGCGGCAGCAGGGTCACGTTCGGCGGCACCTTCAGGCCCTTGGCCGCGTGCCAGCCCGCCCCGTCCAGCACCAGCACGACGCGGGTGCCGGGGCCGGCCGCCGCCGAGACCATCCGCAGGCGTTCGGACATCAGCCCGGCGTTCACGCCCGGGGCGAGCATGGCCGACGACGCGCCCGTGACCGGGTTGACCGACGCGTACGGGTAGACCGACTCGTACTCGACCTGCCGCACCCGCTCGGGCCGGGAGCCCGTCTCGGCCCACACGTGCGTCATCGTCCCCTGCTGGCCGATCCGGGCCTCGTGGCGGAAGGCGAAGCCTCCGCTCCTGGAACCAGACCTCGACCCGCCCGCGGCCGGGGTGGCGGCCGCGTTCGGCGGCGACAAAAGGGGGGCGGCCGCCACCCACGCGGCCGCCTTCGCCGGGTCCGACTTGCGGTGCGCCGGGCGGGGCATCAGCGGGGACAGCCGCAGCCGCCGGAGCAGGTCGTACACGGCCCGGAGCGAGTGCGGGACGCCGAACTCGCGGGCGAGGATCCGCCGGACGTCTTCGCCCCGCAGGGCGCACACCCCGCCGTCGGCGTCGGCCGGGCCGGCCGGCACCCGGGCCCGCACCGCCGCCCGCTGGCCGGCCGTCAGCTTGGGCGGCCGGCCCGGCCGCTTCCGGGCCGCCAGGGCGGCCAGCCCGCCGTCGCGGTACCGGTAGGCCCACGTCTGGACGAACGTCCGGGACCGGCCGACCGCCGCGGCGACGTCGGCCGCCTCCCGGCCGTCGAGCGACAGCCGGACGGCCCGGAACCGGTCCCGCTGGACGGCCGCCCGCTCGGCGGCGATCAGGTCGTCGAGGCGGGCCGGGTCGGTCGGGTCGCGCGGGGCCAGGAGCATCATGCCGCCCAGCCTGCCACACCCGGGCCGGTCGCGCTACCGAACACGCGCCGAACGTCGCGCTCGCGTATCAATTGCCAAGCGTATCAGACATCGGCTCAAGCTGAGCGTCTGCCCGTTGCCGACTTGGCCCCGCGAACACGCCGGCGGAGCCGCGAGCACGCCGGCGGACCCGCGCGGCCGACCCCGCGCCCGAGTTGAGCACGGGCCGGGCAATCCCGAGCTTCGGCAGCCCCTTGACCGTCGCCGCCCGGGTGGCCGACCCGCCGG
>JANPKP010000539.1:0-8848 GCA_031426095.1 Gemmataceae bacterium
CCCCCCCCGGTCACGGGGTGGGCTAGGAACACGCGCGAGCCGCTCCGGGGGTGGACGACTCCCGGGGGGACCGCCCGCTTTGGGGCGACCACCCCCCCCCCCGCGACCCCGCCGGGGGTCGCCGGCGGACGCCCGCCCCGGCCCCAGGCCAGGACCGCCGGGGCGACGACCAGGACGCCGGCCGTGTCGCCGAGCCACCACGTCAGCCAGGTGCGGGGGAAGTCGGCGGCCGGCACCAGTCCGCCGGCCCACAGGGCGGTGACGCCGACCGTGGGGCTGATGGCGCACGCGAGCAGCCCGCCGCCGAAGACGAGCCGCAGGGCCGCCCGCACCCCGCCGAGGGGGTCGGCCCGGCCGGTGAGTTTGACCCCGGCCAGCGCCTGGAGCGTGGACCCGACGCCGATGACGGCGGCGACGGCCAGGAGCGTGAGCGGCCCGGCGGCCCCGGCCGGGATGTACGTGGACGCCAGCAGGTTGGCGACCACCGACCCGGCCCACACGCCCGGGGCCAGCCGCCGCCCGGCGAGCAGCAGCGCCGCCAGGGCGATGCCCGACGGCGGCCAGACGGGGGTGACGTTCCCCGGCGGGATGGCGGCCCGGAAGCCGACGTACCCGGCCGCCGCGTAAACGGCGGCGAGCGCAACGACTTCGGCGATCCGCGCGGCGGGTCGGGGCATGGGCGGGGGCTCGGGGGCGGAGAGGTCCGATGGGCCTATCTTAGGCATACGGGAAGTGCGAGGTCGGAGCGGGGATTCGGGGCGGAATGCGCCGCCGCTCCCGCGTTACCGCAAAATTTGGCAAGGGAATCGCAACCCGCTCCGGGGCCGCGAGATCGGGCGACCCCACCCGCGAAAAGCGGGGGAATTCGGGGGCACTTTGGCCGCCGTCCGAGCGTCAGCCGCCGCCCAGCGGCGTGCGGTCGAAGTTTTTGAGCAGGTCCGTCGGCCCCTCGTAGACGGCCACGCACCCGGCTTCCCGGAGCTTGTCGTCCGGCCACCCGCCGCCGCGGACGCCGACCGGCCGCACCCCTGCCTTCACGGCCGCGATGGCGTCGTAGGGCGTGTCGCCGACCACTAGCACGTCGCCCCGGTCGAGGCCCGGCAGGCGGTCGAGGGCGGCGTGGAAGATGTCCGAGTGCGGCTTCGACCGCTCGGCGTCGTCCGCCGACGTGGCCGCCTCGACCAGGTCGGCCACGTCGGCGAGCTTCAGGTAGTGGTCCACCTCGTCCCCCTTGGCCGACGACGCCACCGCCACCCGCCCGCCGGCCCCGCGGATGCGGAGGAACAACTCCCGCACGTCCGGGAACGGCTGGATTCGGTCCCGGTACTCGCGCGTGAACAGCGTCCCGCGGTACTCGTCGATCTCCTTCCGCTCCTCCTGCGAGGCGTCCGGCAGCATGTGCGGCAGGAGCGTGTCGGACCCCTTGCCGATCTGCCCCCACATCTGCTCGTAAGTGAAGTGGAAGCCGAAGTGGGCGAGCGCCTCCCGCCACGCCTCCGCGTGCAGGGGGACGGAGTCGATCAGGGTTCCGTCGATGTCGAAGATCACGCCCGCGGCCATGACGGCTCCCGTGTTGGCACTTCCCGAACCGGGTTGGGGAAAAGCAAGTGGCGTACCGGGAACGGGGTGTGCGTACAAAGCGGGGGACGGCCGCCCCCGGGAACCCACCCATGCCCCCCATCGAACACTGGAACCGCAAGCCGCCCGCCGCCGACTTCGGGGCGTGGTTCGCCGTGCTCGCCGGCCGGCTGCTCAACGGGGCCGACCTGCTCGTCGCCGGCGAGCCGTACCGCGTCGCGGAAGTGGAGGTCTACTACCACGGTCCCGGCCACTTCGACCCGTTCTGCCACCGCGACCCGGTGCAGGTCCACGCCGGCCGGTGGTACTTCCACCGCTCGGCCGGCGAGTACCGCGGCGGGTCGTTCAAGGGCCTCGACCTGACGTTCGGCGACGGCACCGCCCGCGTCGGCGTCCTGCTCCGCACCCTGATCGCCCCGGACGGCACCGCAATCGTCGGCCCGTCGCTCACGGTCGATCACCTGCTCGCCCGCACCGGCGAGGCCGACCCCGCCGCCCTCGACCGCCGGCTCGGCACCCGCCCGTTCTGGGAGACGCCGGCCCCGCTCGCCGTCCGCGAGGCGACGCCCGCACGCACGGCGGCGGTGTACGCCACCCCCCGCGTCGGCCTGTCGCTGAGGAGGGCCCGCGGCCGGCCGGACATGCCGCCGTACTTGCTGCGGCCGTACCGCTTCCTGACCGAGCCGCGGGCGATCACGAAGGGCCGCCCGCACCTCGTGCTGGCCCTGCACCGCGAGGGCGAGCCGCCGGAGCGCATCGCGGCGCTCACCGGCGTCGCCCGGCGGGTGGTGGAGAAGTACGTTGCGGACTACGAGGCGGGAACGGCGGTGCCGGACTTCGACGGGTACGTGGGCAAGGAGCTGTCGACGGCGGAGCTGTGCCGGCTGACGGGGACGTGGGCGGCGAAGTTCGGGGGATAATGGGCAAAGCCCACCCGTTGCAACGGGTGGGCTTTCGGCGCGTATTGCGGTTCGTGACCCGGCGTTGGCCCCGGAATTTTAAACGCCCTTGGCCTGGTCCCGCACTTCGCCCTTCGGGAGATTCGGGGTCGCCTTCAGGACGCGCTGCATGTTGGCCTTGTAGGCTTCCACGCCGGGCTGCCCGTAGGGGTTGGTGTTCGCCAGCCGGCCCTCCACCACCGTCGCCAGCATGAGCATCTGGAACAACTGGCCGATCGTGTGCTCGGTGATCGTCGGCAGGACGATGTCGGCCGTCGGCCGGGCGGCGTCGGCGTAGGCCTCGTTCGACCCCTTGAAGGCCGCGTCGAGCAGGTCCGGGAAGCCGCGGCGGCTGATGGAATTCAGGTCGTCCTCGTTGCGGTCGCTCATCCCGATCATCACCGCCGGGTGCTTGTGGGACCGGACGAAGAGGTTGTTGATCATCTTGTCCCGCGTCCCGTCCTGGTGCTGCTGGCCGCGGCTGTGGAGGTCGCGGGTCTGCACCACCGTCAGCGGCGTCGCCCCACGCCCGGCCTTGCCCAGCGACTCGGACAGGAGCTGGTCGTACCACATGCCGACGGCTTCGAGCTTCTTCGTCCAGACGGCCGTCACCCGGATCGGCTTCTTCTGCTCCTCGTACATCAGGTGGTTGACGGCGGCGTACTGCAGCACCGGGTTGCGGTCGAACGGCTCCTCCAGGAACCGCTTGGTCATCGTCGCCGCCCCGAGCAGCAGGGCCCGCACGTCGAGCCCCATGACGGCCGCGGGGAGCAGGCCGACGGGGCTGAAGACCGAGTACCGGCCGCCCACGTCGTTCGGGATGGTGAGGATGTCGTCGTCGGCGAAGCCGTCGGCCTTGAACAGGTCGCGGAGCTTCCCCTTCGGCCCGGTGATCGGCACCAGCACCCGCTTGAGCGTCTCGGACTTCGGCCCGTAGTACTTGATCGCCTCCTGCCGCAGGGCCCGGTACGCGGCCGCCGTTTCGAGCGTCCCGCCCGACTTGCTGGCGACGATCACGCCCCACCGCTCGTCGGTGATGTCGGGATCGACGCAGGTGTTCTCCAGCAGCTCGAACAGGTCCTGGAGGGCGTCGTTGTCGATCGCGTTGCCTTCGAAGTAGACCCGCGGCTTGCCCATCCGGAGCTTGGCCGGCATCTCGTTGTGGTAGGTGTGGCAGAGGGCGTCGAAGAGGGCCTTCGCCCCGATGTAGCTGCCGCCGATGCCGAGGACGACGACCCGGTCCACGTCCTCCTTGAGGCGGGCGGCCGAGCGGAGGACTTTGCCGAGTTCGCTGGCGTCGCCCTTGCGGCGGTAGGCGTCGAGCGTCTTCTGCGGCAGGTCGATGAACCCGGCCTGGAGCGGCTGGAGTTTGGCCGGCGGGTTCTGCAACTCGCGCTCGGCGGCGACCTGCCCGCGGACGGCGTTGAGGAGCGGCTTGACGGCCTCGAGGCGGTCGGGCGAGAGGTAGTGCTGGGCCTGCAACTCGGCCAGCGGGGTCCACGCCTCCGGGGGGTGGGCGAGGAGCCGCTGGTACTGGTACTCGATGTTCTCGTCGGGCAGTTGCATCGCGGTTCGTCCCCGGGCCACCAGCCCGACGCGCGAGCGAGGGCCGAACACACCAGAAAACGCGGTCGGGGAGAGGGGGCGGGGCCGGCGTTGGCACCCGCCCACGCTCGCGCGTCGGGCTGGTTAATTTCCCCGATACTGTACTTCACTCTCGCCGGGGCGTAAAGTTTTCCCCATGAACATCCACCAACTCGTTCAAGAACTGCGTGAACCGTCGGCCTCCAAGATCGTCCTGCTGGTGGCCGACGGCCTCGGCGGGCTCCCGCTCGAACCGGGCGGCCGAACCGAACTGGAGACCGCCAACACCCCGAACCTCGACGCCCTGGCAAAAGACGGGGTGTCCGGGCTGGCCGTGCCGGTCCTGCCGGGCATCACGCCCGGAAGCGGCCCCGGCCACCTCGCCCTGTTCGGGTACGACCCCCTGGAGTACCGCATCGGCCGCGGCATCCTCGAAGCCCTCGGCATCAACTTCGCCGTCACCCCCCGCGACGTGGCCATCCGCGGCAACTTCACCACCCTCGACGCCAACGGCATCATCACCGACCGGCGGGCCGGTCGGCCGACGACCGAGCGGTGCGTCGAGAGCGTGAACCTGCTCCGCAAGATCGACCTCTCGGCGATGGGCGTCGAGCTGTTCGTGGAGCCGGTGAAGGAACACCGCTTCGTCCTCGTCGTCCGCGGCGACGGGCTCGGCGACGGGGTGAACGACACCGACCCGCAGGCCGTGGGCGTGCCGCCGCTGATGTCGCAGGGCGTGGACGGGCCGAGCCGCAAGACGGCCGACGTGCTCAACCGCTTCGTCCTCGAAGCCCGCAAGGTGCTGGCTGACAACGGCCCGATCAACGGGCTGACCCTGCGGGGGGCGGCCCGCTTCCCCACCATCGCCACGTTCGAGCAGGTGTACGGCCTGCGGGCCGCCGCCCTGGCCGTCTACCCCATGTACAAGGGCCTCGCCCGCCTCGTGGGCATGGACATCCTCGACGCCGGCCAGACGCTCCAGAGCCAGGCCGACAAGCTGAAGGAAGTGTGGGCCGACTACGACTTCTTCTTCCTCCACTACAAGTACACCGACAGCACCGGGGAGGACGGCAACTTCCCGGCGAAGGTGCAGATGATCGAGAAGTTCGACGCCCTGATCCCCCAGGTGCGGGCGCTCAACCCCGACGTGCTGATCGTGACCGGCGACCACAGCACCCCGAGCAAGATGAAGGCCCACAGCTTCCACCCGGTGCCGACGATCCTGATGGCCGACAACTGCCGGACGGACGGGGTGACGAGTTTCGGCGAGGAGGCGTGCCTCCGCGGCGGCCTCGGCCGGTTCGAGGCCAAGCACCTGATGCTCCTGGCGATGGCCCACGCCGGGCGGCTGGGCAAGTTCGGGGCGTAGAACGCCGGCGGGCCGCCCACGACTACGGGCGATGAGCGGGTTTGTGGTGGGACTGTGCGGACTTGTCCCACCCTACAAAAAGCTTCCCCCGCTTTCCCGCGCCCGGCGGGGGCGGGAGCCGTAAGTCGCACCCGGGCCGACGCATCGGCACGACCGCACTTCGTAAAAGCGGTAAAATCTGGGGGTGCCCGCCCTCACCCGGTGGCCGGCGGCGGGGCGACGGCCGGGAGTTCGACGAAGAACGTGGTGCCCCGGCCGGGGGTGCTCTCGACCGAGATGCGGCCGCCGCTGCGGGTGACGTAGTCCTGGCAGACGAAGAGCCCCAGGCCGACCCCCTTTTCGCCGCGGGTGCCGGGCACCGGGCCGAGGCGGTCCGGGGTGAACAGCCGGTCCCGCACGTCGCCCGGCATCCCCACCCCCTCGTCCCGCACCAGCAGCGCGAACGGCTCCCCGTGGCGGGCCGACACCTCCACCGTGCCGCCGTCCCGCGAGTACTTGATCGCGTTCGCCACGAGGTTCCGCAGGACGGCCAGCAGCACCGGCGGGTCGACGAACGCCGTCACCCCCTCGCCCACCCCGTTCACCACCTTCAGCCGCTTGACCGCGGCCGTGTCGGCGTACAAGTCGGCCACCTGGCGGACGGCGTCGCGGACCGGGACCGGGGCCGGCCGCAGCGGGCTGGCCCCGACCGCCTGCTTGGCCCAATCGACGAGGTTCGTGAGCAGGTCGTTCATCCGCACCGCCCCGGTGGCGATCGGCCGGGCGTACTGCTTCATGAGCGGCGACCCGCCCCGCTCGGCCTCGACGGCCAGCAGTTCGCTGTACCCGAGCACGGGGGTGAGCAGCCCCCGGAGGTCGTGGGAGACGACGGACAGGAGCCGGTCGCGGTCGGACAGGGCGGCCCCCAGGGTGCGGTAGCGGTCCAGAAGTTCGTCCGCGTACCGCCGCCGCATCCGGTCGGCCTTCCGCCACAGCCAGACCATGACGCCGAGGATGGCCGCGTCGAGAACGAGGGTGGCGGCCACGGTCGCCCGGACGGCTGCCTCCCACCCGTCGGCGTCCTCCCGGCCCCGGACGATGGCCTCGTTCTCCAGCCGCTGGAGGTCGGCCAGCACGTCCCGGGCTTCGCCCATCGTCTTCCGCCCGGCGTCGCTCTGAACCAGGGCCATCGCCTCCGCGGTCCGCCCGGCCTCCCGCAGGCGGACGGTCTCGGCCATTTCCGCGAGCTTGGTGTCGACGTGCCGGTCGAACCGCTCCACCCGGGCCGCCGCGTCGGGCACGTCGGCGGCCAGGGCGTGGAGTTCGGCCCGGATCCCCGGGAGGTCGCGGACGGCGGTCCGGTACGGCTCCAGGTACTCGGGGCGGCCGGTGAGGAGGTAGCCCCGCTGGCCGGACTCGGCGTCCTTGAGGGCGGACATCGCCCGGTCCGACACCTGATCGAGGTCGCGGGCCTGTCTCACCCGGGCGAGGGTCGCCCGCTGGGCCGCGTGGGTGCCCCAGGCGGCGGCGACGTCCACGAGCTGGACGAGGAGGAGCAGCGCAAGGAGGGCGAGGAAGCGGCGGCGGTGCGGCAGGTCGTCGTAAGCCGGGGGCATGGCTCGCCCAACGTGGCGGGACGAGGCCCGGGTGGAGCCTCGAACGACTGCGGCCCGGGCGCGGCCCGCTCTCGCTGTGGGGACACTTTTAACCTAGCGGGCGGAAGTGGGAACGGCCAATCGGCCCCGAGATGGACGTGGGTTCGCGCCGGGACCGCGGCTGCCGCCCCGGGTGCGAACTCGACGTGAGGCGGACGGCTTACGCGGTGGTGGCGAACTCGGGCGGGAGGACGTTCACCCGCTTGCTCCCCTGGTCGAAGTAGACGGTCCCGTCGCACAGGGCGAACAGGGTGTCGTTCTTCGCCCGCTTGACGTTGCGGCCGGCCGAGTGCTTGGTCCCGCACTGGGTGACGATGATGCTGCCGGTCGTCACGAACTGGCCGCCGTAGGCCTTGATCCCACGCCGCTGCGGGTTCGAGTCGCGGCCGTTGCGGACCGACCCCTGACCCTTCTTGTGTGCCATGACGCTTCTCTCCGAACGGCTCGCGTGCCGGGAATCCCAAACGGATTGAGTATTCTAGGGGCGGCGGCCGGGGCGGCAACCGCAAACGCGTGGCGGCCGCGCCCCCCTTTTTCATGGCTTCCTCACGCCGGCCCGCCTACACTCAGAGCCAAACCGCCCGCCACCCCCCTGGCCACGAACTCCCCCCATGACCCGCCACCGCCTCGCCTTCGCCCTCCTCTTCGCGGCCGGCCCCCTGTCGGCCGCCGAAATCGCCCCCGCCCCCCGGCCGGCCATCGACCTCACCGGCTACCGCACCGTGGCCGACGCCGTGCCGGCCGACCCCAAGACGTTCAGCCTGAAGGTCGGGTCGATCGCGCCGGGGCACCTGGGGGCCGCGTTCACCGACGCGAACGGCCGGCCGGTGGTCGAGGACGTGGAAGTCGGCTCCCCCGCCGCGGCCGCCGGGCTCAAGCCGGGCGACGTGGTCCGCACCCTCGGCGGCAAGCCGGTGGCTTCGGCCGCGGCCCTGCGGGAGGAGTTGCGGACGCTCCCCGCCGGGGAAAGGGTCGCCCTCACCCTCGGCCGTGGGGGCAACGACGTTCCGGCGTCGGCCACGCTCCGGGCCGCCAGCAAGCCGATGTCCGCCACGGTCGCCCGGGCCGTCCTCGGCGTGCAGCTCGCCACCAACCCGAAGGCCGGCGGCGTCGCCCTCGAGGCCGTCACCCCCGGCGGGCCGGCCGAGCGGGCGGGCCTCAAGCCCGGCGACCACATCGTCCGGGTCGACGGCACCGCCCTCACCGGCGACACCGGGCTCCGCGACGTCCTGGGCGAGCGGAAGCCGGGCGACGCGGTCGAACTGCTCGTCGAGCGCGGCGGCAAGCGGCTCGAACTCAAGGCCTTCCTCGAAGCCGAGGAGGCCCGCCGCACCGGCCGCGGCGGCGGGTGGGACGACCGCCTGCCGAACGCCTGGAAGAAGCCCGCCTACCGCCTCGCCGTCGTCGGCATCGAGTACCCCGACGTGACGCACAACGACAAGGTGACGGCCAAGGACTGGGAACAATCCCTGTTCAGCCGGCGGACGTACACCGGCAAGGGGGCCACCGGGCAGACCGTGTACGGCTCCATGAACGACTACTACCACGAGCTGAGCCACGGCACGTTCCAGGTGCAGGGGTCGTTCGTCGGGTGGGTGACGGCCAAGAAGAAGCGGGCCGAGTACTCGAGCGGCAGCGGGACCGACAGCCGGGAGAAGACGGCCCTGCTCTCGGAGGCCCTCGACGCGGTGGCCGCGAAGTTCGGCAAGGACGCCATGAAGGAGTTCGACGGCGTCTTCTTCCTG
>JANPKP010000540.1:0-7301 GCA_031426095.1 Gemmataceae bacterium
GCCGGCCGCGGCGGGCGGCCCGCTGCACACGGTGGCCCTCAAGAACGGCAAGCTGGTCGTCAACGACAAGGCGTTCTTCTTCCGGGCCGTCCGCCACTCGGGCACCCCGCTCACCACCCTCCGGCAGGCCGGGTTCAACACCGTCTGGTTCCCGGCCGACGCCCCCGCCCAGGCCATCGACGACGCCGCCCGCGAGGGCTTCATGGTCATCCCCGCCATCCCCCCCCCGCAGGGTTCGGAGGAAGACCCGGTCGCCCTCCGCCGCGACGCCGAGGCCATCACCCCCGTCCTCCAGCGGTTCTCGTCCCTCCACTCGGTGCTGTTCTGGGACCTCGGCAACGGCTACCGGGCCGAGCAGGTGGACCTCGTCCGCCGCAGCTCGGACCTGTTGCGCGAGGTGAGCGTCCCCCGCCGCCCGCGGGGGGCCGACCTGTGGGACGGGTTCCAGGCCCACTCCCAGTACCTGGACGTGGTCGGGGCCCACCGGTGGCCTCTGTTCACCAGCCTGGAACTGACGCAGTACAAGGACTGGCTGACCGGCCGGCACCGGCTCACCGGCTTCTCCCGGGGCGTCTTCTGGACGTGGGTGCAGACGCACCTGCCGGACTGGTACGTGACCCTGATCGCCGGCCGGCCGGACGTGCCCGGGTTCGCCGACCCGGTCGGCCCGCAGCCCGAGCAGGTGCGGCTGCTCGCCTACCTGGGCGTGGCCGTCGGCTGCCGGGGGCTCGGGTTCTGGTCCGACCGCTACCTGTCCACCACCCACCACGGCCGCGACCGGCTGCTCGGCCTCGCGCTCCTGAACGCCGAGATCGACATGCTCACCCCGGTGCTCATGGGCGTGACCGAGCCGCCCGAGTGGATCGACACCGACAACCCGGACGTGAAGGCGGCCGTGCTGCGGAGCGACCGCGGGCTGGTGGTGCTGCCGATCTGGCTCGGCAAGGGGTCCCAGCACGTCCCGGCCCAGGGGGCTTTGCCGGCCCTGTCGATGACGGTCAAGATGGTGGCCGAGGGGGCCGACCCGTGGCTCATCTCCCCGACCGGCGTCCGCTGCCTGAAGGAGAACGCCAGGCGGGGCCCCGGCGGGACGCTCCTGACCATCCCCGAGTTCGACCTCGTCGCCCCCGTGGTGTTCACCAACGACCTGGCCCCGAACGGCCTCGTGGTGTGGTGGCAGGACTACAACCGCCGGTACCAGAAGCTGGCCGCCCAGTGGGCCCTCGACCAGGCCGCCGAGCAGTACACGAAGGTCCTGGCCGTCCACGACAAGCTGACCGGCATGGGCGTGACGGTGAAGGGGGCCGACCGCCTCTTCGAGGAGGCCCAGCGGTTCTACAAGGACGGCCAGTCGGACTACGCGGCCGAGCTGTACGACAAGGCCCACCGGAACGCCACGCGGGCCCTCCGCCCCTTGCGGGTGCTGACCCGGGACCACTGGCAGCAGGCCGTCGGGTCGCTCGACGTGCCGACCGCCAGCCCGTTCGCGGCCAGCTTCTACACGCTGCCCCGGCACTGGGAGTTCGCCCGCGAGGTGCAGGCCTGCCGGCCGGCCGCGAACGCCCTGCCCGGCGGCGACTTCGAGGTGAACCGGCCGCTGACGAGGGAGGGGACGCGGGTGGACGACGTGCCCGGGTGGGCGGCCCGCGGCGGCACCCTCGACAGCGTGAACATGGCCGCCGCCGTGATCCCGAGCGAGGGGCTCGAAGACCCGAAGGTGACGCGGCCCGGGTGGCAGCGGCCGACCGGCCCGCAGGCCCTCTGGGCCCCGAGCGTGGCCCCGAGCCGGCCGGCCGACGAGCCGCCGCCCGCCCCGGAGTTGGGCAAGTCGTGCCTGAAACTCGAAGTCCGGTCGAAGGCCCAGTTCGACTCGAAGGGCAAGCCGCGGGACAACGTGCCGGTGCTGGAGCGGACGTTCCTGGCGGTGGACGGCCCGGTGGCCACGCTCCCGCCCGGTACGCTGGTCCGGGTGAGCGGCTGGCTGAAGGTGCCGGCCCCGATCCAGGGGTCGGCCGACGGGGTGCTCTTCTACGACGACGCGGGCGGCGAGCCGCTGGCCGTGCGGGTGACCTCGACCGGCGGGTGGAAGCACTACCACCTCTACCGCCGGGTGCCCGAGTCGGGCCGGATCGCGGTGACGGTGGCCTTGACCGGCATCGGCGTCGCCTTCGCCGACGACATCCGCGTCGAGCCGCTCGTGCCGGCGGCCGGCGGCCCGGCGAAGCCGAAGACCGCGAAGGAGATCGCCCGGGCCGACGGGGCGGCCCGCCCGGGCCCGGTGGTGCCGGCGGGGTTCACGCCCGGGGCCACGCCGCCGACACGCCCTCGGTAGGGCACGAGAGATGAACACCTTGTGGCCCGGGCCGCGAGAAGGAAGTCCGCACTCACGCCCCTGCCGCCGCGACCAACCCCGCCAGCGCCTCCGCCGAGACGCCGCGGACCAGCACCACCTTGTTCCGGCTCGCGTGCCCGGTGAGCAACTCCACCCGCGAGCGCTTCAGGCCGAACGCCTCCCGCAAGAGGGCCACGACCGCCTCGTTCGCCCGGCCGTCTTGCGGCGGGGCGGTGACGGCCACCTTCAACGCCCCCGCCCGCTCGCCGCCGACGGCGTCCTTCCGCGCCCCGGGTTGGGCCCGCACCGCGAGCGTCGCCCCGTCCGGGTGGGCGGTGACCGTGACGGCCATCAGGCCAGCCCCTCGAACAGCGTCGTGCCGACGCGGACGAACGTCGCCCCTTCCTCCACCGCCACCTCGAAGTCGTCGCTCATGCCCATCGACAGGTGCGGCAGCGGCAGCCCCGTGGCCGTCCGCAGGCCGTCCCGCAGCGCCCGCAGTTCCGCGAACGTCGGCCGACAGGCTCGCGGGTCGTCGTGGTGGGCGGCCATCGTCATGAGGCCGTCGACGCGGACGCCGGCGAGGGCCGCCAGCCCGCCGGCGAGGGCCGGCACCGCGTCGGGGGCGAACCCGCCCTTGGCGGGTTCCCGGCTGCAATTCACTTCCAACAGCACCGGGACCGGCGTGCCATGCTTCCGCCCGAAGGCGTCGAGCGCCGCGAGGAGCCGTTCGCTATCGACGGAGTGAATGAGGGCCGCGAGCGGTGCCGTGCGGTCGATCTTGTTCCGCTGGAGGTGGCCGACGAGGTGCCAGCGGACACCCGCCACCGCGGCCGCCTTCTCCCACAACCCCTGCGGCCGGCCTTCGCCGAGGTCGCGTTCGCCCAACTCGGCCGCGACCGCCGCGACGGCCGGCGGCACCGTTTTCGTAACAGCCACGAGCGTGACCGACGACGGATCACGGCCCGCCCGCCGGCAGGCGTCGGCGATGCGCGAGCGGACGGCGGCGAGCCGGTCGGCGAGAACGGTGCGAGTGTCGGGCATGGCGTCATTATACGTCGCCCGTGCGTTCACCCCGGCGGCCACGCCATCTCGCGGCCGCCGAGCAGGTGCATGTGCAGGTGCGGCACCGTCTGCCCGCCCGCCTCCTTGCAGTTGACGACGAGCCGGTAGCCGTCCGCCAGCCCGAGTTGTTTCGCCAACTTCGCGGCCACGACGTGCAGGTGGCCGAGGACGGCCGCGTCCCCCTCCGTGACCTCGTCGTGGGTGCGGATTTCCTTCTTGGGGATGAGCAGGACGTGGACGGGGGCCTTCGGGCCGAGGTCGTGGAAGGCCAGGACCGTATCGTCCTCGTACACGACCTTCGCGGGAATCTCCTTGTTCACGATCTTGAGGAACACGTTGTCGGCGAGCATGGCGGCACTTCCGTTGGGGCTGTCGGGGAGGCGGCTGCCAGGGTACGATAGCGGACCGCGGGGAAGAACCTAACCCCCCGCCCCCTTCCCTGGGAGGGAAGGGGGAGACCGATCCTGCTCCCCGCCCTTCTTAGGAGAGGGGCCGGGGGAGGGGTTGAGGGCGAACGCGATGCCGTGGGTCGTGGGCGTGGACGAAGCCGGGTACGGGCCGAACCTCGGGCCGCTGCTGCAAGCGGCGGTCGCGGTGAAACTGCCCGCCGCCGACCCCGCCGGGTGGAACACGCTCCGGCCGCTCGTCCGCCGGGCAAACGAGCGGGCCGACGGCCGGCTCCTCGTGGACGACTCGAAGGAGGTCCACAAGGGGCCGAACGGGCTGGCGAAGCTGGAACGCGCCGTCCTCGCCCTGCTCGGTCCGGCGGGCGGCACGCTCGGGTCGCTCCTCGGAGTCGTCGGGCTGCCGTGGGTCGCCGGCGAGTTGGAGGCGGAAAGGTGGTACGACCCCCTCGAAAGAGTTCCGCTCGGGAGCGGCCCCGCCCTTGTGGCCCGGGCATCCTCTCCCGGGGTCGTGGACCAGCCCGGGCTTGGAAGCCCGGGCCACAAGAATGAGCCCTCCCTCGATCTCGGCTTCGGCACCGCCCGCGTGTCGCTCGTGCCCGCCCCCCGCTTCAACCGCATCGTGGACGAGTCCGACTCGAAGGCCACCGTCCTCGCCCGCGGGCTGATCGAGCTGATCCATAACGTACTGGCCGACCTGCCGGCCGACGGCGAGCCGCTGGTGGTCGTGTGCGACAAGCAGGGCGGGCGGAACTTCTACACCTCGCTCGTCCAGTCCGCGTTCCCCGACGGGTGGGTGACGGCCGAGCGCGAGGGGGCCGACGAGAGCCGCTACCGCGTGGCCGGGCTGGACCGCGAAGTGAGCGTCACGTTCCGCCCGCGGGCCGACGCCGGGAGCGTGTCGGTGGCCCTGGCGTCGATGCTCTGCAAGTACCTCCGCGAGGTCTGCATGATGCAGTTCAACCGCTTCTGGGCCACGCACGTCCCCGGCCTCACCCCCACGTCCGGCTACCCGAACGACGCCAAACGGTTCTACGCCGCCATCCGCGGGCCGATGGCCGACCTGGGCCTGACGAAAGATCAGGTGTGGCGGAAGCGGTGATAGACTGGTGAGGGCCGTGTCGCGGCTCGCCGGCCGTTGTCGTGAACCGGGTGACGGTCACACCCCGCCCCCACAGGTGCCACCCCATGTCGTCCGCACGCCGCTCCCGGGCCGCCGCCGGCCTCGCCCTCGCCGCCCTCGCGCTCACCTTCGCCACAGCCTTCGCGGAAGCCCCGAAGCCGGCGGCGGTCGCGTCGGCGAAGGCCACCATCCCCGTCGCCATGTACGACGGGGCCGGGGTCGGCGGGAAGGGGCCGAAGATGCTCGAAGAGAAGCTGGAGGCCGACACCGAGTTCCGCATCACGCGGGTCACCCCGGAGCAGATCCGGGCCGGCAAGCTGAAGGGGTACAAGGCCCTGATCGTGCCCGGCGGGTCGAGCCAGACGGAGGGGACCGCCCTCGGCGAGGACGGTCGCGACATGATCCGCGGGTTCGTGGCCGAGGGGAACACCTACGTCGGCATCTGCGCCGGCTGCTACCTGGCGTCGAGCCAGTACAAATGGTCGCTCCACATCCTGCCGGTCAAGGTGATCGACAGCGCCAACTGGGAGCGGGGTAAGGCCACCCTCCGGCTCGAACTCTCGCCCGAGGGCAAGGAATGGCTCGCCCACACCGGCGAGGCCAGGACGATCTACCACAACGGCCCGATCCTGGAGGCCGTGCCGGAGGCGAAGGAGAAGCTGATCCCGCTGGCGACGTACAAGGAGGAGATCACCAAGAAGGGGGCGAAGGCCGGGCTCATGAAGGAGACGCCGGCCATCGCCGCGGCCCGCTACGAGAAGGGGTGGGCCATCGGCGTCAGCCCCCACCCGGAGCAGACCGACGGGCTGAAGGACTTCGTGCCGGCCGCCCTCCGGTGGGCGATGGCCCACCCGGCGTCGCTCGCCGACAAGGCGACAACGGGGCAGAAGTAAGACACGCGGTCGCCTTCCAACCCCGAAGGGGTGACCGTCAATAGC
Source organism: Gemmataceae bacterium (assembly GCA_031426095.1). Classification (GTDB taxonomy): domain Bacteria; phylum Planctomycetota; class Planctomycetia; order Gemmatales; family Gemmataceae; genus JANPKP01. Next base: position 5,863 of record JANPKP010000540.1, read on the forward strand.
CAGGGGTGTCAACCCCTGGAACCACCCCCGCGAGACGGCAGAACCCCGAAGGGGTGGCAGTCACCCATGCGAGGGTGACTGCCACCCCTTCGGGGTTCCGGCCATTTGGGGCGGGCCTCGGACCAGGGGTTCACACCCCTGGCTATTAACGGTAGCCCCGTTGGGGCCGAAGAACGCCCGCCTCTACCCTCCTCGTACTCCGCTCCACACTCACACCCCACACTTTCCGCCCGCCTACTTCACCGGCGGCCCCCAGTTCTGCCGCTTCCGCCCGCCCTTCACGAACGCCTTCGCCGGCTTGCCGCCGGGCCGCGTCGCCGGCGGCTTCGGCGGGCGGGGGGCGTCGTCGTCGCGGGGCTCCGGCCGCGGCCGCGGGGCCGGTTGACCTTGCCCGCCCGGGCCGCCGCGGACCACGCGGAAGTCGAGCATCCGCTTCGCCAGGTCCACCCGGGCCACCTCCACCTTCACCCGGTCGCCGAGCCGGAAGCGGGACTTCGACCGCTTCCCCGAGAGCGTGTGGCCGGCGTCGTCGTACTCGTAGAAGTCGTCCATCAGCGACGACACGTGGACCAGCCCCTCGGCCGGGATGTGGACGGCCTGGGCGAAAAACCCGTAGTCGGCCACGCCCGTGATGACCGCCTCCATCCGCTCCCCGAGCCGCGTGCTGAGGTAGGTCAGCACCTTCAGCTTCACCAGCTCGCGTTCCGCCTGCTCGGCCCGCCGCTCCATCGCCGAGCAGTGGTCGCCGAGGATCGTCAGTTCGGCCACGTCGGCCACCGCCTTGCGGGTCTTGAGCCAGCGGTCGAGCAGGCGGTGGACGCTCAGGTCCGGGTAGCGGCGGATCGGCGACGTGAAGTGGCAGTAGTGCTGGCTGGCCAGGGCGTAGTGCTCGTCCTGGATCGGGCTGTACGACGCCTGCTTCAGGCTCCGCAAGAACGCGAAGTGGAGGGCCGCCCGCTCCGGCTTGTCGGCCGTGGCGTCGAGCACCTTTTGCAACTCGAAGCGGTCCTCGGAGCGGCGGACCGGGTACCCGAGGAGGCCGGCGAACTGGGCGAAGGCGTCGAGCTTCTCCTCCTTCGGGGCCGGGTGGACGCGGCGGAGGAACGGCACCCCGAGGGCGGCGAAGTGCTCGGCCACCGCCTCGTTCGCGGCCAGCATGCACTCCTCGATCACCTGGTGGCTCAGGTCGTTGACCGCGAAGTGGGCCCCGCTCACCCGCCCGTTCGCGTCGTACTCCAGCACCGCCTCGGGCATCGTCATCTCGAGCGCCCCGCGGCGGAACCGCTTCTTGCGGAGGAGCAGGGCGAGGTCGCGCATCCGCTTCAGGGTGGCGAGGACTTCCGGGTCGATCGCCCCCGGCGAGGGGGGGGGGGGAGCCCCCAGGATGGGGTTCGGGGCGGGCGGGGGGGGGGGGGGGGGAAGGGGGGGGGGGCCCCCCC
>JANPKP010000541.1:0-2809 GCA_031426095.1 Gemmataceae bacterium
GGGGGGGGGCCCCTCGTGGGGGGGGGGGCGGGTGGGGGCCCCGCCGCCCGGCGGGGGTTTCCCCGGCCCGGCCGCCGGATTGGCTAGAGGGACAGGCCGAAGCGGCTGGTGAACTCGGTCAGGTCGTCGAGGTTCACCTGCCCGTCCCCGTTCACGTCGAACCCGGCGACGAACCCTTCGTCCCCGTCCGCCAAGCCGAACGTGCTGGTGAACTCGGTCAGGTCGTCGAGGTTCACCTGCCCATCCCCGTTCACGTCCCCGTAGAGCCGCTTGATCGCGACCTCGGCGGCCGCGCTCGAGTAGTCGGCGGCCAGGGCCGGCCCGCCGCCGGCGGCCGCCACCCCGTTGGCGCGGACGGTCAGGTCCCACGTCCCGTCGGCAAGCGACCCGCCGTTCGTCCCGTCGTCGGTGAACTTCAGGAGCCACGTCTTGCCGTCCCCGGACGGGTTCGTCACGAGGATGTCCGCGTCCGCCAGGGTGATCGGGTTGCCGTTCGCGTCCACCCCGGCCAGGGTGAAGGCCGGGGTCAGCCCGGCCTGGCCGGAGAGCGTGACGGCCGTGTTGAAGGTGACGGTCAGGCTCGTCACCCGGCTCCGCTGGCCGGTCGCGTCCCCGGCGTTCACCACCACCCCCGTCACCGCCAGCGGGGCGGCCGGGCGGGACAGGGTCACGTCGTTGCCGTCGCCGCCGACGTAGCTGATCACGAAGTCCTGGCCGTTGGCCGTCACCGTCGAGCCCTCGGGCCGGCCGGCGAACGGGCCCGCGACGGCGTCGGTGCCGTCGTTGTCGACGATCACGAACAGCCCGCCGACGCCGGCGGCGAGGCCGTTCGACAGGTTCAGGGCGGCGTTCGTGAGGTTGACCACCCCGGCCACGGCTACCTGGTCGTACCCGGTGCCGACGGCCACCCCGAGGAGGTCGATGTCGAGAACCCCGCCGGCCGCGAACGACAGGTTCCCGGTCCCGAGCTTGCCGGCCCCGCCGGCCCCGGGGGAGAGGCGGCCGGTGACGGCCACCGGGGCGGCCACGGTGCCCGTCCCGCCGAGCGTCCCGCCGGTGGTCACGCTCACCCCGGAGGTGGCGGTGAGGGCCCCGTTCACGACCAGGGTGCCGGGGCCGCTCACGGTGGTGGCCCCGGTGTAGCCGCTCGTGCCGGTGAGGGTGAGCGAGCCGGACCCGGACTTGAAGAACCCCTGGCCGCCGGAGATGGTGCCGTCGAAGGTGGACGCGGCCCCCTGGTTGAGGGACAGCCCGGCGGTGCCGAGGGCGAAGCTGCCGGTCCCCGAGAGCGGGCCGACGACGTTGATCGCCCCGGTGTTGGCGTCGCCGACGGCGGCGTTCACGGCCACCCCGGCGGCCCCAGTGAGGTTCACCATGCCGAGGTCGGTGTTCGTCGCCCCGCCGACCGTGAGGACGCCGGCCGTGGTCGTGAGGTTGAGGGTGCCGGAACTCGCGGTGGTGGCGGTGAACGTCCCAGCCACGGCGTCGGAGATGTAGACGTTGCCGGCGAGGGCGGACGCGGTCACGGTCCCGGCCGTCACCCGGATCGGGGCGGTTGCGGTGCCGATGGCGTCGCCCGCGGTCGCCCCGCCGTTGAGCTGCGTCACCAGGGAGACGGTGCCGGTCGCCCCGGCGTTCAGGGTGGTGCCGGCCTGCTGGCGGATCAGCCCGAACTTGCCGGCAATCGGGGCGGCGTTGAGGGCGATGGTGCCGCCGTCGCCGACGGTGACGTTGGAGACCGTCAGGTTCGCGTTGGCGTCCCCGGTGATGTCGATGTAGACGGCGTTGGCGGTCGCGTTCGAGGTGACGATCGACGTGCCGGCGAGCATGGTCAGGCTCTGGCCGCCCGTCCCGGTGTCCCGGTTGGCCCGGAGCGTCACCGTGCCGGAGAAGCCCGCCCCGCCGATCGTCAGGTTCGGGGCCAGGGTGGCGTTCCCGATGAGCAGGTCGTCGTCGGCGCGGAGGGTGATGTTCCCGCCCCCGCCGGTGGTGACGTCCCCGGCGACGTACAGGTTGCTCCCGCCGGCGTTGGCCGCGACGATCTGGATGTCCCCGCCGGCGGCGACGGCCGACTTGACCGTCACGTCGGCCGCCCCCCAGTCGGACTGGTAGATGCCGCCGGTGCCGGCGGTCAGGGTGGCGGACCCGGCCCCGAAGGTGTTGTTGGTGGCCAGGATGTCGGTCTGGACCGGGCGGGCGAAGGTGCCGATCCCGCCGGCCCCGGAGGTCGTGAAGACGTAGTCGCGGGCCTTGAGGGTGTTGGCGTTGGCCGACCCGGCCCCCTCGGTCGCGGTCAGCGCCCCGAGGTCGGCCGTCCAGAGGATCGACCCGCCGTTGAGGGCCGTTACGGTGATCGTGCCGCCGGCCGCCGAGCCGACCGACCCGAGCCCGAGGACGGCGTCCCCGGTCCCGCCGCCCGCCGTGTTCACCGTGACCGCGGCGGCCGTGGTCGAGACGTTCGTGGTGATCAGGTTGCCCGTCGCGTTCTGGCTGTACCCCTGGGCCCCGGCCCCGTCCGTGTTGGCCGTGACGGCGATGGTGCCGCTGAAGCCGGCCCCGCCGACGGTGGCGTTCACCGCCACCGCGTCCGCGCTCGTGAGGGTGATGGTGCCGGTCCCGGTTCTCGTCGCCCCGCCCACGGCGAGGGTGCCCGTCGTGGTGGCCAGGGAGACGTTCCCGGCCCCGGTGGCGGTGGCCGCGAACGAGGCCCCGTCGGCCTCCAGGAGGAAGACGCCGCCCGTCCCGCCGGCGGCGGTGATGGTCGTCGCGGTGGTCAGGATCGGGGCGGCCGCCGTGCCCACCGCGGCCC
>JANPKP010000542.1:0-18385 GCA_031426095.1 Gemmataceae bacterium
CACCCCCTCACCTCGTCACCCCGTCACCCACTCATCCCCCGGTAGGAGCCGCCGATGCCCCTGACCCGTCTCGCCGCCGCGGCGAGTGCCGTCGCCGTCGCGGCCGCCGCCGCGTGCGCCCTGGAGAGCCCCGCGTTGAACTACCCCGCCGTCCGCACCGTGGACGTGGTCGACGACTACCACGGCACCAAGGTCGCCGACCCGTACCGCTGGCTCGAAGACGACGTGCGGAAGTCGAAGGAGGTCGCCGACTGGGTGGCCGCCGAGAACGCCGTCACGAACGCCTACCTCGACACCATCCCGAAGCGGGCCGCGATCAAGGCCCGGCTCACCGACCTGTGGAACTACGAGAAGTTCTCGGCCCCGTTCAAGGCCGGTACCCGCCAGTTCTTCTTCAAGAACGACGGCCTCCAGAACCAGAACGTCCTGTACCTGATCCCCGCCCCCGACGCCGCCCCGAGCGTGCTACTCGACCCGAATAGCTGGAGCAAGGACGGCACCGTCGCCCTCGCCGGCCTGGAGGCCAGTGACGACGGCAAGTACCTCGCCTACGGCACCGCCGCCGCGGGCTCGGACTGGAACACCTGGCACGTCCTCGACGTTGACACCGGCAAGCCGCTCTCGGACGAGCTGAAGTGGGTGAAGTTCAGCGGGGCGTCGTGGACGAAGGACGGCCGCGGGTTTTTCTACAGCCGCTTCCCCGCCCCGAAGGAGGGCGAGACCTTCCAGAGCACGAACGTCGATCAATCGCTCTACTACCACCGCCTGGGCACCCCGCAGGCCGACGACGTGCTGGTCTACCACCGGCCCGACAACCCCAAGTGGACGGTCGGCGGCGGCGTCTCCGAGGACGGCCGCTACCTCGTCATCAGCGTCGGCGACGGCACCACGAGCCGCCGCAGCCGCGTCGTTTACAAAGACCTACTCGAACCTTACGGGCTGCCGGTCGAGCTGATCGCCAACCACGACAACAAGTACAGCTTCGTCGGCAACGACGGCCCGGTGTTCTACTTCAAGACGGAGTGGAACGCCCCCCGCGGGCAGGTCGTCGCCGTCGACACCCGCAAGCCCGAGCCGGCGAACTGGAAGACGCTCATCCCCGAGGCGAAAGAAGCCCTTGAGGGCGTGGACATCGTCGGCAACCTGTTCGTGTGCAGCTACCTCCAGGACGCCAAGACGCAGGTGAAGCTCTTCGACCTCGCCGGGAAGTTCGTCCGCGAGGTCCAGTTCCCGGCCATCGGCACCGCCAGCGGCTTCGGCGGCAAGCGGACCGACACCGAGACGTATTACACCTTCAGCTCGTTCGCCACCCCGCCGAGCATCTACCGCTACGACGTCATCACGGGCCAGAGCACGCTCACCCGGCAGGCTCAGGTGAAGTTCGACCCGTCGCTCTACGAGGTCAAGCAGGTGTTCGTGCCGAGCCCGGACGGGACGCGGGTGCCGGTCTTCCTCACGCACCGCAAGGGGCTCAAGCTCGACGGCACGAACCCGACGCTCCTGTACGGGTACGGCGGGTTCAACATCCCGCTGACGCCCGGCTTCTCGGTCGGCCGGGTGGCCTGGCTGGAGATGGGCGGGGTGCTGGCGGTCGCCAACCTCCGCGGCGGCGGCGAGTACGGCGAGGACTGGCACCGGGCCGGCACCAAGCTCCAGAAGCAGAACGTGTTCGACGACTTCATCGCGGTCGCCGAGTGGCTGGCGAAGGAGAAGTACACCTCGCCGAAGAAGCTCGCCATCCAGGGCGGGAGCAACGGCGGCCTCCTGGTGGGGGCGTGCCTGACGCAGCGGCCGGACCTGTTCGGGGCGGCCCTCCCGGCCGTCGGGGTGATGGACATGCTGCGGTTCCAGAAGTTCACCGCCGGCCGCTTCTGGGTGGACGACTACGGGTCGAGCGACGACCCGAAGGAGTTCCAGGCGCTGGCCAAGTACAGCCCGTACCACGTCCTCCTTCGCAACGGCAAGAAGGCGTACCCGGCGACGCTGGTGACGACGGCCGACACCGACGACCGGGTGGTTCCGGGCCACAGCTTCAAGTTCCTGGCGGCGTTGCAGGCGAGCCAGAGCGGCCCCGCCCCGGTGCTGGGCCGGATCGAGACGAAGGCCGGCCACGGGGCCGGCAAGCCGACGGCGAAGGTCATCGAGGAGGCGGCCGACCTGTGGGCGTTCCTGGTGAAGAACCTCGACGTGACGCTGCCCGACGGGTACTGAACCGCGGCGATTGAGGCACGCCCCCGGCATCGCGAGTGCGGGCCGGGGGCGTTCTCGTTCCAGGGTGGCACGGCCGCCGGTCTGGCGTGCGGCTCGGCCCGGCGATACGCTGGCCCGCAGGAGGAGACGCGATGACGACCGCGACGCTAACGCCCCCGCCGGCCGACCCGAAGGCCGCCCCCGCCGGCGGGCCGACGAAGCACCTGTGGACGGTCGACGAGTACCGCCAACTCGGGGGCCTCGACTGCTTCCGGGGTGTGAAGACGATGCTGCTCGGGGGGGAGATTTACACGATGGTGATGCCCGCCCCGCCGCACGACGTGGCCCTGAATTTAGCCTATCGGTTCGTGTTCGCCGCCTGCCCCACCGGGCACCACGTCCGCAACCAACAGGGGTTCGACGTGGGGACGCGGACCGACCCCGGGCCGGACTTGGCAGTCGTGCCCGGCGACATCCGCGACGACGGTATCGGCACCCCGACTACGGCCGTCTTGATCATCGAAGTGGCCCACACCTCACTCGACATGGACACGAGCACGAAGGCCGAGGTGTACGCCACGGCCGGCGTGCCCGACTACTGGGTGATCGACATCCCGAACCGCCGGCTGCTCGTCTTCCGCGACCCCGTCGCCCTCCCCGCCGGCTTGGGCGCGACCGCCTACCGCACCAGGCTCACGCTCACCCCCGCCGACACGGTGGCCCCGCTCGCGGCCCCGGCCTCGGCCGTCAAGGTGGCCGACCTCCTCCCGTGAGTCCCCCCGGTCCCGGCGTTGGGAGTGCGGGTCCGTGCCGCCGCGTACACTACCCCGGGGGTTAGCCGTCAGGGGGGAGACGCCATGATGCCTGTAGTGGGATTGGGGGCCGTCCTCGCAGTCTGGTTACACGTCCCGGCGTTGCAACAGCCGGCCGCGGTGCTCGAACTGCCCGGCCCCCGCGGGCGGGTCGGCCGGGTGTTCGTCTCGCCCGACGGCTCGCGGGTCGCGGCGTCCGCGTCGATCGAGACGCTGGCGAAGGACGGCGGGCGGACGGTCAACCGGGTGACCGGGCCGGAAGTGTTCCTCTGGGACGCACGGACGGGCAAGGTGGTCAAGACGGTCCCCCACCCGGACGTGTTTGGGGGCCGGACCGTCGCGCTCGGGTTCGTCGACAACGGGAAGGCCCTCCTCGTGGGCGAACTCCGCTCGGCCGCCGACCACCGGCACCGGGCGGTCGATGCGGCGACCGGGGAGGAGGTGAAGGCCCCCCCCTTCCCGGACGCCCGGGGCGCTGCCTACCAGTCGGCGGACGGGGCGGTCGTGCTCGCGGTCCACTCGCCCGAGTTCCGCAAGCTGCAACTCCGGGTGTGGCGGCGGCCGTTCGAGGGGCCGCCCGCGGTTCACGACCTCGCCGGCTCCGACCTCGGCGGCGTCGGCCTGTCGGCCGACGGCAAGGTCGGCATGACGGCGGTCCGGGAGAAGGGGAGTCAGGCGGCCTCAATCACCGTCTGGGACGTACCCGCGAACAAGGTCGCCCGGGTCATCCCGACGGACTCCCGGGGGTTCTCCCCCGCCGCGGCCCTTTCCCCGGACGGGGCGGCGGTGGTCGGGCGAACAGACGGCCGGCTCACCGTTTGGGAAACGGCCACCGGTAAGCCGGCCGGCCGGCCGCTCGCGGTGAACCTCTGGGGGGCGTCGTTCGCGGGCGACGGGCGGACGCTGGTGGGAGTGACGGCCGGCCGGGGGATCGCCGTAGTGGACGTGGCGACGGGGCGGGTGCGGCAGGTGGTCGCCAGCCCGCTGGAGAACCCGTCCGTTACGGCGTTTCCCGGCGGCAAGCGGCTGGTCGTGGTCGGCGGGCCGGCGAACGACGAGCGGCACGTCCGGGTGATCGACCTGCCCGACCCGCCGCAGGGCGGCCGAGCCGGGCGGTAGAAGGCGGCCGTTCCCGCTTTCCCACCCCACGCGGGAACGGGAGCGGCAAGTCACAAGCCCGCCGCAAGATCGGGCCGGACGCACTTCGCAGAAGCGGGGGAATTGGGGGCCGCGATCAGCCCCGGGGCTCGGCGGCCTGGAGCTCGCCCGCCGACCCGGCCGGGACTGCGGCCGGGTTCATCAGGGCCGTGCTGGTGTGCGACCCGCTGCTCGACGCCGTCGAGATTTCGGTGTGGGGGATCAGCTCGACCATCGTCAGGGCCACCTGCTCCCGCATCGACAGGAAGGCGGCGGCGCACCGCGGGTCGAACTGCCGGCCGGCCTGCATGTCCACCTCGGCGAACGCCGTCGCCGCCGACTTCGGCCGCTTGTTCTCGTGGTACGGGCGGTTCGAGGTCATGGCGTCGAAGGCGTCGGCCACGGCCACGATCCGGGCCAGGAGCGGGATGTCCTCGCCGGCCAGGCGGTCCGGGTAGCCGGTCCCGTCCCACCGCTCGTGGTGGTTGCGGACGATCGGGATGATCGGGTGCATCTCCGGCACGGTGGAGAGGATGTCGGCCCCCATCGTGGTGTGCGTCTGCATCACCGCGAACTCCTGCGGGGTGAGCCGCCCGGGCTTGCGGAGGATGGCGTCGTCGATCCCGATCTTGCCGATGTCGTGGAGCGGGGTGCCGGTCCGCACCAGCTCGATCTCGTCCTCCGCCAGCTCCATCTTCTCGGCCAGCATGGTCGCGTACTTGGTCACCCGCTGGGTGTGCCCGCCGGTGTAGTCGTCCCGCAGTTCCACCGCCTGGGCCAGGATCATGATCGTCTTCGAGAACATGTCCTTCTGCTTGCGGAGCAGTTGGGCGCTCTCGATGGCGGCCGACACGTGGGCGGCCAGGGCGTCGGCCAGGAGGAGGTCGTCCTCGCTGAACGGGTTCTGCCAGAAGCTGCGGTCCAGGTGCAGGACGCCGAGCTTGCGGCGGGGGGTGCGGAGGAGGACGCACAGGACGGACGCCATCGACCCGTCGGCGATGCTCTGGGTCATCTTCAGTTCGTTGTCGTCGTCGATGTGGCAGTACAGGACCGACTCGCCGCGGGTGTAGCACCGCTGGGTCAGCCGCTTGCTGTAGTGGAAGCGGCCGGCCGACTCGCCGTGGCCGACGGCCAGGGCCCGGAGCTTGAGCTTGGGCTCCGGCCCGTCCCCGTCGGCGAGGACGATGGCCCCCCGCTGGGCGTCCAGGACGGAGACGGCGTCGTTGAGGATGGCGTCGAGGAGCTGGTCCTCGTTCTGGGTGTGGAGGAAGTGGTGGCCGGCCCGCAGGAGGGCGACGAGCTGCTCGCCGGCCCGGGGCATCTCGTCGCGGGCGAAGGCGATCCGCCGGAGGCCGTCCTCGAAGTTGGCCGGGGCGGCGGCGACGACGTGCTGGTTCGACGGCGGCCCCTCGGGGTTGGCCTCGTTCAGCTCGACGACCATCGCCACCTTGCCGAACTGGACGATGTCGCGGGCCCGCACGGGCTGCTCGCCGACCCCGATCCGCACCCCGTTGACGTAGGTGCCGTTGGTGCTCTCGTTGTCGCGGACGTACCACCCGTCGTCGCCCAGGCGGACCTCGGCGTGGCGGCGGCTGACGGAGCTGTCGTCGAGCGCGATCTCCAACGACGCGAGGCGGCCGGCCCGGAGGATCGTTTCCGACTCCCAGACCTTCCCCTTGCTCTCGCCGCTGATCCCGCGGAGGCGGATCGTTCGCTTCACCGCTCGTCTCCCCGCCCCCGCCGATGGGGAACCCGGCTTCGTGATGTGGCGCGGGTTAATACTAACACGATAATAGCGGACGGGCGGGTCGTCAGGCCCGAGATTCGCCAGGTTCTTTCCCGGGGCAAAAATCCGGTCCGGGTGGAACGGATAGGCCGGGGAAATGTCCGGCGACGGGCGGCCCGGGCCTTCGGGGGGTTACGGCCGGTCGGCCGGGCGGCCGAGGGCGGCGTCACAGCGGTGCAGGCCGGCGGCCACCCGGCCGGCGTCGTTGCGGAAGATGTCGTCCCCGTTCACCCCCACCGTGGCCGTGGTCGCGAACCGGACGTTCCCGCCCAGGTACAAGACGTTGTGCCCCGTCCGGTGGGCCGACACGGGGCCGCCGCCGGGGGCTACGGCCGCCACCGGGTAGTCGGCCGCCACCGCGATCAGGTCGTTGTCCGCACAGCCCTCGACGTGCCGCTCGTGGCCGCGGAGTTCGCCGTCCGGGCCGTGGTAGCCGAGCGTGTAGGCGTAATCGACCGGGGTCGGCGTCGCGGAGACGGGGGCGGCCGGGCACCGGGGGGCGAAGCGGACCGGGAGTTCGCCCGCCTCCGACAGGGCGGCCGCGAAGGTGCCGGCCGTGGGGTGGGCCGGGTCGCCGACCTGGGGGAGGCGGCCGCCGTGGGTGCCACTGTACCCGTCGAGGCCGGCGTGCAGCACCCGCAGGTTGTCGGCGCAGGACGCGAGCGCCGCGTCGTGCCGCGTCTTCCCGACCCACGCCGTCACGAGGCCGACGGCCAGGACCCCGATCCCGGCCGCCACCGCCACGTCCGCCCGCAGCCACGACGGGCCGCCCCGCCGGGACGGACGGCCCCGGGTCCGTTCCCGGGGCGAAACCGCGTCGCCGACCGGGGCGGCGAGCGGTCCGTCATCGTCGTCGGGTTCCACGGGGTCGGCCCGCCGCGGCTCGTGCTCCGCCACGTATTCGGCGACCCGGGCGAGCGTGCGAATCGCCAGCCCGGGGGCGGGCTCCGGCGGCGGGCGGTCGGCGGCCAGCGGGGCGAGGGCGGCCCGCACCCGCTCCACCTTCGCGGCGTCGGCCGGGTGGGCGAGCAGGTGCCGCTCGACGGCCCGCCGGTCGGGCGGGTCGAGCAGGTCGAGGGCATAACCGATGAGGTCGTCGTCCGTCATGGCGTGTTCTTCGCGGCCTTTCCCGTGTCTCGCGCTCCGTTCCCCGCGTCCGAATCCGGCCCCCACCCCGCCGCCAGCCGGCTCACGGCCGCGTGCAGGCGGGACTTCACCGTGCCGACCGGGACGCCCAGCACCTCGGCCGCGTCCTGGTACCGCATCCCCTGGAAGTAGGTCAGCACCACCACCTGCTTGAGAAAGTCCGGCAGCCCGTCCACGGCCGCCCGCACCTTCGCCGCCTGCTCGGCCGCGTCGGCCCGCTCCAGCGGGTCGGGATCGCGGGCTTCGAGCAGGTCGAAGAGCGACCGCGGCTCGCCCCCGTCGTTCGGCCCGGGGTCGGCCGGCCGCGGCTCGCTCCGGCGGTTGCGGCGGCGGAGGGCGTCGATGGCCTGGCGGGTGGCCACCGTGTACAGCCACGGGCGGGCCGGCCGGCCGACCTCGTACTGCTGAATCTTGCGGTAAACGGTCACGAACGTGTTCTGGAACACGTCGTCGGCCAGGTCGTCGTCCCCGACGTAGCGGCGGAGGTAGCCGTAGAGTTCCCGCTCGTACCGGCGGACGAGTTCGCCGAACACCCCGCGGTCGCCGGCCCTCAGGTCGGCGAGCAGGTCTTCGTCCGACCGCGGTTCGGGGGGGAGGTCGGCCACGCCCTGAGTACCTGTACGCGGCCGGCCGGCCGGGCGTTCGCGCGGCCGGCGGCGGCCGGGAGTAGGGGTGTATCTCAGTCATGTTCGGGGTGGATGTCAACGACCCACCGCCGACAACGGGCGGGAGAGTTTCCGCGAGCGTTACCGCATTTTACCGCAATCTCGCGGTTGATGTCGGCCGATCCTCCGACGCGGGAATGACTTGGGGATACCGCTACCACACGATGCGGTAACGCGGGAGCGGGGGCGAAAATGAGACGCGGGCGGTTGACATTTCAGGATACGACGGGGCCATCACTCTCGTTTTGGGCTGGCCCCCTGCCCCACCAACGGGTATGGCCGGCCCCATTCGGTTCCACCATTCGGGTTCAGGGGGCGTGCCATGCGTGCGACACGGGTGCTGGGGTACGGGCTGGCCGCGGTCCTCGGGTCGAACGCGGCCGCCGTCGGGCAGTTCGCCGTGGACCGGCCGAGTGCCCCCGTCACGCCCGCCGGCGGCTTCCAGCCGGCCCCCGCCGCGCCGTCCGCGAGCGGCTTCCGGCCCGCGTCTTACGCCACGCCCGCCCCGACGTTCACGCCGCCGGCCGGCGGGTTCACCCCGCAGCCGGCCGCCGCGGCCCCGAACGCCGCCCCCGAGGTGCCGGAGATTCCCTCGAAGCTCGCCGGCCACCCGCTGGCTCTGAAGCCCGAACACGGGGCTTACGTGATCTGCGTCCGCAGCTACATGCGGCCCGAGGGGGGCGACGGCGGGGCGACCGCCCTGCAACTGGCCGACGAGCTGGCGAACGAAATCCGCACCGCCCACCGCACCCCGGCCTTACTGTTCGAGAGGATCACCGACGAGCGGAAGGCCGAGCTGATCCAGAAGGCGGCCGCCCGGCAGAAGCTGGAGCCGATCCGCCAGACGATCGAGGCCCAGCGGCAGCGGGCGGCCCTCAACGGCATGACCTTCCTGGAGCCGGACACCAAGCTCAAGTACAAGACGGTCAAGCACAACGACCAGTTCGCGGTCGTCATCGCCGGCGGGTTCAAGACGGACAAGGAGGCCCGCAAGTACCTCGAAACGGTCCGCAAGTGGCCGATGCCGGCGAACGTCACCCTGCTCGACAAGGCGACGATCGTGGGGGTGGCCGACAAGACCGGGCGGGCCAAGGCCGAGTCGGCCCACATCAACCCGTACGGGCAGGCGTTCGTGGTCGCCAACCCGACGGTCGCCCGCGCCGCCGCGGCGACGTCCGGGCTCGACGAGTTCACCATCAAGCTCAACGAGGGCCGGCCGTACAACCTGCTCAAGGCCAAGAAGGACTGGACGCTGGCCGTGAAGACGTTCAGCGCCCCGACGGTGATCCAGGGGAAGGACGAGGAGACGGGCGGGATGCGGCGGTTCTCGAACGGCACGGGCGAGGTGCTGAACGCGAGCGCCGACCAGGCCGAGTCGCTGGCCGGGATGCTGCGGTCGCTCCTGAAGGACCCCCGCTCGACGGTGAAGGCGGACGCCTACGTGCTGCACTCCCGGGCCGGCAGCCTCGTGACCGTGGGCGAGTTCGACGGCCCGAACGACCCGGCCCTGGCCGAGACGCGGCGGCTCATCACGGGCTTGCAGTTCAACACGTCGGACCGGCAGAACGTCCCCGGCCGCCCGCTCACCCGCGAGGAGGGCCTGTTCGGGAACAACATCCTCCCGATCCCGGTCCCGCGGTGAGGGGTGAAAGGGGGAGATAGGGAGAAGAGGTGAGTGGGAGACGGGGCTGTTGCTACCACTCGTCTCCGGGCATCGGCTCGGCGGCGGGCACTTTGGCCAACACCCGGTCATAGGCTTCCTGGCTGCCCCGGGCCGCACGGGACTCCAAGGACTCCAGTTCGGCGCACGCGGCGAGCTTCTCGCGGACCGCGGTGGCCACCCTCGCCGCCCGCGTCCGCCCGGCGGGCGATCTCGGCCCGCAACTCGACCTGAAATCCGCTCATCGTGTCTCCTAAACTCACGCATTATGTGCGTCGGCGGCTAATACCTCAACAATCCGCTCAGCCGCGTCGTTATCAATCACCGTCCAACCCCGTCCGCCCAACCGTTGCCCGATGCCCGCCGCGTCAAAACGTTGCTGGAGTTCATCGACTGCTAAATCGGTGCGACGGATCGAAGTAGGGTTGATGACGAAGCAATACGGGAAGTCCGGGCGGGGTTCAAATGTGTTGTCCAGCCGTCCTGTCGCGGCGCGAGCAACATACCGGAGACGGCCGGCATAAGTGAACAGTATCGTTTCGTTCTCGGCCAATCCATCGCTCCTAATCTGCTTCTTGACGAGGAACAGTCCGGGAGGGTTCCGGTTCGGTAGCCCTTCGAAGAACGCCTCAAGAGCGTTCTCGTCAGTGAACTCCTTCCGGCTCAACTTTGCGATTCGCATCACAACGCCCTTTGCCGACTTTACCGGCTGACGATAGCGAGCTTCAATGGCTCAGCCTAGCGTGCCGTCTCTCGACCCGCAACAACGACATTCAAGTGCCCGCCGGCGGGGACACCACTTCGCCCCGTTCGCTATCCTGTCCCGTGTCCTTTTGTCCCGTGTCCCGCACCACGGACGGCCCCATGCCCGACGCCGACCCCCAGCGGATCGTCGCCCACGAACTCCACCCGCACGTCGACACGCCACTGGAGCCGGCCCCGCTGGCCCGCGACTGGATGGACGCCGCCCACCTCCGCCACCCGTACCGCTGCCTCCCGCTGAACATCGCCAACCAGTCCGGGTGGGTCATGCGGTCGCCCGTCGCCTTCCGGGCCTACTGGCTCGGCGGGGCCAACAAGGACGACCTCATCGTCGAGTTCGACGGCACGCCGGACAACCGGGTCGTCAGCCACTTCGGGAGCGGGGTGGTGACGTTCACCGTGCCGTTCCTGTTCCGCACCCCGCCCGGCCTCAACCTGTGGGTGAAGGGGCCGAGCAACTGGATCAAGGACGGCGTCCAGGCGCTCGAAGGCGTGGTCGAGGCCGACTGGGCGGCGTCCACGTTCACGATGAACTGGAAGCTGACGCGGGTGTGCGAGTGGGTGCGGTGGGAGAAGGGGGAGCCGTTCTGCATGCTCGTGCCGGTGCCGCGGGGGCTGGTCGAACAACTGGTGCCGACCCGCCGGCCGATCGAGGCCGACCCGGAGTTGCTGGCCCAGTACAAGGCGTGGGAGGCGGGGCGGAAGGGCTTCTTGCAGGACCTACAGGCGAACGACCCGGACGCCATCAAGCGGGGCTGGCAGAAGGACTACTTCCAGGGCAAGGCCCCCGACGGCGGCGAGTTCCCCCACCACCAGACCCGGCTGAGCGTGAAGGAGTTCACACGCGACGAGGACGAGAAGGTGTGAAGTGTGAGGGATCACGAGAGACGTTGGAAACCGAGTTTGAGCCGCGGAGCGGCGGCCGTGCGTAGCCCGGGGCGGGAGCCCCAGGGCGGGGCCACCCCCCAAAAGCGTTGAGCCCCGGAGGGGCGACCGTCGCACAGTCGCCCCTCCGGGGCTCGTGTCCTTCTCGCATCACCGCCCTGGGGCTCCCGCCCCGGGCTACGCACGGCCGCCGCTCCGCGGCTGAGAACGACGGCTCAGTCCGAACCGCCCAGCGCCTCGACGGCCTCCTGCGAGGTGTCGTACAGGGCCCACAGGGTGTCGAGGGCGGTCGTCTTGAGCAGTTCGCGGATGCGGGGGTTGACGCCGGCCAGGATCAGCTCGCTCCCCTGCTGGCGGACGAGCAGGTGGCACCGCAGCAGGAAGGTGATGAACGCCGACCCGAAGTAGCGGACGCCGGAGAGGTCGATGATCATGTTCGTGGGCGGGTCCTCCTTGAGCGGGGCGAGGACCATCTGGGCGGCCGGCAGAATCAGCGTCTCGGGCAGGTTCTCGACCTGCGGGGACGGGACGATGACGGCAATGTCCCCGTGCCGCTTGACCTGAAAGAATTCCAGGGCGAGGTCCGGGTCGTGCGTCATGGCGGTGCGTCCTGGGGGTCGTCCGCGGGCGACGGGGTCAACCCCCTAGCCTAGTCGTGCCGGGCGGGGGAATCAAGCGACCGATCCCGGGGGATACCGCCGCCCGGCCGGCACCTTTCGCCGGGGCGTGGTAAAATGGCCTTCGCGGCCGGATCGGGGCGGGCACACCGGAGGGCGGGGCGATGACCCTGGCGGAACTGACGAAGCGGGTGGCAGCGCTGGAGGCGGATCTGTCCGCGTTCCGGGCCGAGCAGGCCGCCCGCGACAAACCCTTGTCGTGGCTGGACACGGCCGGCAAGTACGTTGACGACCCGGATTACGCCGAGGCCATGCGGCTCGGCCGCGAGGAGCGGGAGCGGGTGAACCGCGAGTCGTTGGAGGAGTTCGACCGCGAGGCCGCGAAGGCCAAGCCGCTGAAGAAGATGGCCTCCCGGCGGAAGTCCGATGCTCGTGCTTGACACAGACGTGCTGTCGATCCTCCAGTCCGGCCGCGGCCCCGCCGTCGAGCGGCTCCGCTCCCGGATGCGGGCGAGCGAGGAGCCCGACGCCGTGACCGTCGTCACGTTCGCCGAGCAAATGCGGGGGTGGCTGGCCCGCTGTTCGGCCGCCACCACGCCGGCCGATTACGTCGCCGCGACCCGCCGCTTGCGTGGGACGTTCGACGACTTCCAGAAGCGGACGATGCTCGACTTCGGGGACCGGGCGGCGGCCGAATTCACTCGCCTGAAAGCCGCCAAGGTCCGCATCGGCACGATGGACCTCCGTATCGCCGCGATCACGTTGGCGAACGACGCCAAACTGATCACCCGCAACCTCCGCGACTTCGAGAAGGTGCCCGGCCTGCGGGCCGAGGACTGGACCCACGGGGCGACCGCATGAGCCGGGTTTCGGGCAGGTTCGTCGTCCTCGGGATGGCCGCGTTCGCGGTGCTGTTCGTGGCCGCCCTCATCGGGTGGGCGTTCCTCACGGAGCCGGCCGCCGAGCGGTTCCGGTCCCGCCCGCCGCCGTCCGCCAAGTCGCCGTGACGCCCCGAATCCCGGGCCGGAGGCCGCCCCTCCAACGGCACGGGTTCCTCTCGCGCTCCCGCCCCTTACAATGGGCGGGTTGCCCGCGCGTGCCCCGGCCCGATTCCGCCAACCCCGGCCCGACCCCTCATGCCCCGCGACCCCTACGAAGTCCTCGGCGTCTCGAAGTCGGCCTCGCAGGACGAGGTCCAGAAGGCGTACCGCAAGCTCGCCCGCAAGCACCACCCGGACCGCAACCCCGGCGACAAGGCGGCCGAGGCCACCTTCAAGGAGGTGCAGTCGGCCTACGAGACGCTCTCGGACGCGACCAAGAAGGCGAACTACGACCGCTACGGGTTCAACGGCCCGCCGCAGGCCGGGTTCCCGGGCGGCGGCTTCCCCGGGGGCGGGTTCCCGGGGGCCGGCGGCGGGGTCGAGATCGACCCGGAGGCGGCCCAGGACCTGTTCAACAACATCTTCGGCGGCCGCGGCGGGGCGGCGGCCGGCAACCCGTTCGGCGGCGGGGGCGACTTCTCCAACCTCTTCGGCGGGGGCGGGCGGCCCGGCAAGGGGAAGCGCCGCCGGCCGGCCGCCGACCCCGTCGAGTCGGACGTGACCGTGCCGTTCGCGGTGGCGGCAAACGGCGGGAGCGTGGGCATCGAGATCGACGGCCAGCGGATCGACGTGAGGGTGCCGGCCGGGATCGCCGAGGGGAAGCGGCTCCGCGTCCCGGCCGAGGCCACGGGGTCGTCCGACGTGCTGCTGAGGGTGAAGATCGCCCCCCACGCGTACTTCCGCCGCGAGGGCGACGACCTCGTGCTCGACGTGCCGATCAGCCTCCCCGAGGCGGTGCTGGGCACGAAGGTGGAGGTGCCGACGCTCGGCGGCGACCGGCTGGAGGTGAAGGTGCCGCCGGGCACGTCGAGCGGGGCCAAGCTCCGGCTGCGGGGCAAGGGGGCCAACGGCGGCGACCAGTACCTCGTGTTCAAGGTGGTGGTGCCGCCGGGCCAGGTCGAGGAGAAGGGCCGGCAACTGATCGAGGAGTTCGCCTCGCTGTACCCGCAGACCCCGCGGGCGAACGTGGCGTGGAAGTAACCCGCACCCCCCGGCCGGTGTCCCACCTTCATGCCCGAGCCACGCCCGACGTTCGGCTTCACCTTCCCCCAGCGGCTGCGGATCAAGTCCCCGGCCGCGTTCGAGAAGGCGTACGCCCGGAAGCGGTCGGCGTCCGACGGGGTGCTCATCGTGTACGCCTGCGAGAACGGCCTGCCGCACCCCCGGCTCGGCTGCTCGGTGTCGAAGAAGGTCGGCGGGGCCCCCGTCCGCAACCGCTACAAGCGGCTCTTCCGCGAGGCGTTCCGGCTGACGCAGTACGACCTGCCGGCGGGCGTCGATCTGGTGGTGATCCCCCGGCGGAACGAACGCGAGCCGGGGGTGGAAGACGTGAAGGCGTCGCTGGTGAAGCTCGCCCGGCAGGCGGCCCTGAAGTTAACGCCGCCGCCCGCCCCGAAGCCGGAGGAGCCGACGCCGTGAGTGCGATCCGCTGGTTGTGGAAGGGCCCGGCGTGGGTGGCGTCGCGGCTGCTCATCGGCGGCGTGCGGGCGTACCAGCGGTTCGGGCGGCCGCTGCTGCCGCCGATGTGCCGGTTCGAGCCGGGGTGCAGCGAGTACATGGCGCAGGCGGTGACGAAGTACGGCCCGGTCCGCGGCGTGGCGAAGGGCACGTGGCGGCTCTGCCGCTGCCACCCGTGGAGCCGCGGGGGGTACGACCCGCCGTGAGGGAAGGGACACGGGACACGAGACACGGGACACGGGAGAAATCAATCCCTCGTGTCCTTGTCTCGTGTCCCGTGTCTGTCTTTAAACCGCCGTCAGCACCCCGCCCGGGCCGTAGGCCAGTTCCAGCGCCTCGCTCGCCCGGCGACGGACTTCGTCGTCGAGGTCGTAGGTCGCGGAGCGGAGGGCGTCGGTCACGAGCGAGTCGGTCGGGGCCAGGTGGCCGAGGACGGACGCCGCCCGGCCGCGGGTCTCGGCGTTGTGGTGGTGGAGGGCGTCGAGCAGGGCCGGGGCGGCCGCGCGGCCCAGCCGCTTCAGCGCGGTCGCGGCCACCACCCGCATCCGCGTCTCCGGCTCCGCGAAGAGGCTGATCAGGGCCGGGGCGGCGGCGTGGGCGGCCGGCCCGAGGCGGCCGACGGCCCCGGCGCAGTCGCGGCGGACGCTGGCGTCGGTGTCCCGCATCCCGGCCACCAGTTGCGGCAGGGCGGGGAGGGCGTTGGCCCCGAAGTCGCCGAGCGCCCGGGCGGCCCGCCGGCGGACCTTCGGGGACGAGTCTTTCAAGCCGCGGCCGATGACCGCCACCCGCTTGACCGGCGACACCGGCAGTTCGGCGAGGGCGACCACGGCCAGCTCGCGGACCTGGCCGTGCGGGCTGTCAAGTGCGTCGGTCAGCACCTCAAGCGCGATCCCGGTCTGGGCGTCGGGCAGGCCGTGGACGAGGATCGTGAAGGCCAGCTTGTGCATGACCTGCGGCGAGAGCGGTTCCATGCGAGGGCGGCCGGGTTGGCGGGAGCCGGTGCGAGCCGGCGGGCGGGGGCCTGGGACGCACAACCCTACTTCACGGTTCCCCCACAAGCGGGGCACGACCGGCGGATTTTGCCCCACCGCTACGACCCGGATACGCCGGCGTAAACCCCGCGAAACACCGTTACGAAACGGCAGCGGGGCTCGCCCGGACGCGCCTTCGTGTATGGCTGTCGCACGCCCCCCGTGGTACAACACCCCCGGCACCCAACACCTTCACCCCTATGTAGGGCGACACATGGCCGAGGCGCTGCGGTACGTCGGGCTGGACGTGGGCGGTACCACCATGAAGGCGGCCGTGGTGGACGACGCCGGCAAGCCCCTGTCCACCCCCGTGGTCCTCCCCACCCACCCCGAACTCGGGCAGGAGGCGGGCCTCGAAACCATGTGCGAGACGATCCGCCAGGCGGTGGCGGCCGCCGGCATGACGATGGACGCGGTGACCGCCATCGGGGTCGCCACCCCCGGCATGATGGACATCAAGAAGGGCCTCATCCTCGACCCGCCGAACCTCAAGCCGTGGCGGAACGTCCCGGTCCGCGACCACGTCCACAAGGCGTTCGGCAAGCCGACCGCCTTCCAGAACGACGCCAACGCGGCTGCCTACGGGGAGTTCTGGGTCGGCGTCGGGCGGGACGCCCACAGCCTGGCCCTGTTCACCCTCGGCACCGGGGTCGGCGGCGGCATCATCGTCAACGACCTGATCATCGAGGGCGAGCACAGCCACGGCGGCGAACTCGGGCACCTCCGGGTGGCCATGCCGGACACCGGCCGGCTGTGCGGGTGCGGGGCCCGCGGCTGCCTGGAGCAGTACGGCAGCTCGACCGCCGTCGCCCGCCGGGCCCGCGAGGAGATGGCCGCCTGGCGGGGGCCGACGACCCTGCGGAAGTACCTGACCGCGAACGAGGACGAGTTCACCGCCAAGCAGATTTTCGACCTGGCCGAGGAGGGCGACGAGCTGGCCACGAAGGTGGTGGACGATACCGCCTACTACCTCGCCCTCGGGGCCTGCGCGGTCATCGCGGCGGTCGACCCGCAGATGATCGTGTTCGGCGGCGGGATGACGGCCGCCGGCGAGTCGTTCCGGGTGCAGATCGTGGAGTACGTGAAGCGGTTCGGCCTCCCGCACCCGTCGAAGGCGGTGCAAATCTGCTTCGCCAAGCTCGGCTCCGACGCCGGCTTCATCGGGGCCGCCGGGTGCGCGAGATTGCTGGTGCGGGGCATGTCGCCGAGTGCGGTGTAACGCCAAATCGGCCGGGCGGCGGTTTACGAAGCCGGCCGGGCACACAATGAGGAGCCCGACATGTCACGCTTCTCCCTCGCCCTCGCCGCCGTCCTGGCGGCCGCCCCGCTGGCGGCGGCCGAGCCGTACAAGGACGCCGGCCGCCACTTCGCGTTCGCCCTCCCGGCCGGGTGGGGGCCGATGCCGGCCGACGAGTTGCAGACGCTCAACGACTTCATCGCCGGGCGGAACGTGGGGGCGAAGGTGCGGTACACGGCCGCCTTCCGCCCCGCCGGCGCGCCCCGGGGGAGCTACCCCTACGTCCTCGTCCAACCACTGGATGTGCCCACAGCCGGGGCGTCCTACGACGACATCGAGCGGGAGTTGGGCAAGGAGATGACGGAGCCGCTCAACAAGGTCGAGGGAGCCCTGGCCGACGTGGGCAAGAATCTGGCCCTCGGGTCGGCCGTGCTGGACCGCACGAACAACCGCTTCGTCACCCGCATGCAGATGGAAGTGGCCGGGGTCGGCCCGGTCCAGGGGCTGACCGTTGGGCACATCGGGGCGGACGGCATCGTCTGCGTCCACGGGTATGCAACCGCCCCCAACTTCGACGCCCGCCTGCCGACGTTCAACGCCCTGAACGAGTCGTTCCGGTTCGACGCCGGGCACGCCTTCGTCCCCGGGTCGGGCCGGTCGATCTGGAAGAACGCCCTCAACGGCGGGATGAACGGGGCGGTGGTCGGCGGGGGCGTCGGAGTCCTCGCCGGGGTCGGCCTGATGGTCGCCAAGCTCGTCCGCAAGAAGCCGAAGCCGCTGCCGCTGCCTGAAGAGGACGAAATTTCATAGGGTGGGTCGAGTCTTTGAGGCCCCACGTCCGAGGCGATTGTCCGCCGACGTGGGCTTCGGTCGCAGAGCCGACCTCAACCCACCCTACGTAACCACGCTCACCAAATCCCCAAACAACACCCCGCCCCCGGGCCGCCGCCGAGGAGCGGCAGGATGCGCCGCTCGAACGGCAGCCGCAGCTCGTCGGCCCGGTCGTACACCACCTTGCCGGCCATGAGCGTGTGCGTGACGTGGGTGGCGTGGTCGAACGGGTCGCCGTCGTAGAGGACCACGTCGGCCGCCTTGCCCTTCGCCAGCGTGCCGTGCGTGGCCGCGATGCCGAGGAGCGTCGCCGCGTCGGCCGTGACCGCCTTCAACGCACGGTCGGTGCCCAGCCCGTGGGCGGCGGCGAGCGCGGCCTCGAAGCGGACCACCCGCTGCTTCGGCACGTACCCCTCGAACGACGTGCCGATGGCGAGCGGGACGCCCTTGTCGGCCAGGACGGCGGCGGTGCCGGTGAAGCTGTGCAGCGTCTCCATGCTGCCGCCGGCCCGCTGCGTCGTCGGGTGGACGACCACCGCCACCCCGGCCGCCTTCAGGTCGTCGGCCATGCGATACGCCTCGGTGCCGAGCGCGATCACCGGCTTCAGCTTGAACTCGGCGGCGAGCCGGAGGGCGGTGGCGATGTCGTCCGCCCGGTGGGCCGCGAAATAGACGGGCACCGTGCCGTCGAGGGCGGGGAGCAGCGCTTCGAGCTTCGGGTTCGCGGCCGGCGGCTTCTTCGCCTTATAGGCTTGCGCCTGCGTGAAGGCGTCGCGGACGAGCCTCGCCACGGCCATGCGGGTGCCGGGGCCTTTGCCCTTGTTCGCGTCCTTCGGCACCTCCCCGAAGTTGACGAGGATCGCCCCCGGGGCCTTCAATTGTGCGGCCTCGGCGGTGCGGCCCTCGGTGCGGAACACGCCCGAGCGGCCGGCGATGACGGCCGCCCGCCCGGGGGTGGTGTGGACGACGGTGGTGCCGTGCGCCCGCAGGAAGGCGAGCAGCGGCTCGTTCGGGTTGAAGCCGTCGGCGACGCGGAGGTCGGCCTGGTTCGGGTCGCTCGTCTCGTCC
>JANPKP010000543.1:0-6814 GCA_031426095.1 Gemmataceae bacterium
CGGTAGGCGCGGAGTTCGGCGGCGAACGCCGGCCCGAGGGCGGCGATTTCCTGCTCGGTCATCGGATTCCCTCCCGATACCAGTTCTATCGACCGTCAAGAAACCCGCGCTGTAGTGCTAGACCGTCTGCCAAGCTTCGCAAAAAAGATGGCGAAAAACCATAAATTCGGGGGCCGTGGTCATGGGTCGGAATCGCAAGCCGATTGAGCGACACCTGCTCGACGGGACTTACCGGGCGGATCGTCACGGGCCGATACCGCCCCACCTGGCCAACAGTCGTGGTGTGATCGTGGGCGGGACGGGGCCGATCGAGACGCCGGCCGGGTTCGCGATGGGGGACCAACCCGCGAAGCCGGCAAGCCTGTCGGCCGCCGCGTCGGCGTTCTGGGATCACGTCGTGCGGACGCGGGCGGGCGTGTTGCGGGCCAGCGATGCGTCAACGCTGGCGATCCTGGCCGAGTGGCACGCGAACTGGCTCCGCACTCTCGCCGACCTCGACACCGCAACGGGCGGGCCGGCGAGGCTGAAGCTCACGCAACAGCTGTCGATCTGCTCGACGAACTTCGAGCGGTTGGGGCGGAAGTTCGGGCTGACGCCGAGCGACCGGGCGACCGTGCCCGCGCCGCACGCTGGCGGACCGGAGAAGCCGCGGGTGGCGACGCGACAGCCGACGAAGCTCGACAGGTCGGGCCCGCCCGCGAAGTGACAGGCCCGTGAGAAGTGAGCCCGGCGACGGGTTGAGTGTAGAAGCGTGGGAGTACCGATAGGCGTTTCCTGTCGGTTGTTTCGATTGGATCGTTACAGGGGATGAACGATGACGACGACGACGAAGCGTGTGCCGAGCCTCAACGATCACCCCGGGTTCGCCGCCGCCAAGCGGAAGGCCGACGGGCTCGCCTCTCTCCTGGCCGGCGTCCGCGGGCAGATCGCCGCGACCCGGGCCGACCTCGACGCGACCGGCGGCGGGGCGGTGAGCGACCTCGACGTGAAGGCGCTCGGCCTGATCGGGGACGTGAGCCCCGAAGTCGAGGCCCGGCGGAAGCTCACCGCCCGCCTGGCCGACCTGACCGCGGAGGAGGCGACGACCGCCCGCGCCGTCGAGATGTTCACCGTCCAGCTTCGCGCCGAGCGGGCGGCGGCCGTCCGCGAGGTGTCCGCCAGTGTGCGGCGGGACGTGCTGCTGCCGGCGGTCCGGTCGGCCGCCGTGGCGTACCTGACGGCGGTGAGGGCGATCAAGGCCGCCCGCCGGGTGAACGACGGGATCGAGACGGACGACCTGCGGGACGACGACCTGCTGAGCGTGCTGCCGGTCAAGGCGATCGAGGTGGGCCAGCGGCTGGCGGACGAACTCGTTCGGCTCGGCCTGTTCGAGCCGAACGACCCGGCCCTTGTCGGCATGGCCTGACCCGGACTCGCCGCGTGGCCGGTTCAACGGGGCCGGCCACGTTTCCCGCTCACCCGCCCGCACGCCCTCACGGAGCGACCGCCCATGCGCCCGCCGCGTCTCACCTGCGTCCACGAAGCCGGGCATTGCGTCGTTGCGATGGCGGTCGGCGGCGAAGTGTTCCGCGTCGAGGCCCGGACGGATGGCACCGGGGCGACGGACTACTTGCGGGACGGACTCTCGCCCGTCGAGCGGGCGGCGGTCGCGTTCGCCGGCCCGCTCGCCGAGATCAACTTGTGCGGCGTGGCGGCCGTCGAGGCGTTCCACGGCGGCGGCCGGATCGACCTCGGCCGGGTGGACGCCCTCGGCATCGGACCGACCGACCGCGCCCGTGCGATGCACGTCGCCGGCCGCGTCCTCGACATCCACCGGCCGGCGGTCGCCCGCCTGGCCGACCGGCTCGAACGCGACGGGGCCCTCGACGGCGAGACGGTCGCGTTGATCGTCGGCCCGGTGTTCGCCCCTGTCGTCTACTGATCCACACACCACCCACCCCCGGAGTACACCCGTGAAGTTCGAGCATGTCCTCACGTCCTGGTACGGTCAGCCGTGGGCCCTACTGCCGTCCAAGTTCGCCGAGATCGACGCCGTGTTGGTCCGCCGGCTGCGGACGGGGAACGGCCCCACGCCGGAAGAGTACGCCGGCCCCCGCCCAACGGGACCGGCCCCGGGCGGGGCCCCGTACCAGCGGGCCGGCGACGTGGCCGTGATCACGATCATGGGCGTTCTCAACCAGCGGGCGTCGATCTTCGCCAGCTTCAGCGGGGGCACCTCGGCCGAGCAGGTCGGCCAAGCGGTGGACGCGGCGGCCGCCGACAGCAGCGTGCGGGCCATAGTCCTCGACGTGGATTCCCCGGGCGGGAGCGTGTTCGGCATTCAAGAGGCGGCGACGAAGATCGCCAACGCCGGCCGGTCCAAGAAGGTGGTCGCGGTGGCGAACAGCGTCACCGCCTCGGCCGCCTATTGGCTGGCGTCGCAGGCCACCGAGATCGTCGTCACCCCGTCCGGCCAGGTCGGCAGTATCGGGGTGATCGCGGGCCACACCGACGAGAGCCGGTCCGACGAGATGAAGGGGGTGCGGACGACGCTCATCACGGCCGGCAAGTACAAGGCCGAGCTTGACCCGTCGTTGCCCCTGTCGGCCGAGGCGCGGGCCTCGGTCCAATCGTCCGTGGACAAGTATTACGCGATGTTCGTCGATGCCGTCGCCCGCGGCCGCCGCACGTCGGTCGCGGCGGTGAAAGCCGGGTATGGCGAAGGGCGGATGCTGCTCGCCAAAGACGCCGTCGCGGCCGGGATGGCGGACCGGACGGCCACGCTCGAACAGGTCATCCGCGACCTTCAAGGCGGGGCCGGGGGTCGCGTCGGCGGCGGGTACGGCGGTCCGTCGGGCGGGCCGGTCGGGGCGGCGATGGCGGCGACCGCGAGCGCGAGGTTCAATCGCGAAGTGATCGCCCGGTGCGCCGAACTCGGGCTGTAGGCCAGGGCTGGCAGATGGTCGGGTGACAGATTCGGATCACAACCACACATGGAGCGAGAAATGAGCAGTTACAGCGTTCTCAACATCCGCGAGCAGGGCGGCGACAACTGGGAGATCGGCGGCACGATCACCATCGTGTCCGGCGGGGCCATCGTGCTCGCTGGCGGTGCGATCGTGCCGGCCAGTGGGACGCAGGCGGCCGCGATTACGTTGCTCACCGACGGGTCCGGGGGCACGTCGAACGACGCCATACAGGCGGTCGGGGCGACAAACGGCGGCGACGTTTCAGCAGCCATCAACAACAACTTCGCGGACTTGGCCGCCAAACTCAACGCGGTCATCACCGCGATCAATGGAGTCGGGATCATCGCCTGACGCGACCGATGACGACACTGGCGGGGTCGCGTGACCGCCGCCCATTCATCCACCACACCAACGGAGATCAACGACATGCTGCACCACGACACCCGCCAGTCGACGAACCACGGCCAGCAGGGGGAACACCACTGGCACTTGGGGGGCACCGTCAGCGTGGGCACGGCCGCCAAGTTCACCCCCTCGAACGGGGTCCAGGCGGCCGCCATCGCGCCCGCCGACGTGGCCGCCGGATCGACCCCGACGAAGGCCGAGTTCGACGCCGTCGTCGCCAAGCTGAACGCCGTCACCGCGGCCCTGCGAAACATCCGCGTCATCAACGACCGGGCCGACTGATAGCCCGATGACGACACCGGCGGGGGTCACGTGATCCCCGCCCTTCCTTCACCCCGTTCACCCGTCGGCGTACCCCGCCCCTGGCCCACCCGCTCCGAGCGGGACGACAGGGGTGCGCGTGCCACCGACCCGGAGCGACCACCAATGGCCGTGAGCTACGTCAAAGAGCTATTCGAAGGCCGCCGGGCGTCCGACTCGCAGGAGCGGCGACGCACGTACACCCGCGTGTACGAAGTCCGCACCACGGACCCGAACGACAGCGGGTACGTGGCGGGCGGGGCCAGCGGGCTGCCGCGTGGGGGGGACGCGCACCCCGACGACAACGCGGCGTTCGTAGTGCGGAACGACCCCGCCCAGCACAGCGAAGATCCCACGCTGTGGACGGTGACGATCGAGTATGACACGCAGCTGTCGAGTACCGCCATCGGGAGGGAATCCCAACAGGTCGATTCGTCGGGTGAGACGACGACCAACCCGGACTCGCCGAGCGAGGGCGGCCAGCGTCAGGAGAACCCGCTATCCCGCCCGCCGGTCTACTCCGTCAGTTTCGAGACGGTTCAAGAGCCGCTCTTGGAGGTGTACACCGGCGAAGACGCGACCCTTCCCGGCCCGCTCCTGAACAGCGCCGGCGACCCGTTCGACCCGCCGCCGATGGTCGAGAAGTCGTACCCGGTGCTGACCATCAAGAAGAACATGGTGAGCTTCACGTATGCCACGCTCGAAATGTATCAGGACTCCGTGAACAGCGTGACGTGGCGGGGGTTCGGGGCCCGCAAGGTGAAGGTCCACGGCATCAGTTGGGAGAGCGCTTTCGAGAACGGCATCACGTTCTGGGCGGTCACGTTCGTGTTCAAGGTCCGGTACAAGACGTGGGACTTGCAAATCCTCGACGCCGGGCTGAACGAGTTGATCCCGGCCGAGACGGACCGCCCGGCACGCAAGCGGCCGATCGTCCAGAGCCGGGGCGAGACCCCGACATCCCCACTGTTGCTCGACGGGAGCGGCCGCCTGCTCGCGGCCGGCGATGATCCGGTCATCCTTCGGGTTCGCCACTACCCGGAACTGCCGTTCGCCGATCTGGGTGTGTAACCGGCTGC
Organism: Gemmataceae bacterium; assembly: GCA_031426095.1. Classification (GTDB taxonomy): domain Bacteria; phylum Planctomycetota; class Planctomycetia; order Gemmatales; family Gemmataceae; genus JANPKP01. Next base: position 4,733 of record JANPKP010000543.1, read on the forward strand.
CCGCCACCGCAGAAGCCACCGTAACCACGCGACCGACACCCCCGGGAGTGGCCCGCAATGCCCGCCCTCACGACCGCCGCCGCCGTCCAAACCCACATCCGCGACGCACTCGCGTCTCGCGGCCGCTGGGTGTTCCTCACCGACACCCCGCACGGGCACGCGGCGTTCGTCGCACTCGCCGGCTACCTGGCTCACAACGGTGTCCGCCCGGACAAGCTGTTCTTCAGCGCGTTCGAGTTGAACCACGCCCCGACCGCCGCACGCGCGACCGTCTCGCTACTCACCTGCCCGAAGTCGGCGTCCCCGGCCTTGATCGCCCGGGCACTCGCCCACGCCGGGATGCCCGGCCGCCGCCCGCCCCCGGTCGCCGGGCTCGTCACCGTGTCCGACGACGCGCCCCGACTCGCCGGCTACCTGCAGGAGATATGCGACGGGACCGCCTTCCGGTGCGATGATCCGTTGAGGAACTGACGGCGACCGGGGCCCGATCCGCTCCCCTGGCCGACCGTCATCCGCCCCACACCCGAACCCCAACGAGGCCCCCGCACCCGCGGGGGTTCTTCGATGACGCACGCAGCCATGCCCACCGCCGAGCGACGGACCGTGACCGCGCCGCCGCCCCGCGACGACCAGGCCGCCGCGGACCTGCTCGACGCCGTCACACCGTTCGTCCGCAAGCTGGCCCGGCACGCCGCCCGCCGCGTCCACGCCGACGCCGACGACCTCGCGCAAGAGTTCCTGTTCGACATCTGGAAGAACGCCCATCGGTTCGACCCGGCCCGCGGCAAGCCGCAGAAGTTCGCGTTCCTGCGATGCTCGAAGGTACTCGGCTCGCGGTTCTGGAAGCGGTGGGCCAGGGTGGCGGTGATCGACCCGGACGCGGTGCCGTGGCGGCGGACCGGGAACCGCTTCCCGAACCCGCTCCACGCGGCCGAGCTTGCCGAGGACGTGACCCGGTTGCGGGCGGCGGTGGTGTTGCTGCCGACGCAGGCCCGGCGGGCTGTCGTCGTGCGGTTCGGGCTCGACGGCCGGGGCGAGCGGTCGCCGGCGGAAGTATGCCGAGCGATTCGCACGAAGAAGTCGGCCGGGCAGGCGGCGGTGAACCGTGGGCTTATGATGTTGGCGGATGCGATGGGGGCCGACCCGCGAGCGGCCCGGGTGAGCCGGAAGGCGGCGTTGGGGGCTGTGGCGTGGGCCAGAACGAGCGCGGGTCGGCCGCCTGTTGCGGAAGCTGCGGTTCGGGCTCGGGGAGGGGTGGGCACTCGGGCCGTGAGCCGGTGACGGGCGAATAGGGGCAGGCGGCAGGGTACAATCCCCACTGCTTGCCCTAGAATGCTTCCAAGCGGTCTCGCCCTCTAACCGACGAGGCACGCTTTGCGGGCAATCAACGAGGCAATCGCGTGATTGATTCGCAACTGTGCCCGATTCGGCTTGGCAAGAGTGTATGCTTAATCTCAGCCCGGAAAAGGCGCTGATCTTCCGCATCACGCACATCGCTAATGTGCCGTGGATTCTTGCCAATGGTCTGCATTGCCAGACATCTCGAAAGCGTGACCCTGACTTCCGCCGTATTGGCAACCAGGAGTTGATCGACAAACGATCTGGTCGCGTCGTTCCAGTTTATCCAGGAGGAACGCTGAGCGACTACGTACCATTCTATTTCACCCCGCGATCTCCGATGCTGTTGAACATCAAAACCGGGTACAACGGCGTCTCAAGAGTACCGATGAGTGACATTGTGATAATTGCAAGCTCGCTCAATCAGATTGCTGACGCTGGATTGAAATTTACCTTCACGGATCGACACGCCTATTTGGCGACGGCGGAGTACACGAGCGACCTGAAGAGATTAGCCGGTTTGGACTGGAAGAATTGGAACGCCAGCGATTTCAGACGTGACCCCGACGATCCGGCCAAATTCGAGAGATATCAAGCCGAGGCGTTAGAGCATTCTACACGATACTGTAGCAGGCTTGCCAGCATCTTCGGATCCAGCGTTGGCACTTGCGAAGGCCGAGGTGGGCGAGGCTCCGGGTAATCGACCTCTGCAACGCCTCGACGGGTTGGGGGCCGATCTTGCGG
>JANPKP010000544.1:0-2634 GCA_031426095.1 Gemmataceae bacterium
CACCCCCTCACCGTGTCACCCGGTCATCTGAACACGACCTCCCGCACCCGCGACGGGTCGGCCGCGTCCACCACCCGCACCGTGCCCGTGAACCGGGGGGCGAGCCAGGCCCGGAGTTCGGCGTCGGTCAGCACGTCGCCGCGGTCCGGGTAGCCGTCGGGGGTGCGGCCCGAGTAGCCGTTGACGACCGGCACGTTCGCCCGCAGGCCGGCCCACATGCCGAGGAGGTTCGCCGGGATGCCCTGCCGGGCCGGGTCGCCGAACGGGCCGGTCACGAACCCCGCGTCCGCCCCCCGCAGGCTCGCCGCACAGGCGTCGGCGTGGCGGAGGAAGGCGGCCTCGTCGTCGCTCGGTGTCTCGTGCCCCGTCTGCTCGAACGCCACGAACAGCATCGCCGCGTATACGAGGAGGCGTTGCCACGCCGGCCGGGGGCGGGCGAGGGCCGCCGCGAGGGCGAGGACCACGGCCACGTCGGCGAACAGGTAGACGGCCACGTACACCCGGCTGACGGCGCGGATGGCCCCGCCGCCTGGCGCGAGGCGGACGAGCCACCAGCCGGACACGCCGCCGCCGAAGTGGAGCGTGAGCAGCACGAGCGCCCCGGCGGTGAGCAGGCAGGCGAGGGGGAGCACGTCGGCCCGCGACCGCCACGCCGCGGCCGCCACGAGGGCGAGGAAGCCGAGCCCGCCGAAGAGGACGCACTCCGCGCTCACCTCGTGGCGGAGTGGGGCGACCGTCTCGAACCACCGGCTGTCCGGCGGGCCGGTGAGCCAGCACGACGTGTCCGGCAGGTGGCCCACGCAGTCGGCGTACCCCCGCACCTGTCCGCGGTTCGCCGCCACGTACGGGTACGCGAACGCCGCCGCCGCCGCCGCCCACGCCCCGAGGGTGAGCAGCACCCGCCCACGGTTCGCCGCGTAGAACGCCTTGACGTCGCCCCACCCGCCGGCCCGCAGCCCGACCGCGAGCGGCACGAACAGGGCCAACCCGAGGGTGAGGAACCACGCCGTGTAGACGCACGCCGCCGCCTGCAACACGACGCACCCCGCGAGCCGGTTGAGCGACCGCAGGTTCGGCCCGGCCGCGAGCGTTCCCGCGTGGTAAACCGCGAGCGGGCACCAGAACCGGGGGATGGTCTGCTGGTGCCCCAGGTTCCAGACGTGGACGAGCCCGAACGCCCACAGGAAGCCGCCGAACGCGGCCACCGCCGGCGGGCACCCCCACCACCGGGCGACGGCCGCGAAGGCCACGAAGTTGAGGGCGCCGAGCAGGATCATCCACCACGAGAAGGCCAGGTCCGGCGGCAGCCCGAGCCGCAGCGCCCAGTAAAGTGGGGCGACGCCGAGGAGCGTTTCCGAGTACCCGGCGACGAGCCGCTGCGGGTGGAAGAACGGCGGCGAGAACAGGCGGCCGCAGTAGTCCGGGTTCGCCACGACCTGCCAGGAGTGTTCGAGCAGGTAGTGGTTGAGGGTGGTGTCCCCGATGTCGCACTGGACGCGGGCGAACCCCGAGTCGAAGGTGGGCCGGAACGCCCCGTAGGTGCCCCCGGCCAGGGCGACGGCGTACAGCAGCAGGGTGGGCAGGCGGCGCATGGGAGAATGATAGAACACGGGACACGGGACACGGGACACGGGACACGGGACACGGGACACGGGACACGGGACACGGGACACGGGAGAAGATACCACCGATCACGAACGCCCGACGCACAACGACTCGCGGGGTCCGTTTGTGTATTCTGTCCCGTGTCCCGTGTCTCGCCTCCCGTGTCCCGTGTCCGGTTCCCCCGCATGCCCGACGAGCTGGCCGGCGTGATCGAGCGGATCACGTTCCACAACGAGAGCACCGGGTACTGCGTCCTCCGCGTCAAGGCCGGCGGGCACCGCGACCTCGTCACCGTCGTCGGCACCGCCACCTCGGTGGTGTCCGGCGAGTACGTCAAGGCCGTCGGGGCGTGGGTGACGGACCGGCAGCACGGCCTCCAGTTCAAGGCCGACGAGGTGAAGACGACGCCCCCGCACACCCCCGAGGGGATCGCCAAGTACCTCGGCAGCGGCCTCGTGAAGGGGATCGGCCCCCGCTTCGCCCAGCGGATCGTGGACGCCTTCGGGGACAAGACGCTCGACGTGATCGACCAGTCGCCGACCTTCCTCGCGCAAGTAAAGGGCATCGGCAAGAGCCGCATCGAGCTGATCCGCCGGAGCTGGCACGACCAGAAGGCCGTCCGCTCCATCATGGTCTTCCTGCACAGCTACGGCATCGGCACCGCCCGCGCCGTGAAGATTTACAAGGCGTACGGCGAGAACGCCATCGAGACGGTGAAGGCCAACCCGTACCGCCTCAGCACCGACATCTGGGGCGTCGGCTTCCGCACGGCCGACGACCTCGCGCTGAAGCTCGGGCTGCCGAAGGACTCGCCGCACCGGGCCCAGGCGGCCGTCCGCCACGTGCTGTCCGAGGCGACCGGCGACGGGCACGTCGGCTACCCCGAGGAGTTGGTGATCGCGGCGACGCTCGAACTGGCGAAGGGCGACATCGACGAGGCCGGGGTGACGGCCGCGGTCGAACACCTGCGGACGAACGACGAGGTGGTGCGGGACGCGCCGACCCTGGCGAGCGGGGGGCGTGAGCCCC
>JANPKP010000545.1:0-4932 GCA_031426095.1 Gemmataceae bacterium
GCGTGCTGGCGGCCACCGGCACCGCCCCCGCGGCGGCCCGCGACGCCGGCGGGCGGCTCGACCGCTTCCTGGCCGAGCCCGACCCGGTCGCGGCCGTCGCCCTGTGGCTCGGGGCGGCCCTGCCCGCCGCCCGCCGGGGCGACCTCCGGCGGCGGCTCGTCCAGCGCCTCGGGGCCGACATCGCCCACATCGACGGCGTCCTCACCGACCAGCTCAACGCCGTCCTCCACCACCCCGACTTCCAGAAGCTGGAGGCCGGGTGGCGGGGCCTGCGGCACATGATCGACGCCGTGCCGGAGGAGGCGAACGTCAAGGTCCGCGTCCTCAACGCCTCGTGGCGGGACCTCGTCAAGGACCAGGACCGGGCCCTCGAATTCGACCAGAGCACCCTGTTCCGCAAGGTCTACACCGACGAGTTCGGGACGCCCGGCGGGGAACCGTTCGGCGTCCTGATCGGGAACTACGAGGCCTGCCACCGGCCGTTCCCCGACCACCCGACGGACGACATGGCCGCCCTTCGGGCCCTCTCGTCCGTGGCCGCGTCCGCCTTCGCCCCGTTCGTGTGCGGGGTCGACCCGCGGTTCCTGGAACTCGAGTCGTTCGCCGAGCTGGAGCAGCCGATCGACGTGGGGCGGACGTTCGAGCAGCTCGACTACCTGAAGTGGCGGCAGTTCCGCGAGGCGGAGGACGCCCGGTTCGTCGGGCTGGCGCTCCCCCGGGTGGTCCTCCGCCGGCCGTACGGGGACGCCCCGGGGCGGTCCCACGGGTTCCACTTCGTGGAGGACACGGCCGCGCCGGACCGGTCCGGGTACCTGTGGGGGAACGCCGCGTTCGCGTTCGGGGCGGTGGCGGTGCGGGCGTTCGCCGAGACGGCGTGGCTGGCCGAGATCCGCGGCGTGCGGGTCGGCGAGGACCGGGCCGGGCTGGTGACCGGGCTGCCGGCGATCGGGTACGCGAGCGGGGCGGCCGAGGCCCCCCGGTCGGTGACCGACGCCCACCTGACGGATCTGCGGGAGAAGGAGCTGGCCGACCTCGGGTTCATCCCCCTGTGCCACACCCCGGGGGCGGCCGAGGCGGCCTTCTACACGACCCCGTCGGCCCAGAAGCCGCGGCACTACGCGGAGGCGGCGGCGACGGCCAACGCCCGCCTCTCGGCGATGCTCCAGTACATGCTCTGCGTCGGCCGCTTCGCCCACTACATCAAGGCCATCATCCGCGACCGGGTGGGGGCGTACACGTCGGCCTCCGACGTGGAAGAGGACTTGCGGAAGTGGCTCGGCCGGTACGTGGCGAGCAACGACAACGCCTCCGACGAGGTGAAGGCCAAGTACCCCCTGCGGGAGGGCCGGGTCCAGGTGTCGGACATCGAGGGCAAGCCCGGCTCGTACCAGTGTTCGATCTACCTCCGGCCGCACTTCCAGTTGGACCAGTTGACGGCCGGGGTGCGGCTGACGACCCAGTTGAACAACCGGGCGGACGCCTGAGGGCCCGCCACTTTCACGGGGACGACCGATGGCGACCGCGACCGAATTGTTCAAGGCCGGCGACCTGTCCGGTGCCGTGGCGGCCGCCCTGGAGACAGTTAAGGGGGCCCCCGCCGACGGCGGCAAGCGGCTCTTCCTGGCCGAGCTGTTCCTCTTCGCCGGAGACCTCGAGCGGGCCGACCGCCAGCTCGACGTGCTCTTCAAGCCGGACTCCCCGGACCTCCCGGCCGTCACCCTGTTCCGCCAGCTGATCCGCGCCGAGACGGCCCGCCGGGAGTTCTTCACGGCCGGCCGGGTGCCCGAGTTCCTGGGCCTGCCGAGCGAGTGCGTGAAGCTCCACCTCGAAGCGTCGATCCTGTTGCGCGAGGGGAAGACGGCCGAGGCGGCCGACGTGCTTGGGAAGGCCGACGAGCTGCGGCCGCACGCGAAGGGCACGGCCGACGGCAAGGCGTTCGACGACGTCCGCGACCTGGACGACCTGTGCGCCCCTTTTCTGGAGGTGCTGACGGCCAACGGCAAGTACTACCAGGTGCCGTGGGAGTCGGTCGAGTCGGTCGAGTTCCACGCCCCGGAGCGGGCCCGCGACCTGTTCTGGCGGCCGGCCCACATGATCGTGACCGACGGGCCGGACGGCGTGGTGTACGTCCCGGCCCTGTACCACGGGTCGCACGCCGCCCCGGCCGACGCCCTCAAGCTCGGCCGCGGCACCGACTACCAGGGGCCCGACGGCGGCCCGTTCCGCGGCGTCGGCCAGCGCGAGCTGCTGATCGGCGAGGAGCCGACCCCGATCCTGGGCATCCGCGAACTCACGTTCACGAAGTGACGGCCCCCGCATGGCTTCCATCCGCGCCGACCAGCCGCTCGTCCCGTCGGTCCTCGACCGGCTCATCGACGACGCGCCCGAATCGAACGTGGAGGCGGCCCGCAACCGCTCGCAGGTCCTCCGCGAGCTGAAGCTGGCCGTCCGCCGCGACCTCGAGAACCTCCTCAACACCCGGCGGCGGAACGTCATCCCCCCGCCGGGGCTGGCCGAGCTGCCGCGGTCGCTCGTGACCTACGGCATCCCCGACTTCAGCGGCACCGGGCCGTCGTCCGCCAAGGACCGGCAGGCGTTCTGCCGGCAGCTCGAAACGGTAATCGTCCGCAACGACCCGCGGCTGCTCACGGTCTCGGTGGTGCTGGTGTCGAACGCCGAGCCGGCCGACCGGACGCTCCGGTTCCGGATCGACGCCCTCCTGCGGTCCGACCCGGCCCCCGAGCCGGTCGTGTTCGACTCGACGATGGAGGCGGCCACGGGGCAGTTCGCCGTCGAGGGCGGGTGAAGAAATACAGAGGAAATGAACGACAGAGTCACAGAGGACACGGATCAAAGCCGAACACGAGTGGGGAGAGAAATCGCACTTCGGATTTCTCGCGTGCTTCTTCCCTCGGTGTCCTCTGTGACTGTGTGGTTGATTCGTCTTGGGGCCCCTGAATGAGCGCCGACCTGCTGTCGTACTACAACCGCGAGCTGTCGTACATCCGGCGGCAGGCGGGGCGGTTCGCCGAGAGCCACCCGAAGGTCGCGGCCCGGCTGCGGCTCGGGCCCGAGGGGAGCGAGGACCCGCACGTCGAGCGGTTGCTCGAAGGGTTCGCGTACCTCACCGCCCGCGTCCGCCACAAGATCGACGACGAGTTCCCCGAGGTCACCAAGGCGCTGCTCGGCGTCCTCTACCCGCACTACCTCGCCCCGGTGCCGTCGTTCTCGGTCGTCCAACTCGACCTCGACGAGGGGCAGAACGAACTCACCGCCGGGCTGGCCGTCCCCCGCGGGCAGGAGATCGAGACCGACCCGATCCAGGGCGAGGCGTGCCGCTTCCGCACCGCGTACCCGGTCACGCTGTTCCCGGTGGACGTGCGGGCCGCGAGCCTCGCCACGGCCCCGTTCACGGCCCCCGTCACGCCCAAGTCGAACGTCGCCCAGGCGGTCCTGCGGGTCACGCTCGCCACCCGCTCGCCGGCCGTCAAGTGGGCCGACCTCGCGTGCCGGCGGGTGCGGCTGTTCCTCCGCGGCCAGCCGCAGCACACGCAGAAGCTCTACGAACTCCTGTTCAACCACGCCGTCGAGGTCGCGTTCGCCACCCGGGCGGACGACCGCGGGGCGGTCGTCGCCGGCCCCGGGGCGCTGCGGCCGGTCGGGTTCGAGGCGGACGAGGGGCTGCTCCCGTACCCGGCCCGGTCGTTCATCGGCTACCGGCTGCTGACCGAGCTGTTCACCTTCCCCACCAAGTTCTTGTTCGTGGACGTGGACGTCCCGCCGGCCGCGCTGGCCCGGACGGACAACACCCTCGAACTGTTCGTCTACCTGAACCGGACGGCCGACGACCTGGCCCCCAACCTGAACGCCGAGATGTTCAAGCTCGGCTGCACGCCGATGGCGAACCTCTACCGACAGCAGGCCGAGCCGATCCGGCTGACGCAGACGGAGTTCGAGTACCGGGTGGTGCCGGACGTGCGGCGGCCGCTGGCCCACGAGGTCTACTCGGTCGACCGGGTGGCGGCGACGGCCCCGGACGGCCGCTCGGCCGACTACGCCCCGTTCTTCTCGGTCAAGCACGGGACGGCCGGGCGGGCGGCCGGGCCGTACTGGCACGCCAACCGCCGGCCGGCGTCCGACGCGGCGACCAAGGCCGGCGAGGCGGCCGGCCCCGACCGCGGGACCGAAGTCTACCTGTCGCTCGTCGACCTCGGGTTCGACCCGGCCGCCCCGCCCGACTGGACGGTCCACGTCGAGACGACGTGCCTGAGCCGCGACCTGCCGGCCCGCCTGCCGTTCGGCGGCGGCCAGCCGAAGCTCCAGCTCGCCCAGGGGGGCGGGCTCGTCACGCGGGTGCGGTGCCTGACGCCGCCGACGCCCACGGTCCGCAACCACCTCGGGGACGGCGGGCTGTGGCGGCTCGTGTCGCACCTGTCGCTCAACCACCTGTCGGTGAGCGGCGGGCCGGACGCGGCCGACGCCCTGCGGGAAATCCTGTCCCTCTACGACTTCACCGACTCGCCGGTCACGCGGGCGAACATCGACGGCCTCCTGTCGGTGTCCAGCCGCCGCGTCCTCGGGCGGGCCGGCGGGGCGCTCTGCCGCGGGGTGGAGGTGACGGTGCAACTGGACGAGGAGCGGTTCACCGGCAACGGCATGTTCCTGTTCGCCAGCGTGCTGGAGCGGTTCCTCGGCCTGTACGCCGGGGTGAACTCGTTCACCCGCACGGTCGCCACGGTGGCCCGCCGGGAGGGCGAGTACCGGCGGTGGCCGGCCCGCGTCGGGGACGCGATCGTGCTGTGACGCGGAAGGTATTCCGGGCGAACCCCGTCCCGGAAGGGCGGGGGTGGGTGGGATGGTACAAACACCCCCCCCCGGTCCGGGCGGGGGTAGCCCCGCGTACGCGGTTTCGTCACAACAAGGCGGCCACGG
>JANPKP010000546.1:0-3119 GCA_031426095.1 Gemmataceae bacterium
TCCCGGGTCGGGCGGCCGAAGTCGAGGCCCGGGTCGGCCGGCGGCGGGGGCGGGACGCCGGCCGGGGCGGGCGGCGGGGCGGACCCTTGGCCGGGCGGCGGGCCGAGGGTGAACCGCATCCCGCACTGGGGGCAGGCGAGCAGTGCCCCGGCCGGCACCCGTGAGGGGTCGAAGAGGTATTTGCAGGGCGGGTTCGGGCACTTCAACGCGGTCGCCATCGGGGGAGGTCCTGTCGGGGGCAGGGGTCAGGCGTCGGGGGCGGCCGGGCCGTCGAGTGGCGTGTAGGCGAGCGGGGCGTCGGCCAGGGGGCGGGCCACCCGCACCGCGTGCCGGCCGTCGAGGACGGCGAGGAGTTCGGGGAGGATCGCCTCGGCCCGCCACCCGCGGGTCAGGCTCACGTCCGGCAGCGACTCCCGCCCGACCCGGCTGCGGACGACCGCCTTCAGGTCCGAACTCGTGGCCGCCACCACCTGCGTCAGTTCGGTGCGGGCGCACAGGTCGGCGAGGACGACGCCGAGCAGGTTGGCGAGGAGCAGCACGTTCGGCGGGTCGTTCTCCCGCTCCTGCACGTCCGGGCACTCTTCGAGCGGCACCGCCCGGCCGCGGCGGACGGCTTCGAGGACGTTCTCGGCCATCCCGCCGGAGAAGCCGCGGAGGGACCGCAAGTCCTCGACGTGCGTCGGGGCGCGGCGGGCGACTTCCGTGAGGAGGTCGTCCCGCAGCAGCGTCCGCGGCGGGCGGTTGACCCGCTCGGCGAGCGCCTCCCGCCACGCGAACACCTCCCGGGCGACGGCCAACCCGCGGCGGTCGAGGGCCCCGATCCCCTTGATCTTCCGCCACCTCTCGACCGTCACGTCGTCGGCCACCGCCCGCTTTACGAACGCCGCGAACTCCTCGGCCGCCCACCCCTCGCGGCCGGACCGGGCGAGCCGGGCCGTCAGCCGCTCCCACGCCGGGAGGAGGAACCGCACGTCGTCGTAGGCGTACCGCACCTGCTCAGGGTAGAGCGGCCGCCGCCGCCAGTCGGTCAGCGTCTCCCCCTTCGACATGCGGACGCCGAGCAGCTCCTGCACGAGGGCCGCGTACCCGATGGGGTAGCCGAAGCCGACGAGGCCGGCGGCGATCTGCACGTCGAAGACGTTCTCCGGCGGGCCGCCGACGGCGAAGTGGCAGATGCGGATGTCCTCCCGCCCGGCGTGGACGACGACGGTCCGGGCCGGGTCGCGGAGGAGGGTCCAGAAGGCGTCGAGGGGGCCGCACGCGAACGGGTCGAGGACGTACAGCCGGTCGGCCGTCGCCACCTGCACCAGGCAGAGTTCGGGGCGGTACTGGTCCTCGCCGACGAACTCGGTGTCGAACGCCACCACCGGGCAGGCGGCGAGGTGTTCGAGGCAGGCGGCGAGCGCCTCGGGGGCGGCGACGAGTTCTTCGGGGAGGGCCGGCAGCTTCGGGAAGGGTCGGCGTGGCATGGGTCGTCCGGGGGAGGCGGCGGGCGGCGTGGGCCGGTGCCGTTATCCTCCCCCATCGCCCCCCGCCCGGCAACCCTGCCCGAGGCCGGAAGTGGCGATCCGCCCGGTTCAGCCGCCGCGCCGGACGTACTCGACCAGCAGCAGCCGTTCAATTTCGACCCCGCGGACCACGAGCGGGATTTCGGCCAGCACCCGCGGCGGGTCGAACCCCGGGGTGTGTTGCGGCGCGATGATGCCGCCGACGAGGACGAGCGTGCGGGGCCTGTCGGCGAGCCTGGCCGGGCGGGCCACGTCGCGGGTAAAGTGGCTCGGGCGGCCGATGCCGTCGATCTCGATCTGGTCGGCGTCCGCCCCGGCGAACTTCAACAGCGCCGTCCACTGGTAGTCCGGCGTGTAGAGCCTCACCCCCGGGGCGAGGGCGGCGGCCGTGCGGGCGACCTCGCGGGCCGCGTCGAGCTTCGCCCCCTGCCGGGTCAGCCGGTCGCTCGCCGGCGGCAGGGCGTCGAACGGCCGGACTAAGTGTGCGCCCATGACGGCCACGGCGAACAGCGGCGGGGCGAAGGCCGCCCGGGTGAGCCACCGCCACCGCCGCGAAGTGCGAGCGGTCTCGTACCACGCGGCCGCCAGCGGCCACGCCCCGACGTAGCACGCCAGTGCCCAGTTCGCTTCCAGCGGGCCGCGGGTCGCCTTCAGCAGAAAAAACGCGAACGGCAGCACGTACAGACAGCCGCACGCCCGCAGCCGTGGATCCGCGAGGAGCGGCCGCCGGTGCCGCAGTGACCACCCGAAGACCCAGAGCGGGAGCGTGCCGACGAGGGCGACCTGCGTGCCCACGAACGCCGCGATCGGCGCCACCCCCGGCCGCGGGCTGCCCATCGTGTGGCCCCACTGGTAGAGCAGCGGGGCGAAGTCGTGGCGGACGTTGTGGGCGAGGATCGGCAGCGTGACGACGCCAGCGACGGTCAGATGTAGGGCGAACCCGGCCGCCCACCGCCGCCAGTTCGCCGCGAGGAGGAAGCCGACGAAACCGGCCGCCAGGGCCAGCCCCATCGTATACTTCCCGAGGATGCCGCCGCCGAGCAACAGCCCACCGACCACCCACGTGCGAAGGGGTAACGATTCCCCCTCCCCGGCGCGGTCCGGCGTCAGCCGCTCGTGGGCCCTCACGGTCCACGCCATGTAGAGCGCCCAGAAGAGCATCAGCGGCGCGTCCGGGGTGGCGATCACGGCCCCGAGCGTGAACGGCGGCGTGAGTGCGACGAACGGCAAGAGCGCCCGCGGCCGGCAGAGCCACCCCAACACTGCGACGACGCCGAGGCTCGACACCACGGCCGGCAGGCGGATGGCGAAGAGCGTGTCGCCGAACACGCCCGTAGCGACCCGGATCATCCAGGCGATGAGCGGCGAGTGGTCGTAGTAGCTGAGTTGAAGGGACTTCGACCAGCACCAGTAATAAAGCTCGTCGTCCGCCGGCGGCAGCACCACGGCGAGCGCGAGGTACGCCGGGGCGAGCACGACGAGGAGCCACCACCAGCGGATGGCCGGCGTCGCAGGCGTCGAAGAAGCGATGCGGACGACCCCCGCCACGGACGGCGGCCGGGCCCCCACACCGAACTCCCACACGGCCACGCCGCACCCCCGTCCGCATGA
>JANPKP010000547.1:0-3330 GCA_031426095.1 Gemmataceae bacterium
CCTGGGGCTCCCGCCCCAGGCTACGAACGGCCGCCCCGTCCGGGGCGAAAACCCTCACTCGGGTCTGGCGAACATCATCAATTCGCAACTCGTGGCGATCACGAACGTCCGGCCCGTTTCGGAAAACCCGCACGCCCGCAGTTCACACACACCATCTTCGCCCACGCAAACGGGCTCCCGAGAACCGGGGGCCGTGAGGAATACACTGTGCGTCGGCCACGCCCGAGCTTGTGCCTCCAACAGCCAGCCGTCCCGAGTCGTGAGGGGCAGTCCGCCACCAAACAGTCCTGCCACCTTGACGGCTTGCCCATCCAGCGGGCCGATGCCCACGGCCGTAAGACGGATGGGCTCGAAGAAGTCGTGAGCCTCATCGTAATCGCGGGCCACCTTCTCTCCTGTGATGCAGTCAAAGACCCCACGACCTTGACTCGAAAGAACGAGTAGTAGGTCAGTCCCGGCCGCGTAGCCGACCTGGAAGAGACCCCCTACCGCGTAAATCGGAAGCTGTCGCCACGGAGCCTGGACGGGTTGAACTGCGGGGGCGAACATAGCATCTCCACTTACGTTTTTCGGCTCACGCCGGCCGCTCGCCGTCAATCCGTCAGTCCGCCACCCGCTTTACGATGCCCTGGTACGAGTCGATCCGCCGGTCGCGGAAGAACGGCCAGTTCCGCCGCGTGTCCTCCATCAGCTTGCGGTCGCACGTCACTACCAGCACCTCCTCCTTGTCGTGGCTCGCCTTCGCCAGGACCCGGCCGAACGGGTCGCTCACGAACGACCCGCCCCAGAACTCCAGCCCGCCGGCCGGGTCGCCGTCCGGCGGCAGCTCGTGGCCGATGCGGTTCACGCCGGCGACGTAGGTGCCGTTGGCGATGGCGTGGCCGCGCATGCTCGTCTCCCACGCGGAGTGCTGGGCCTCGCCGTACTCGGCCTTCTCCTTCGGGTGCCAGCCGATGGCCGTGGGGTAGAAGATGACCTCCGCCCCCTGCAGCGCCGTGAGCCGGGCCGCCTCGGGGTACCACTGGTCCCAGCAGACGAGGGTGCCGACCTTCGCCCGCTGCGTGTCGAACGCCTTGTACCCGAGGTCGCCGGGGGTGAAGTAGTACTTCTCGAAGTAGAGCGGGTCGTCCGGGATGTGCATCTTGCGGTAGACGCCGAGGAACCGCCCGTCGGCGTCGTGGACGGTGGCCGTGTTGTGGTACACGCCGGCCATCCGCCGCTCGAACAGGGAGCCGACGACGACCACGCCGAGTTTCTTCGCCACCTCGCCGAGCCGGGTCGCCGACGGCCCGGGGATCGGCTCGGCCAGGTCGAACAGGGCGGCGTCCTCCTTCTGACAGAAGTACGGCCCGGTGAACAGCTCGGGCAGGCACACGACCTCGGCCCCCTTCTTCGCGGCCTCGGCGACGAACGCCTCGGCCCGGTCGAGGTTGGTGGCCGCGTCGGGGGCGCACTTCATCTGCACGAGGCCGATCGTGAACGTCGTCGCCATCGGGGGCACTCCGGTTGCTCGCCGCGGGGCGGCGGCCTAAGCTGACGGGAACTCTTCCCGCTCTTTTGTAGGTGGGCCACTCCCGCCGCACACCTTCCGCAGGGGCGTCATGGCTTCTCCCGCCGCGAACATCACCAGCGTCCTCAAGGAAACCCGCCTCTTCCCGCCGCCGGCGGAGTTCGCGGCGAAGGCCCTCATCTCGGCCGCCGAGCGGGACCGCCTCGCCGCGTGGGCCGAGGCCGACCCGGACGCCTTCTGGGCCGAGCAGGCCGAGTCGCTCCTGTGGCGGAAGCCGTGGCACACCGTCCTGGAATGGAACGAGCCGTTCGCCAAGTGGTTCGTCGGCGGCGAGCTGAACGTCTGCGAGAACTGCGTCGACCGCCACCTCGCCGACGGCCGGGCCGACAAGCCGGCCATCGTCTGGGAGGGCGAGCCGGGCGACACGCGGACGCTTACCTTCCGGCAACTCCACGTCGAAGTGTGCACGTTCGCCAACGCCCTCAAGGCGCTCGGGGTGGCGAAGGGCGACCGCGTGACGATCTACATGCCGATGGTCCCCGAGGCGGCGGTGGCCATGCTCGCGTGCGCCCGCATCGGGGCGACGCACTCGGTGGTGTTCGGCGGCTTCTCGGCCGAGGCGGTGGCCGACCGCAACAACGACGCCGGCTCGAAGGTCATCATCACCGCCGACGGCGGTTGGCGACGCGGCAAGGTGGTGCCGCTCAAGGCGAACGTGGACGAGGCGCTGGAGAAGTCGCCCACGGTTCAGACCTGCGTGGTGCTGAACCGCTGCGACACCAAGATCGACATGAAGCCCGGCCGCGACGTCTGGTGGCACGAGATCACCGCCGCCGCGTCGGCCGACTGCCCCGCCGAGGCGTTCGACGGCGAACACCCGCTGTTCGTCCTCTACACCTCCGGCAGCACCGGCAAGCCGAAGGGCGTGCTGCACAGCTCGGCCGGCTACCTCCTCGGGGTGGCGCTCACGCACAAGTGGGTGTTCGACATCAAGGAGGACGACGTTTACTGGTGCACGGCCGACGTGGGGTGGATCACCGGGCACAGCTACATCGTGTACGGCCCGCTCGCCAACGGCACCACGGTCCTGATGTACGAGGGGGCCCCGGACCACCCGAAGAAGGACCGCTTCTGGGAGCTGGTGGCGAAGTACAAGGTGTCGGTCTTCTACACCGCCCCGACGGCCATCCGGGCGTTCATCAAGTGGGGCGACGACCTGCCGAAGGGGCACGACCTGTCGAGCCTGCGGCTGCTCGGGAGCGTCGGCGAGCCGATCAGCCCGGACGCGTGGGTGTGGTACCACGCCGTCATCGGCGGCGGCCGCTGCCCGGTCGTGGACACGTGGTGGCAGACGGAGACGGGGGCCATCATGATCGCCCCGCTTCCCGGGGCCGTCCCCACGAAGCCCGGCAGCGCCACCCGGCCGCTCCCCGGCATCAAGGCCGAGGTGGTGGACAAGCACGGCCACCCGGTGCCGGCGAACGCCGGCGGGTTCCTCGTGGTGAAGCGGCCGTGGCCGAGCCTGATGCGGACGATCTACAACGACGACGAGCGGTTCAAGGCCACCTACTGGGGCCACATCAAGGGGGCGTACTTCACGTCCGACGGGGCCAGGATGGACGACGACGGGTACGTCTGGGTGATGGGCCGGGTGGACGACGTGCTGAACGTCAGCGGCCACCGCCTGAGCACGATGGAGGTCGAGAGCGCCCTGGCGAACCACCCGAAGGTGGCCGAGGCCGCCGTGGTCGGCCGCCACGACGACCTGAAGGGGGAGGCGATCTGCTGCTTCGTGACGCTCAAGCAGGGCGCGACGGCCG
>JANPKP010000548.1:0-7617 GCA_031426095.1 Gemmataceae bacterium
CAAAGGAGTACCGCGAACTCGCGGGCGGGGCCGGCGGCGCCGCGGTCGTGCCCGCCATGCGGAACAAGCGGGCGGGGTGACGCACGCCCCGGCGGGGGGGGCGGCCGGGCGGCGCCGGCGCGCCCGGGGGCGCGACGACCACGGCGGGCCCGGGGCGCCCCGCTCGGTGCCCCCCCGCCCCGCTCGCCGGGGCGTGCGTCACCCCGCCCGCTTGTTCCGCATGGCGGGCACGACCGCGGCGCCGCCGGCCCCGCCCGCGAGTTCGCGGTACTCCTTTGACTCGACGGCAAACAGCGCGATCCGCCCGGCCGCGTCGTGGTGGACGCCCCACCCGTACCGCTTCGGCAGGGGCGACGCCCGCATGCAGGGGTGCGACTTGGCGAAGAGCGCCGCCCGCCCCGCCGCCGTCCGCGGCTCGCCCGTCCGCCGCAGGTGCGTCTCGAAGATGAGGTCTTCGAGCGTGAGCGAGTACGGGGCGGTCGCGAGCAACTCGTACTGCACGACGGCGACCGTGGGCGAACCGCCCCTCGCGGCCGGCACCTCGGCGACGGTCGCCGGGCAGTCCGCCGCGACGAGGACGAAGGTGTCGGTGATGGTCAGCATCCGTGCCTCGGAGGGGTTTACGGCAGCGCCTCGCCCGGCCGCACGCGGCGGAAGTGGTCGTCGGCCAACGCCTGCGAGGCGGCTTCCGCGTCGGGACTGATTTCCCCGTCGCCCCCGCACGGCACCGCCACGACGACGCTCAACTGGTCGTCGTTGCCCACGTCGCGGACGAACCCCGGGGCGTGGGGCACGGGCATGGCGAGCAGCCGGTAGTTGTCGCGGCCCCACGCCCCCGAGTCCGGGTCGCGGCGGAACAGGTAGTTGACGAGATAGCACGCCCGCTCGGTCATCAGTCGGCCCCCCGGCCGGTCAGCGTACCCGGTCGGGCGGCGGGCGTCAAACGGGACGGCGATTCGGCCCCGAATCGCTTTACGCCGGGGCGGCAATGCCTTAAAGTGGGAGCAGACGCACCCGTAGCTCAACTGGATAGAGCATCGGTCTTCGGAACCGAGGGTTGGGGGTTCAAATCCCTCCGGGTGCATTCCCCGTCACGTCCCCAAGTCACGTCCCCAAGTCACGTCCCACGAGCCGGCGGCGGGTTGTGAGTCGGCCGCCGGCTCGAAGTTTGATCACACCACGCCTAGCTGGCCGCCGTCGTCGCCCTGGCCTTCCCGGCGACGAACGAGAACGTGCTGTTCGCGTTGCCGCCGAGGGTGGTCACGGCGGCGATGCAGACCACGATGATGAGGGCGAGCATCACCGCGTACTCGACGGCCGTCGGGCCGTCCTCGGCCTTCAGGAAGCGGATCACGGAAATCAGGGGCGCGGGCACGAGTCGTCTCCTTGTTTGAGGCTTGGTTGTCCAAGATTACATCGCACGGAGACTGGTGCAACTGTCTGGTGGATTTTGTGCAGTGGGGATAAACCCGACAGCCGTGGCGGGCCTGTGGCGGCTGTCCTCTCCCCACATTCATGTCCGACGTGATGGAACCGTGCCGGGCTGTTGCATTCCGCACCACCCATCCGCCCCACGCGATCCGTGGCTGCGGACCCGGGCCGGGGTGTCGGCTTCCCCGACGCTTTCGTCCGGCGTGACCGAACTTCGGACGCCTTCCGACGGCCTCTGGGAACGTCGTCGCGGGAACTGTTTCGCGGGAAACGCTCGGAATCCAGCCACTTCTGACGAATCGCGGCGGGCGGCGGCCCGGCGGTACGCGCGGTGCTTTAAAGGCTAGCGTCGCCCAGACCGTGCCCAGCGGTCGCCCAGTCGACGCGGCCGCCCACCGCGATGCCCCGAATGACCCGGCCGAGCCCACGGCCGGGTTTTTCGTTTCCCCCACCTCGCGCGTCCGCACGCCTTCTATCTCTGAGCCCGTCACCCCGTCCGCGGCCCCCTGACGCCCGGTGCCTCCGATGAAGTCCCCCTCGTGGCGGTGGTGGGTGTGCGGGGCGCTCATGCTCGCCACCGTGCTCAACTACGCCGACCGGCAGGCGCTGCCGCAGCTCGCCACCGGGCTCAAGGCCCTCTACCACATCGGCGACGCCCGCTACGGCTGGCTCGAAGCGGGGTTTAGCTGGGCGTTCGCCGTCGGCTCGGTGCTGGGGGGCGTGGCCGCCGACAGGTGGGGGCCGCGGCGGGTGTACCCCGTCGTCCTCGTCGGCTGGTCGCTCGCCGGGATGCTCACGCCGGTCCTCGCCGACCCCGCGGTCACGCAGTGGTTGGAAGTGGACGGCGACGACCCCGGGGCCGGGCCCTTCCGCTGGCTCCTCGGCTGCCGGGTCGTGTTGGGTTTGTTCGAGGCCGGGCACTGGCCCTGTGCGATCCTCACGGTCCGCCAAATCCTCCCCGCGAAGGACCGGCCGCTCGGCAACGGGCTGCTCCAGGGCGGGGCGTCGCTCGGGGCCATCGCCGTGCCGCTCTACGTCCGCGGCCTGGCCGGCGTGGGCGTGGGGTGGGCGGGCGTGTTCACCTCACTCGGGGCGGTCGGCTTCTTGTGGGTGCCGCTCTGGCTCCTGCTCGTCCGCAAGGGCGACCTCGACGGCCCGCCCCCGCCGGCCGCCACGGGAGCGGTCCCGCCCGCCGGCCGGTCGCTCGTGCGGATGATGGCGGCCCTCGCCCTGGTGATCGGCAGCCTGACGGTGAGCTGGCAGTTCCTCCGGGCGTGGATGCCGAAGTACCTGCGGGAGTCGCAAGGCTACCCGGACGCCGCGGCCGACGCCATCATGATCGCGTTCTTCGTGGCGACGGACGTGGGCTGCCTCCTGGCCGGCGCTCTGGTGCGGGCGCTGGCGGCCCGCGGTTGGGCGGTCCACCCGGCCCGCGTGACGGGGTACGCGATCTTCGTCGGCGTCGCGGCCCTGGCGGCGCTGGTGCCGCTGGCGGGAAGTCGGGAGGTGGCGGTCGGCCTGCTGATCTTGGCGGCCGCCGGCGTGCTTGGGCTGCACCCGTACTACTACGCCTTCGCCCAGGACCTCCCGGCCCGGCGGACGGGCACCCTCTCGGGCCTGGTGGTGTTCGGCGGCTGGGTGGCGAACGGCGTCGTGCAGCAGACCGCCGGGGCCCACATCCAGGCGACGCGGAGCTACGACGCGGCCTTCGTGGCGGCCGGCCTCGCCCCGCTGGTCGGCCTGCTGGCCGTGGTGTGGCTGTGGAAGCCGGCGGGCGGGGACTCGCAGACGGGCGACGAGACCGCTGATGAGCGACGGGGGGCGTGTGGATGACGGACACAGATTTGGACCGGATCGAGTTGGCGCTCGCGCTAACGCTGCCGACATCCTACCGCCGGTTCATGCTCCATTATCCGCGGTGGCTACTGGCCAAACAGCCGGCCTGGTCGGACGTGGAGCGGTGGGAGCTAGCCAACGATCCGGAACGGGTCATCCGCTTCAACGAATCTGTCCGCGGTTGCGAGCCGGGCGAGTTCTTCGACGACCGGCCGTGGCCGACGCACTACTTCGTCATTGGGAGCGAGCGAAACCAGAACTGGTTCTTCCTCGACCTGTCGGGCGGGTCGGACGCAGTGCTCTTGTTCCACCACGAGGAGGGCGAGGTGCGCCGGGAGGCGGCATCACTCGCCGAGTTCCCGGCCGCCCTCATCGCATGGTGGGAAGGCGTCGAGGCGGACGGCGAGTAGTGCCACGCCGAAACGATTACGCCCCACGCCCCCATTCACTTCCCCTCGCCGCCGGCGCGGAGCTTGTCGGCCCGCTCCGCCGTGGTCACGAACAGGACGCCGCTCACCCGCACGGCCCGCAGGTCGGCGACCTCGGCCAGCAGCCGCACGGCCGCCTCCAGCGGCAGGTCGTCGTGCTTGAGCGTGACGGGGGCGTCGGCCTTGCCCGCGAGCCGGGGGTCGAGGACCACGCTCGCCCCGGTGTCGCCGACCACCTTCTTGACGGCCTCGGCGAACGGGGTCGCGTTGCACTCGACCGACACGGGCGTGCGCAAAGCCCGGGCGGCGTCCTTCGCCGTCTTCTCCGCGGCGGCCGGGGCGGCGACGGGCGGAACCCCGGCCGGCTCGCCGGCCTTGATCCGCTCGAGTTCGGCCTTGTGCCGCTCGCGGTCGAGTTCGGTCTCGTGGACCAAGCCCACATAGTCGGCCGAGGTCACGAGGTAGGCGTTGCCCCGCTTCACCACGCGAAGGTCGGCCTGGACGGCGAGCAGGTCGAGGGCCTTGTCGAGCGGGACGTTCAGGAGGCGGGCGCTCACGAAGGCGTTGCGGGCGTCGCCGGCCTGGGGGGAAATCACGACCGTCGTGTCGTATTCGTCGGCGAGGTCGGCGAGCGCGTCGGCCAGCGGCGTCTCCTTGTACACGGCCGACACGAGCGTGAACGGGGGGGCCGTCTCGTCTTGGGCCGACTCGACGATCATCTCGCGGACGGCGGCCGGGTGGACGAGTTCGACGTAGTCGCGGCGGACGAGGGCGACGGCCCCGACCGACCGGGCGACCATGTCCACGAACCGGCCGAGGGAGAGGCCGTCGAGCCGGGTGGCGACGACCACCGTCTTCGCCTCGCGGACGTTCTCCACCCCCGCGTTGCGGAACGCCGCCTCGTTGACGACGAACGCCACGTCGTGCTGCTTCGAAAGGACGTCGAGCAGGTCGCCGAGCGCGACATCCTTCGGATCACCTTTGAACGCGGCCGGCTTGCGGAGCTTGGCGAGCAGGTCGGCCAGCCGGTCGGGCTTCTTGCCCGCGTCGGCCGGGGCCGGGGCCGCCGCCCCTGCCGGCACGGCGGAGGAGAGGAGGGCGAACGCTGCCACCACCGCCGCGAGATGTCGGACCATGACCGACCTCCGTGAAGAAGTAAGCTTCCAACCGGAATCCGCCACCGCTCCCGCTTTACCAGGGGGGGCGGGAGCGGGAACGCTCAAGCCATTCGCCGGCCACCACTTCGGGCCGAACACGCCGTTTAAAAGCGGGAGAATCCGGGGGCGGTGGCACGCCGACGCGAGCGTCCGCCGGGCTACTTCGCCGCCGTCAGATGGTCGATCACCGCCGTCATCGCCGGGTAGGCGTACAGGGCGGCCCCGACGTGGGTGGCGTCGAACCAGACGATCTTCTGCTTCCCGGTCGCCTCCCACAGGGCCTTGGCGGCGCTCGGCGGCACCACGTCGTCCCGGCTCGCGGCCACGATCAGCAGCCGCTTGCCCTTCAACTGCTCGGCGTAGGTCAGCGGGTCGATGGGGCCGATCAGCTTCTTGAGCCCCGCCTTGCCGCCGAACAGCTCCGCGAACGGGAGGTACGCCTTCGCCTTCGGGTGGTCGTAGTAGGCGTCCACCAGCCCGCCGCCGGTCAGGAGCAGGCACGCCGCCCCGAGCTTCGGCTCGGCCGCCGCCGTCATGGCGCTCACGAAGCTCCCGAGGCTGGTGCCGACGATCCCGAGCCGGGCCGCGTTCAGCTCCGGGCGGCTCGCCAGCCAGGCGGTGGCGCACCGGCAGTCGAGGACCGTCTGGCGGATCGCGGCCGTGGTGCGGGGCACGTCCGGCGACACCATCCGCACCTTGCTCCCGGCCGGCCGGCGGGGGCCGTAGTGGGCCATGTGGACGACCAGCGCCGCCACCCCGTGCTGGGCCAGCCACATGGCCTCGCCGCGGCCGACGACCTGCTGGCCGTCCATGATGTCGAGCACGACCACGGCCGGGAACGGCCCCTTCCCGGCCGGCCGGAAGTACTCGGCGTGGACGGTGTCGTTGGCCGCGATCCCGCTCTCGACCGGCGACGGGAAGGTCAGGTCGGCCACCGACACGCCGCTGTGCCGGAGGTCGAACTTGGGCGCCAGTTCGTAGGCCACGTCGCGGGCGGCGAGCCGGAACAGGGCCGGCACGTTCGCCCTGTCGTCGCCCGCCGGGTCGAAGCGGACGGTCCCCTTCTCCGCCTTCGGGGAGTCGGCCGGGGCGGCGATCACCTCGTCCGGGTGGACGCCGGGGAGCGAGCCGAACGCGAACAGGGCCGAGAGCCCGGCGGCGGTTCCGCGGGACATGCGACGGTCTCCGGTTATCAGGAACGGGGGGCGGCCGCGGGCGTTGGCCGGGTCCGACGGGATTTCACCACAAAGGCACCAAGATCACACAAAGGGCCACGAAGGAGACAAGGGAGATTTTGTTCGGAACCCTGCGTCGCTGCCTTCCTTTGTGTTCCCTTTGTGTGATCTTGGTGCCTTTGTGTTGAACTGCCCTCTCCTGCCATTATCCGCGTGGGGTCAACTCGGCGATGCGGGCCGCGAACGCCGGCCACCCGGCCACCAACTCGGCTCGCTTCCCGGTCTCGTAGTCGGCGTAGTCGAAGCCGGGGGCCATCGTCGCCCCGAGCAGCGCGAACGGGGCGTCGCCGACGAGGCTGCACCCCTGCCAGACGCCGCCGGTGACCACGAGTTGCGGCACCGCCCCGGCTTCGAGGTCGTGGCCGAGGGTCGGTTCGTCGCCGCCGCCGTCGGGGCGGAGGCGCAACATGCGGACGGGGCCGCCGAGGTAGACGTGGAACACCTCGTCGCCCGGCAGGCGGTGCATCTCGGAGAGCGCCCCCGGTTTGAGCAGGTAGTAAATGGCGGTGCCGACGGACCGGGACAGCCCGCGGACGGGGAGCGTGTCGGCCGACCGCCACGTCTCGCGGAAGAACCCGCCCTCGACCGGGTGCGGCTGGAGGCGGAGAAGGCGGATCACGTCGTCGGCGGTCATGGCGGGCTCGTAGGCGGGAATAGGAATTCACCACAGAGTCACAGAGAACACCGAGGGAAGAAACACGCGAGGGGAAGATTTGTTTTCGAACCTTGATTCCCCGTTCTTCTCCGTGTTTGTTTTGGCTCCGTGCCCTCTGTGACTCTGTGGTTCATTCCTCTTCTCACCCCCACCCCCTCACGCGCTCGCCGTGATGACCACGTACCCGCGGTTCTCGACCGTCGAGCAGTCGTCGAACGTCTCGAACACGAACGGCATCACGGCCGTCGGCATCTTGGTCACGAGGTAGTACCGGCCGCCCGGCTTGAGGAGGTCGCGGGCCCCCGTCACGAACAGCTTGCTGATCTCGCCGCGGGCGTAGTACGGGGGGTTCGCCAGGATCACGTCGAAGGTGTTCGC
This sequence comes from Gemmataceae bacterium, assembly GCA_031426095.1. Classification (GTDB taxonomy): domain Bacteria; phylum Planctomycetota; class Planctomycetia; order Gemmatales; family Gemmataceae; genus JANPKP01. The sequence goes on from JANPKP010000548.1 coordinate 7,121, forward strand.
GGCCAGCCCGTCGAGCTGCGTGCCGGCCGCGAAAATGGGGTTGGGCACCCCGTTCGCCTTCGCGTTCTGCTCGGCCAGGGTGATCGCCCGGAGGTTGCTGTCGGCGAAGGTGACGTGCCCGGTCGGGCCGGCCTTCGTGGCCGCCAGGCAGCCGACCGCCCCGTTCCCGCAGCCGAGGTCGAGGACGTGGTCGCCCGGCTGGATGTCGGCGATCTCGAGCATGGCCCGGCTGCCGGCGTCGAACCGGCCGTAGCTGAAGGTGCCCGGCCGGCTCACGAAACTCATGGAGGGGCCGTCGCCGCTGCGGGCGTGGTACGTCACCTCGTGCCGGCGGCGGGGCTGGTCGGCCTTGCCGGGGTCGCCGTCGGCCCCGGTGCCCCGCTTGCTCCAGAAGGCCATGCCGTGCTCGCTCGTCGGCGTCTGCCCGCACTTGCCGAAGATTTTCTTGTGCCAGCGGGCGAACTGGTCGTCCTTCTCGTACTCGGAGAGCGTGAGGA
>JANPKP010000549.1:0-2440 GCA_031426095.1 Gemmataceae bacterium
TCGAGCGGGCGGTGGCCGCCCTCGACGTGCGGGCCGGCACCCAGCGGGGCAAGCCGCGGTCCCGCGAGCCGGGTCGGAACCCGCTCGGGGCGCGGGTGTTCGACACGGCGTGCGGGTGGCCCATGTACCGCGTGCCGTACAACGGGTCCTTCCGGTACTCGTGCGGGCTGTACGGGCAGAGCAGCGGGGGCCGTTGCTCCCACAACACGGTCGACGGGCCGACGGCCGCCCGGTTCGTCCTCGCCTGCGTCGGCCAGCGGGTCCTCGCCCCGTCGTTCCGCGACAAGGTGCGGCGGAAGCTCGAGGAGAAGGCCGCCCGCGAGCGGGGGGCGACGGGGGCCGACCCGCGGGCGGCCCTGGAGAAGTCGCTCGCCGAGGTCCGGCGGCAGCGGGAGCAGGCCGGGCGGAACCTGGGGCTGGCGACCACGCCGGACCAGTTCGCGGCGGTGTCCGGGGTGTTCGACGAACTGAAGGCCCGGGAGCAGGGGCTGGAGCGGCAGCTGCGCTCGGCCCCGACGCCCCCGCCCCGCGACGCGGCGGCCGAGGTCGAGGCGGCGATGGCCGGGCTGGACCGGTTGAACGGGTTGGCGGCCGACCCGGGCGACCTGGCGGCCGTCGGGCACCTATTCGCCGGTGTCAACGTCCGGCTGTTCATCGGGTTCGCGAAGGCGAATTGGGGCAAGCGGACGGTCAACCGTGTGGCCGGCGGCGTGGTGACATTCGGGGCGACACCGAGTCCGGTGCCGCTATACGCGGGCCCGACCGGGCGGCGTGCCCTGGGTGGCCGTGATCACGAACACGGGGACGCGTGTGGGAGCGATTCCGCCCCCGCCCGCGAACCCGAAGGTTCCGGGCGGGAGGGGGACTCGTTAGGAAATGGCAGTCGGGCTGACAGGATTCGAACCTGCGACCTCTTGGTCCCGAACCAAGCGCTCTACCAAGCTGAGCTACAGCCCGTCGGTCTGTCGTGAGGCTATCCTAGCGGTACGCCTCCTATTGTCAACCACAACTGCCGGATGTTGCCGAAGGGCGGTCGAGCCGTCATAGTGGAAGACACGCGGGACACCGCCAGGTTCAGCCGCCCGAACTCCGGAATGCCACTCCCCCGATGCCCCTCGTCCACGTTGCGAATGGTGCGGCCGGGTTGGGCCTCTTGCCCTTCGCGGTCTTCTCGCCGCTGGTGGCCGCGGGCGGGGCGGCGGTCGCTGTCGCGCTGCCGGTTGTTATTCACCTCCTGTTCCGCAAGCGGTACCAGGTCGTGCCGTGGGCCGCCGTGCGGTTCCTCGTCGTGAACGAGCGGCGGAGTCGGCGGCGCGTCGAGCAGTGGGCACTCCTTGCGGTGCGGGCGCTGGTCGTGTTGGTACCGCTCCTGGCTATGGCCGCGGCGACGCCGTGGGCCGAGCCGCTCTGGCAGGCGGTGCGGGCGGGGGAACTCGAAGTCGTCGGCAATGTCCCCCGCACGCACCACGTCCTCGTGATCGACGGGTCGCTCAGTATGAGTGCCCGGGCCGGCGACCGCACGCGGTTCGACCACGCCCTGCGGCAGGCCGAGGAACTCGTCCGTGCCGGGCGGCCCGGGGACGGGTTCACGCTCGTGTCGCTCGACGGTCCGCCGGTGGCCGTGGTGCCCAGGCCGGCGAACGATCCCGACAAGGTCGTGGCCGAACTCCACGCCCTCGCCGGCTCCCACGCCCCGGCCGACCCGGCGGCCGCCCTCGCCCTCGTCGCCGACGTGCTGGCCCGCTCGCCCCGGGCGTACCCGCGGCGGCAGGTCACTATATTCACCGACCTCCAGCGGTCGGCGTGGGGGCCGACTCTGCCGCGGTCCGAGGCCGGTGCCCCCGGCCCGTGGCGGGTGCTGGCCGGGAAGGCCGACGTGGCCCTGGTGGACGCGGCCGACGCCGACCCGGACAACCTTGCGGTCGTGAATGTCGCCGTCTCCGACCCCCTCCCGCTCGTCGGCGGGGGGGCCGTCGTCACCGCCGCCGTGCAGAACTTCGGCCGCACCGCCCGCGGGCCCGTCGGGGTCAAGTTAGAAGTGGTGCTGCCCGAAGGGGCCACCCGCCGCCGGCCGCTCGACCGGGCGGCCGAGGACTCTTTGACGCGGCGGATCGACACGGTCGCGCCGGGCGAACAGGCGACCGTGTCGTTCGTCCTCGACGGGCCGCTGCGGTTCGAAGATCGCGGGCTCCACGTCCTCCGGGTGAGGCTCGCCGACGGCGACGGGTTGGCGGCCGACGACGTGCGTTCCCTCGTGGTGGACGTGCGGGACGGGTTGAACGTGGTGTTGGTGGACGGCCGGGCCGACCCGGAACCGCTGCGGCGGGCGGCCGGCTTTCTGTCTCGGGCGCTGGCCCCGCCGGGCGGGCGGGCGGGCGACTCCCAAGCATGATGTGCAGCGCAAAGCCGTCAACCCGATCGTGTCGGGGCAGAATCTCGC
>JANPKP010000550.1:0-6422 GCA_031426095.1 Gemmataceae bacterium
CCCCGCCGCCCGCCCTGATTGGGGTGGTGCCGGCGGCCGTGTTACTCGGCGGGGTCGCCGCCGAACTCAAGGCCCGCGCCCGACGCCGGGCGACCACCCCGCCGACCACCCCGGCCACCCGCGAGGACGAGTGATGAACCCGAACGCCTCCCAGACCGACGTGACCTCCCATAAGGCCGGCGACCCCGGCGACAACACCGGGCCCGTCCCGTCCCCGACCGAGCAGACCCGCACGCTCGGCGAGGTGTACGGGTCCAGCCCGGTCATCCTGGGCGGGGGCGGGGCGGCGAACGGGACGGACGCGACCGCCCTGCCGGGGGCGTCGTCGCTGCCGTCCGCGAGCCTGACGACGGGGCCGACGGGCACCACGTTCGGGCCGTACGAGCTGCTCGACGAGGTCGCCCGCGGGGGCATGGGGGTGGTGTACAAGGCCCGCCAGAAGGGCCTCGGGCGGATGGTCGCACTCAAGATGGTCCTCGGCATGCACGGGGACCACGACGCGGTCGTCAAGCGGTTCATCCTCGAGGCCCAGTCGGCGGCCTCCCTCGACCACCCGAACGTCGTCCCGATCTACGACAGCGGGGAGATCGACGGCAAGCTGTTCTTCACCATGGCCCTGGTCGAGGGGCCGAACCTGAAGGCGTACATCGACTCCCACGGGGTGCCGCCGCCGGCCGAGGCCCTGGCCCTGTTCGCACAGATCGTGGCCGGGGTGGCCCACGCCCACCGGCAGGGGATCATCCACCGCGACCTGAAGCCGGCGAACGTCTTGATGGACCGCGACGGGCGGCCCCGCGTGACCGACTTCGGGCTCGCCAAGCAGACCGGCAGCGGGTCCGAACTGACCGGCACCGGGCAGGTCATGGGCACCCCGGCGTACATGCCGCCGGAGCAGGCCCGCGACAGCAAGGACGTGGGCCCGCCGGCCGACGTCTACTCCCTCGGGGCGATCCTCTACTACCTCCTGACCGGCCGCCCGCCGTTCGTCGGCGAGACGATCCCGGACCTGCTCATCAAGGTGGTGACGGAGGACCCGGACCCGCCGCGGACGATCAACCCGAACGTCATCCCCGAACTCGAAGAGATCTGCCTGGCGTGCCTCTCGAAGTCGCCGGCCGACCGCTACCCGGACGCCCAGGCGCTGGCCGCCGCCCTGCTGCCCATCGCCGACCGGCACATGCCGCGGTCGTCGCTGCCGTCGCTCAACCTGTCGCCGCTGCCGGCCCGGACGGCCCCGGGGTCGCTCCCGTCGCTCTCGGCGACCGTGTCCGCGACGAACACCCCCGGCCTGCCGGTCGTCGTCCCGGTGGTCGCCGAGGCCGGCCGGAAGCGCCGCACGGCGGCCCTTCTGGCGGCCGCCGTGCTGCTCGGCGGGGCGGTCTTGGCCCTCGCCACGGGTGTCCTCAACCCGAAGGGCGACCCGGTCGCGGTGGTGCCGACGCCGGTCGACAAGAAGCCCGCGGACATCGTGCCGCCGGCCGCCGGGGGGGCGGTCGCGGCCAAGGGCGATTTCGCCGTGAACGTCGGCTTCGAGACGCCCCACAGGCGGGACGCGAACGGCGTGTGGGTGCTCCCGGCCGGCCAGAAGATCGTCCTCCGCTTGGAGGCCGAGCGCGACTGTAACGTCGCCATCTGGACCTACGACGTCAACGGCGAGGCGACCCAACTCCTGCCGAACGACGAGGAGGGGGGGAAGCGGACGCAGTTGATCGGGAAGTCGGTCCGGCTGATCCCCTCGCCCGACAAGGCGGTTGACAATTACGACATCGTCCTCGAACCGACGAAGGGGGCGGGCGTCGAGCGGTGCGAAATCGTGGCCACGACCGGCCCCCTCCCGAAGTTCCCCCCCGGTCAGAAGCAAGGCGGGTTCGCCATGTTCAAGCCCGAGACGGAAGACCTCACCCATCTCCGGTCGGTCATCCGTGGTATGGTCATCAAGGGCCGGACCGGCCCCGAGCAGACGGTCAACGTGGCGGACGCCTTGGTGAGCGTGGCCGAGTTCACTTACCGCGTCGAATAGTTCCGCACCGGAGTCCCGCAATGGTGTCCGCCGCCCTCGCCCTCGTCGCCGCCGCGGCCCTCGGCGGGCCGCCCGCCGCCCCGGCCGGCGACCCGGCCGAGGCCTTCCGCCGCGCCGAGGCCCTGTACGCGAGCGAGAAGTTCGCCGAGGCCGAAGGGCTGTACCGACGGGCCCTCGATGCGGACGCCCCGCTCCAGAAGCGGCAGGCGTTCGAGCGGCTGACCGCGCTCTACGTCCGCTCCGGGCGGCAGGACAAGGCCGTCCGCGTCATCGAGGCGTTCCGGGCGTGGCTCGTCGGGGTCGGCGACCTCGCAACCGTCGGCGAACTCGACGTGCTGCTCGGCGAGTGCTACCTCGGGCTCGGGTACTACGCCGACGCCGCCAAGAACCTCGACGCCGCCCTGGCCGCCCGCCCGCCGGTGTCGGCCGACCGCAATCTCCAGGCCCTCCACCTCCGGGCCGAGGTCGCCGCCCAGACGAACGACCCCAAGGCCGCCGAGCGGTGGGCGGCCCTCGAAGCCGCCGCGACGGCCGCCGACGCGGACGCCGCGAAGACGGCCGACACGGCCCTCCGAGCCGCCGCCGGCCGCCACCTCGCCGACGCCCTCCACCGCCGCGGCGACACCGCGGCGGCCGTCGCCGCCCTCGCCCCGCTCCCCGACCTGCTCGACAAGCTCGGCGACCCGCTCGGCCGCCGGGACGCCCAGCGGCAGAGGGCCATCCTCCTCGCCGCCCGCGGGAAGTACGAGGCCGCCGAGCCGCTGTTCAAGGAGGCCCTCGCCCTCCAACGCGAGCACCGCCCCGCGAAGCGGGCGGGGGCCGGCGACATCCTCGCCGACTGGGCCGACGCCGCCCTCGCGGCCGGCAAGCGGGACGACGCCGTTCGCCTGCGGAACGAAGCCGCGGCCGAGTACCGGGCCGTCCTCGACACGGCCGCCAAGGGCGAGCCGGGGTCGGGCGGTGCCCTGGCGGCGTTCGTGAAACTGCAACATCTGTCGCGGTCGGCCCGGGAGTTCCAAAAGGCCCTCGAACTGAGCAAGGACGTGGCCGAGCGGTGGTCCGGCGACGCGCTCCTGTCCAGCCGCTTGAACTCCGACCGGGGCGGTCTGGAACTGCTCACCACGTCGTACCAGTCGGCCCGCACGCTCCTGAACAAGGCCCTCGCCGACCTCGACGCCAGCGACCCGCCGGACATGCGGACGCTGCCCCAGGTGCTCGTCAACCTCGCGGCCGCCGAGTTGGCGTGCGACGGGGCCCCGCGGGCCGACGCCCTCCTCGCCCGCTGCGAGGACCTGTACCGCACCCACAACCTGCCGGACGACCCGGTACGGGCCGAGGCGTTGTACCTCCGGGGGGCGTCGGCCGCCCAGCGGGGCGACTACGCGGCGGCCATCAAGCTGTTCCGCTCGGGGCTGGCGGCGTGCGAATCGAGCGGGCAGGCGGCCGCGTCGGTCCGCTTCAACCTGTGGCTGAATACGGCCCTCATCCACAAGGACCAGGGCGACTTCGCCAGCGCCCTCCAGGCCCTCGAGCGGGCGGCCGAGGCGCTGGCCACGTTCGCCGAGAAGGACGACCTGAGCGTCGCCCTGATCGACGCCGTGCGGGCCGACCTCCACGTCAGCCGAGGGCAGATCGACGAGGCGATGGCCCTCGTGCCCGTGATCGAGAAGGTGTGCGAGCGTTACGGCAAGCGGGGCTACCTGTGGGTGACGGCCCGCCACGTCCGGGCCCTCGACCGCCTGGTCAAGAAGGACGTCCCGGCGGCGATCACGCTCTGGACGGAATTGGTCGAGGTCCAGCGGCCGGAGGGGCAACTCACCCTCGCCCGCACCCTGAATTACCTCGGCGTATGCGCCGAGCGGCAGGCCCGCGCCGCCGACGCCAAGAAGTTTTACGAGGAGTCGCGGGGCTTCGAGGCCACCCACCCTCGGGTGCCGGCCGTCACGAAGGCCATCACCCTCTGGCGGCTGGCCGTGCTGCTGGACAGGGCGGGGCAGAAGGACGCCGCGAAGGCGCTACTCAACGAGGTGTTCGCGGTTGCCGACCAGGCCCGCCTGAACACCTTCGGCGAGGCCGCCCAGCGGGCCACCTTCTTCTCGCAATTCGCCCCCGCGTTCGAGCAGCTCGCCCGGTGGTACGCCCGGGACGGCGACGGGGCAGGCCTCCTGAACGTGGTCGCCCGCAGCCGCAGCCGGACGCTCCTCGACCAGGTGCTCGCGGCCGGCGTCGACCCCCGGGCCGGGCTCACCGGGCCGGACCGCGACCCGTTCCTGAAGCGGGAAGTCGACGCCCGCAACACCATCTCCCGGCTCCGGGCGGCGGCCCAACTCCTGCCGGTGGACAAGCCCGACGACCCGGCCGTGAAGAAGGCGGTGGCCGACCTGGAGGCCGCCCAGAAGGAGTACGCCGACGCCTGGCGGGAGATCGTGAATGCCGACCCGGTGACGCGGGTTTTGACCGACCCGAAGTACGCCGAGACCTCGCTCGCCAAGTTCCGCAAGGACGCTTCGGCGTCTCAAGCCGCGGTGGTGGCGTACATGGTCGGTCAGGACGAGAGTTTCGCCGTGCTGTCCACGAACCCGGCGGCCGCCCCGGAAATCTTCCGGCTCACACTTCCCAAGGCGGTGGCCGACGAGGTCGGGGACGCGGCGGCCGGCGAGAAGGTCGGCCGGGTCGGGCTCCGCGGCATGGTCGTCCGCCCGGCCGGGCCGCAACCGGACCGCCCGCCCCCGTTCGCCGGCCCCGCCGCCCCGCTGACGGACCTCGTCGCCGGTCGGCTCGTCGACCAGTACCTGCGGCAGGTGTCCGACCCCGAGTTCAAGTCGACCCGCGGCATGGTGCTGGTGTCCCGCGACCCGGTGAAGAAAACGCTGCCGACGACCGGCGAGTTGCTCGGCGACGCCGTCCTGCCGGCCGCCTTGCGGGCACGGATCAAGGCCGTCGGGGCGAGGCGGGTGATCGTCGTTCCCGACGCGGCCCTGCACAAGATTCCCTTCGAATGCCTGCTCGTGTCGGCCGGCGGCGGGGCACCGCGGTACGCCCTGGACGAGTTGCCGGCCATCGCCTATGCCCCGTCGCCGGCCGTCCTGTCCGTGATCGCCGGCCGGCCGCGGAAGCTCGACGGGCTGCCGTCGCTGCTCACCGTGGGCGACCCGGCCTACGCCGAGGTGGCGGGCTCGGCCGCCGCCGGGGCGGTCCGCGGCGGGCCGGCCGCCGGCTCGACCCGCGTCGGCCTCCTGAGCGGGGCCTTGCCGCGGCTGCCCTACACGCTGACCGAGAGCAAACTGGTGCAGGAGTGCTTCCCGCCCGACCGGGTGACGACCCTGACCGGGGCCGAGGCCACCGAGAAGAACGTGGCGGCCGCGATGCCGGGCCGGCGGTTCCTCCACCTCGCCGCCCACGGGTTCGCCGACGACGCCTTCGGCAACCTGTTTGCGGCCATCGCCCTCGCCCCCCCGGCCGGCGGCGGCACAGTCACGCCGGAGAACGACGGCTTCCTGTCGCTCCACGAGATTTACCGGCTGCCGCTGGCCGGGTGCGAGCTGACGGTGCTGAGCGCCTGCACCACGAACGTCGGCCCGCAGCGGCCGCTGGAGGCGGGCGTGACGCTCGCCGGCGCGTTCCTGTGCGCCGGCTCACGGGGGGTGATGGCGAGTTGCTGGTCGGTGGACGACGAGGCGACGGCCGACCTGATGGGCGTGTTCTTCAAGGGTGTGAAGCCGACCGACCCGACGCCGGCGTCCTACGCCGACTCGCTGAAGGCCGCCCGCCTGCACGTCCGGGCAACGAAGAAGCCGGGGAAGAACTGGGAGTCGCCGTTCTACTGGGCCCCGTTCGTGTTCGTCGGGCCGCCGGACTGACCATGCGGGCAACGCCCACCCGTAGCGACGGGTGGGCGTTTTCGTGTGCCTACTCCGTCACCACCTCGTCCAGCTTCGACACGGCCACCACGTCGGCCCTGTTGAGCAGCACCCGCTTGCGGTTCCGCTTGACGCCGGTGCGGACGGCCGCCACCACGTAGTTCTCCCGCGACGTGTCTGTGTCCCGGAGGTCGTGCAGGTCTGCGTTCTTGAGCTCCAGGAAGTGGTCGTCGTAGCGGACGAGTCGGCCGAGGCAGACGAAGCGGTTGCCGAGGTCGACCACAACCTTCTCGTTCAACAGCCCGTCGAGCATCACACCCCTCCCGCGTGCCGTACTTCCATTCAGCATACGCGGAATCCGCCTCGACCGCGGGCGGCGGGCCGGGGTATAAGACCGCCCGCGGGTCGCCGTGCCGGCGTCAAGCGGACGGGGGTGCGGCGTGGCCGTGAGCGAGTTCGGTGTGCGGTCCCGGCCGCCGTCCGTGGCGGTGGTCGTCCGCGACGCTTCTTCGACGCCTGCGACGCCGGCCATCCGCTGGTGG
>JANPKP010000551.1:0-4215 GCA_031426095.1 Gemmataceae bacterium
CCCTGATACCCACGCACGACCGACCGCGCGGCGAAAGTATCAGGGGGCTCACGCCCCCGCTCGCCGGGTCGTCGCTCACTCCTACCCCCACGGGTTTACCGCATGTCCCGCCTCTCCGCGTTGCTCCTCGCGCTGCTCGCCGCGTCGCCGCTGGCGGCTCAGCCGCCGAAGAAGGCCGGCAAGCCCGACGCCCTCACGCCGCCGGCCGGGTTCGACCTCACCATGTTCGCCGGGCCGCCGGACATCAGTTACCCCACCTGCCTCGCCGCCGACCCGGCCGGGCCCCTGTTCGTGGGTGTGGACCTCAACGGCTCGCTCGGCCGCAAGGACCAGAAGGGGAAGGTCGTCCGCTGCACCGACACCGACGGCGACGGCAAGGCCGACAAGTTCGTCACCTTCACCGAAGTGGACAGCCCCCGCGGCCTCTGGTGGGACGGCAAGGACACCCTGTACGTCCTCCACCCGCCCACCATCACCGCGTACACGGACACGGACGGCGACGGCAAGGCCGACAAGAGCGTGGACGTGGTGACGGGCCTCGGCTTCGACCTCAAGTTCCGCGGGGCCGACCACACCACCAACGGCTTCCGTATGGGCATCGACGGCTTCTTCTACGTTGCGGTCGGCGATTATGGGGCCATCAAGGCGACCGGCAGCGACAAGCGTTCGATCCAGCTCCACGGCGGCGGCGTGGTGCGGGTGCGGCCGGACGGCACGGGGCTCGAAATCGTGTCGCGGGGCCAGCGGAACATCTACGACGTGGCCGTGAGCCCGACGCTCGACCTGTTCACCCGCGACAACACGAACGACGGCGACGGCTGGGACGTGCGGCTCACCCACGTCGTGCCGAGCGGCAAATACGGCTACCCGTCGCTCTACAAGCACTTCCCCGACGACCACCTGAAGCCGCTGGCCGACTACGGCGGCGGGTCGCCCACCGGGGCGCTCTTCCTCGACGAGCCGAACTTCCCGAAGGACACCGGCACCGCCCTCTACACGGTGGAGTGGGGCCGCAGTTGCGTCTACCGCCACCCGCTCACGCCCGACGGCGCGAGCTGGAAGGCCGGGCAGGAAAAGTTCTTCGACATCCCGCGGCCGACCGACATGGACGTGGACGGGCTGGGTCACCTGTACGTGGCGAGCTGGAAGGACGGCGGCTTCGACTTCAGCAAGCCGGACGTGGGCTTCGTGGTCCGGCTCACGCCGACCGGCCACAAGCCGGCCGCCTTCCCCGACCTGGCGAAGGCGACGGACGAGAAACTGGTGGAGTTCATCGGCTCGCCGGGCGCGACGCTGCGACTGTACGCCCAGCGGGAGATTCTGCGGCGGGGGAGCAAGCCGGCGTTCGTGGCCGGGCTGGAAAAGCTGGCGACGACCGATGGGACGCTGGGCGGGCGGGTGGCGGCCATCTTCACCCTCAAGCAACTTCTCCGCACGAATAAGGCCGGGCGACTCCCACTGGCTCTCGGGTCCGACGACGCCGTGAAGGAGTATGCCCTTCGGGCGTTGGTGGACGATCCAGCGGCGGAAGATGTCATTCCCAACAAGCCGCTTGCCGATGCCGCACGTGACAAGAATCCGCGGGTTCGTGCCCAAGCGATTATCGGCATCGCCCGACTCGGCCGGCCCGAGACTGCCAAGTTCGTTCTGAGCGCATTGGCCGACACCGACCCCACGGTTTCTCACTTGGCGGTCAACGCACTCGCATCGCTCAAGGCGGCCGATTTATGCCTCGCGTCGCTCGACAGCGCCGACGGCACTCTCATCCCCGGCTCGCTCAAGGTTCTCCAACAACTCCACGAGCCGGCCGTGGTCGATGGGCTGCTCTCCCGATTCAAGTCGGCCACCGACCCGGCCCGCAAGAAGGCAATCCTCGTCGCCCTCGCCCGGCTCTACAACCGGGAGGCGGATTGGGACGGGAAGTGGTGGAGCACGCGGCCGGACACGACCGGGCCGTACTACAAGCCGGTGACGTGGGCCGAAAGTCCGAAGATCGCGGAGGTGTTCAAGGCCGAGATCGCGGCGGCCACGCCGGAGTCGGCCAAGTGGCTCATCCCCGAACTCGTGCGGCACCGCGTCGACCTGCCGGAGGTGTCGGCCGCCACGCTCAAGTTCGCCGGGTCCGACCCGGCCTTCCGGCCGGTCGCCGTCGCCCTCTTCGCCGGCCGGCCGACGCCGCCGGACGAGGCGATTCCGCTGTTCGCCGCCGTCGCCGCGTCCGACGCCGAGCCGATCGACCTGCGGGTGAAGGCGGTGAAGGCGCTGCTCAAGCTCACGGCGAAGGCGGACGTCCGCGAGGCCCTTTTGAAGACCCTCGCCGGCGACAAGCTGCCGAAGCAACTGGAGAACTCCTGGGACGACTTCGCCCGCGACGGCCGGCACACCGCCGACGTGCCGCGGTTCGTGAAGCTGGCCAAGGAGGGGACGCCGGCCGAGCGGAAGCTGGCGTTCGGCGTTCTGGCGTCGGTGGCCGACCGCAGCCTGGGGGCGAAGGAGGCCCGCGCCGCGGCCGACGCCGCCGTGCGTGAGGCGCTGGCGGGCCCGGCGACGGCGGCGGTGGCCCTGGCGGCGGTCAAGAAGCTCAACCTCGACGGGTACGCCCCGCTCATCCGCGGCCTCGCCGAGGGCAAGGACAAGGCGGTGGCCAAGCTCGCCGCCGACACCCTCGCCGGCATGAAGCTCGACGCCACCCTCGCCCCGCCCGGCCAGCCGACCATCGGCAAGATGAAGTACGACGACGTGCTGGCGGTGGTGCTGAAGGAGAAGGGCAAGGCCGCCTACGGCGAGAAGCTGTTCGGCCGCGTCGGCTGTGCGAACTGCCACACGGTGTCGCCGAGCGAGCCGCCGAAGGGGCCGATGCTCGCCGGGGTGACGGTGAAGTACACGCGGCCGGAACTCGTGGAGTCGATGCTGCGGCCGAGTGCCAAGATCGCCCAGGGGTTCGAGACGTTCACGTTCCAGCTCGCGGACGGCAAGTCGCTGACCGGGTTCGTGGTCCGCGAGGGCGGCACCGAGCTGGAGGTGCGGGACGGCACCGGGGCGGTGGCGGTGCTGAAGAAGGCCGACGTCGACGAGAAGCGGCCGGGCAAGGTGTCGGTGATGCCCGAGCAGTTGGTGGACCACCTGACGCCGCAAGAGCTGGCGTGCCTGTTGGCGTACCTCGACACGCTCAAGGGGAAGTGACGCCGGACGGAATGCGGGGAGTCAAGCGAGGGCGGGTGGAACTCGCGGCCGCTCCCGCGTTACCGCAAAATATGGTAACGGTTTCCCGAACCCGTGTTCGGACCGGCGGATGGGGCCGGCTCAATCGCGTTTTTGCGGTAAAATCGGGTAACGCTCCCATCTGTGTTCCCCTTGCACCGGCCACCGCCGTGACGAACACTGGAGTAAACCCGCCCCGCCGCCCGGCCCCGTGAGGCGTCCCGATGGCCCGCCCGCTGTCCGTGTCCGATGAGTCGTCGCTCGACGGCGACCTCACGTTCGCCCCCGGCCGCGAGCCGGCGTCGCCGACCGTCCAGTGGGTCGGGTGGGGCGTGTGGACGTTCCTGGCCTTCGTCGGCTTTTGCTTCGGCGTCTGGGCCGGCACCCCCCAGGCGGCCGTCACGAAGCCGGTCGAGGTCGCCGCCGTCACGCCGGCCCCGTCGCCCGCACCCCCGGTTCCGACCCCGAAGCCCGAGGTGAAGCCGGTTCCGACGCCCGCGGCGGTGGCGAAGGTGGAGACGCCGACGAAGCCGGAGCCGCCGACGGCGGTGGCCGTCGTGGCCCCAACGCCGAAGCCGGAAGTGATGACCCCGGAGCCGAAGCCCGAGGTTAAGCCGGAACCGCCGCCGGTGCCCAAGCCGGAGGTGAAGCCGGTGCCCAAGCCGCCGGAGCCGAAGAAGCCCGATCCGGCGGTGGCGAAGGTGGCGTTCAAGGACGTGCTGCCGGTCTTCCGGGCCAAGTGCATCAGTTGCCACAACAGCGGGAAGCCGAAGTACGACCTCGACCTGTCGACCTTGGCGGCGGTCAACAAGGGCGGGGCCGGCGGGCCGGTCGTGAAGCCCGGCAACCCGAAGGACAGCACCCTGTGGACCTCCGTCGAGGAGGACTCGATGCCGAAGAACCCGCCGTTCCTGACGGCCGACGAGAAGAAGCTGCTTCAGGACTGGATTCTGGGCGGGGCGAAGTGATTTCGTGGCTCTCGTAGGGTGGGACAAGTCCGCGCAGTCCCACCGC
>JANPKP010000552.1:0-1905 GCA_031426095.1 Gemmataceae bacterium
CGAGGGGTGCCTCATACCATCCCGGCAGTCGGCGTGGACGGCCGTCGCGACGGCCTCTCTGCTGCCGACTGCGTTGCGGAGGCGACTGTATGGGTTGCCGACGTGGCTGCGATAGCGGCACAGGAGTTCGAGGGCCGCGGCCCGTGCGAGAAGTCCCGCCGGCTTTTGGTCCTTGGTCACCCGCTCGCCGCGGAGGATCCGAAGGTATGGGGGGTCGTCGACCGAGTCGAGGAACACGTCCAGGTAGTCCGTCATGGCCGCGACTGCCGCCGCGCGGGTTTTGGCGTCCTGAGGGGAGGGGAGGACGAGCATCCGCTCGAAGGCGAGGGCGGCGTCGAGCCGCTTCTCCACGACCAGCGACGGGCGGTCGAGCCCCTTCGGCGGGTACTCTTCCTTCGGGCGGGTGACCGCGGCGGAGACTGTTGCCGTACAGCCGTCCCAGGTCAAAAGCTCCTTGTCGGTCACGCTCCGCTTCGCCTTCGGGCGGATCGTGACATGCGCCCAGCCGGTCTCGGTGATGAGGATCTCGGGCACGTCGTCCTCGGCATTTCCGGGGAGCGTGAGGGTGGGCAGGAGGTCCGCCTTCGGGTTCGTGCGGGCGACGTGAGTACGAAGCGGCTTGAAGCGGTACCCGAACTCGGGCACGGAAGCGGTGAACACCGACTGGAGTTCTTCGAGCAAGTCGTCGAGCCTGCCCAGAGCGGCCATGCCGGTCTCGTCATCGGCGCGGAAGACCGACGCGAAGGCGGCCCGCTTCTTGGTCTCCAGGGCGAGGAACTCCTTTTCGAGAGCCTTCTTGTAGGCGGGGAATTCCTTGCGGATGGGCTCGTCCCGCTGGGCCATTGTCATCACCTCTTCGCCCGGAACGTACGGCCGCTTCGCTTCGAGCCGGCCCCGCTCCTGGCCGTAGTTGATCCCGGTCAGCAGGTGTTTCCCGAACATGCGGTCGATGGCCGCCATCCGCTGTTCGGCGGGAAGAGCTGACGCGAGCACGTGAAGCCGCAGGAGCCGCTCGCGGCCGCGGACGACCTGGTGGCCGCAGTCGGCGACGGCCTCAAGGAGTGAAAAGAGTTCGTCGCCGGAAAGCTTCTGTCCGACCGCCTGGGCCCGGACGTGGCGGGCGGCTGTGTCGATGTCACCTCGTGTGTAACCGATGGAGCCGTGCTCGAGGAGCGGCGGCTGCTTGTGCCCGCGGTGCCCGTCGGCGACGAGCTTTCGGACCTCGGCACTCACCGGATGTCCGGCCTCGACGGCCTTCAAGACCTCCTCCCGGAGCGCGGCTTCGAAAGGGTCGCTGTCGGCGGTGAACTGGATGAACGGGACGGCGAGCGTCTCGACCTCGGCCGCGGCCGAGCAGGCTTTCAGGAGCTTTTGCTCTCCCTCCGGCCGGAGCGTGAACTTGTACCGGGCGAGGGAGAGTTTGGCGCGGAGCTTGTCCTTGGCGGCCGCAATGCCTTCGAGCGCCTTCTTCGGTCCGCCCTCGGTTACCGGTTCGAGCAGTGGGGCAAACCGGTCTGCCCACCGCTGGTGGTGCGCGTCGATCTCGGGGGAGGGCTGGGCCGTTGCGGCTTCGTCCGACTTCGGTTGCTCGGCCTTCGCTTCGGTACTCGACTCCGCCTTCGCGGCAACGGCCGGAACCGCCGTGGGTGACGGGGCGGGGACGGGCCCCGGTTCCGGCACTACCGGTTCGACCGCCGCCGGCTCGCCTCCCAGCTTCTGGCATCCGCTTCCGGCGTGGGTGAGGAGAGCGGCGAGGCAGACGGCCCCGGCCGCTCGCGTGAACGTGTTCATCGACCCCTCGAAACCTGGTGACGTGGCCGGTCGTCGGCCACCCGTCGGGGGGGGGGGGGGGGGACCAACACCAACACCCCCCCCGCACACACGAACCCCCCCCGGCGGGGGGGG
>JANPKP010000553.1:0-29511 GCA_031426095.1 Gemmataceae bacterium
GCCCCCTGATGTTCGCCAACGCCGGCCGCTACGAGAAAGTATCAGGGGGCTCACGCCCCCCGCTCGCCGGGGCGTGCCGTCACCCCGCCTTGCGGAACGGCAGGAGCCGCTTGCCGAAGGCGATGATCGCCGACTCCTTCGACTCGTCCTTCTTGCCGTGGCCGTGGTGGCCGTGGTGGCCGTGCCCGTGGTGGCCGTGGTCGTCGTGCCCCTCGTCGTGGTCGTGCTCCTCCTTTTCCCCCTCGCCTTCGTCGGGGCTGGCCTTCGCCTGGAGGAGCAATCCGAGGACCGCGAATGCCACTACCGCCCCGTTGAGGGCCGCGACGTGGCGGGCCGACCACGCGGCGGCGTCGAAGTGGAACAGCGGCTCGGCCACCAGGAGGAAGGCGTGCGAGGCCAGGAGGGTGCCGGCGAGGCTCGTCAGGAGCATCGTCCAGACGCGGTAGAGGAGCAGGCCCAGCAGCCCGCCGGAGAGGAAGACGGCCCAAAGCTCCTGGGCCTGCGGGAGCACCCACTGGGCGGCGAACCACGCCCCGACGCCGCCGGCCAGGAAGGCGATGACGCGGGCCAGTTCGAGGGCCATCATCCCGGCCGCGACCGCCAGAAGCAGCCCGACGGCCAGCACTTGCCCGCCGGCCGCCTGCCCGGCGCTGAGGCCGAGCAGCCCGGCCCCCAGGGTGATGCCGGACACCACCCAGAAGCGGTGCCAGCGCCAGCCGAAGAGCCAGAGCAGCAGGCCGAGAGTCAGAATGGTGCCCGACATGGCCCCGGTCAGCCCGCGGGCTTCGGTCAGGATGTCGGGGACGATCAGTTGCATCGGTGTGCGCGTCCCGGGGGGCGGGGCCGAACGGTGGACGATAGGGGATACGTGCGGGGGGCGTCAAGCTTAAGACGCGATTCCGGGGAAGCAAATCAATCGCGATTCCGCCGGGAACGAAGGTTGGGCAAGAGATCAGGCGTGGGCCGAAGGAAGTGTTCACTTTCGGCAACACGCTTCGCCCGCTCCCTCACCTGAGCGTCTGCACGTGCACCTTCCGCGCCCGGGGGCCGTCGAACTCGCAGAAGTAGACCCCCTGCCAGCGGCCGAGGACGAGGTCGCCGTTCTCCACGAGAACGGTCGCCGAACTGCCGACGAGGCTCGCCTTCAGGTGCGAGTCGCTGTTCCCCTCGGCGTGGCGGAAGCCGGGCACCTCCTTCGGGATGTGCCCGTTGAGCCAGAGGAGCATGTCGTGGACCACGTCCGGGTCGGCGTTCTCCTGAATGGTGATCGCGGCCGTGGTGTGCGGGCAGTAGACGACGACCGCCCCGCTCGTGAGCCCCGCCTCGCGGACGAGCCGGCGGACCTCGGCGGTCACTTCCACGAACTCGGTCCGGGCCCGCGTCCGCACGTCGAACGTCCGCATGGTCGCCCCCTCGCGAAAGCCGGCCGCGTTGCGGGTCCGGCGGTCCGGGCGTATTCTATCCGTCATCAGTCACGTTCTCGGGAGGGGCGGCCATGACGCGCGGGGTGCTCGGCTTACTGGCGGCGGGTCTGCTGGCGGCCCCGGCGTGGGGGCAGCCGGCGACGCCGGACGCGGTGGTCAAGAAGGCCATCGAGGCCCACGGCGGGGCGGCCGCCCTGGGCAAGTACCCGGCCGGCGTGTCGAACATGAAGGGCACCTTCCTCCGCGGCACCGAGGAGGTGCCGTTCACCGGGACGATCGCCTTCGCCGTCCCCGGCAAGGTGAAGCTCGACCTCACCCTGTCCCTCGACGGCCGCAAGCCGACCATGTCGCAGGTCGTCAACGGCGACAAGGTCCGGTACCTGGTGGACGGCAAGCCGGCCCCGCTGAGCGAGGTGCTCAAGGACGAGGTCCGGCAGACGCCGCTGATCCAGGAGATGTCGCTGCTGGTGCCGCTGTTGGACGCCAAGCGGTTCACCCTGTCGGCCGAGAAAGACGAGGCCGTGGGCGGCAAGCCGGCGAGCGTGGTGGGGGTGAAGGCCAAGGGGCTCAACGACACCAAGCTCTACTTCGACAAGGCGGCCGGCACCCTCGTAAAGGTGCGGCGGAAGGCCCTCGACCTGGAGACGAAGGAGGTCGTCGAGGAGACGACGTTCAGCGACTACCAGAAGGTGGCCGGGCTGCTGGTGCCGATGAAGTCGGCCGTGACGCACGACGGCAAGCCGTTCATGACGGCGACCGTGAGCGAGTTCAAGCCGCTCGAAGCGATCGACGCCAAGGAGTTCGCGGTGCCGGAGTGAAGACGATTCCAAAGCCCCGGGATGGCCATCCCGGGGCTTTCGCGCGGAGTGACCCATGCGTACCGCGGTTGCATTGACCATTCTGTTCGCCGCCCCCGCCGCGGCGCAGGACGCCGACCCGGCGGCCGTCGTCCGTAAGGCCGTGGACGCCGCGGGGGGGGCGGCCGCGCTCGCCAAGCTGCCTGCCGCCAAGGTCGTCGCGTCCGGCAGCCTCTTCAGCGGCGGGACGGCCGTGCCGGTGCTGGCCGAGCAGGTGTACCACCTCCCCGGGCGGTCGCGGCTCGTGGTCAAGCTCGTGACGAAGGAGCAACCCGTCGAAGTGCTCAACGTGGTGAACGGGGCGAAGGTGAAGTACACGATCAACGGGGCCCCGGTGCCGGTCACGGACGTGGCCGCGAAGGAGTTGCAGGACGCGGCGGCGGCCCTCGAGATCGGCCACCTCACCCCGCTGCTGGACCCGAAGCGGTTCACGCTCAAGGCCGAGAAGGCGGGGAAGGGGGCCGACCCGGACCGCGTCGGCGTGGTGGCCACCGCGAAGGGCGGGGACGAGTTCCGCCTGGGCTTCGACAAAACGACCGGCCACCTCGTGCGGCTCTCGCGGAAGGCGTTCGACCCGTCCACCGGCAAGACGGTGGAGCAGGAACAGGTGTTCAGCGCGTTCAAGCCGTTCGGCACCCCGGCCCTGGTGCGGCCGACGAAGGTGGTGGTGTTCAAGGACGGGGCCAAGTTCCTCGAACTGACGACCGACGCCCTCACCCCGCTCGAAACCGTGGACGCGAAAGAGTTCGCCACGGAGTAGAAACAAGAGTTCACCACAAAGGCACCAAGATCGCACAAAGGGCACACGAAGGAAGGCACCGGAGCCGGGTTCCGTACAAACTCAGTTCCGCCTCCTTGGTGGCCCTTTGTGTTTCCTTCGTGCCTTTGTGGTGAATCTGGACTCCCCCCATGCCCCCGATTTTGTTCGTCGTCGACCGCAAGGAGGCCGGGCAGACGCTCGCCGCCGTCCTCAAGCGGAAGTTCAGCCTGAGCTGGTCGCAGGCCAAGCGGCTGGTCGAGGGCCGGCACATCCGCGTTAGCGGGCAGATCGAGACCGACGTCGTCCGCCGGCTCAAGCTCGGCAAGCGGGTCAGCATCAACGCCGGCGCGATCGAGGTGAAGGAGAAGGGGCCCAGGAAACAGGAGACACGGGACAGCAAAACAGAGGACGCGGGGCCGAAGCGGGGCGACCGCAAGCAAAAGCTCGTGGAGGGCCGCGAGCCGAAGGCGGTGCCGCCGGGCAAGATTAACCCGAAGGCGAAGGCGACGCCCAAGCCGGCCCCGCTGAGTAAGGCCGCCCCAATGGCGACGCCGAAGCCGCCGCGGCAGGCCCCCGCCGCCCCGAAGCCGCCCCGCGTCTCAGCACCCGTCACTCATCACTCATCACTCATCACTTCCGACGCCATCGTCTACCAGGACGACGCGATCGTGGTCGTGAACAAGCCGGCCGGGCTGACGACGATGCGGGATCGGGACGAGGTGGCGGAGTTCGGCGACCGCGGGCAGGCGTTCCTCACGAAGACGCTCGGCGGGCTGCTCCCGGGGCTGCTCGGCATCCCGGGGCGGCCGGTGTACGCCGTCCACCGGATCGACCGCGACACGTCCGGGCTGGTCGCGTTCGCCCGCACCCCGAAGGCGGCCGAGGCCCTGACGCAGCAGTTCCGCCGGCACAGCACCGACCGCCGGTACCTGGCCCTGACGCGGGGCACGCCGAAGGCGGGGAAGATCGAGTCGGTGTTCGTCCGCGACCGGGGCGACGGCCGGCGGGGGAGCGCCGCCGACGCGGCCGACGCCTTCGAGGACGGCAAGCGGGCGGTCACGCACGTCCGGGTGGTGGAGGCGTTCGGCCCGTTCGCCCTGGTGGAGTGCCGGCTGGAGACGGGCCGGACGCACCAGATCCGCATCCACCTGGGCGAAGCCGGCACCCCGCTGTGCGGCGAGACGCTGTACGACCGCCCGGTCAACGGTGCCCCCGCCCCCGACGCGAGCGGGGCCGAACGCCCGCTCTTGCACGCCGCCCGCCTCGGCTTCCGCCACCCCGTCGGCGGCGAGCCGGTGACGTGGGAGGTGCCCCCGCCGGCCGACTTCGCGGCCGTGCTGGGGCGGCTGCGGCAAGCTCAATCGTAGGGTGCGTCAAGGCCGCTTCGGCCGCGGACGCACCGCGTGGGCGTTCACGATGAGACACCCGTAGCCGAGAGGCGGAGCCATGGGCGCGAGCCGAAACGAGGGGATTCGTTCGCTGACCGAGTTCCGGGACGAAGCCATTCCCCTCGACGGGGTGGCAGCCACGTCCCCGGTCGCGGTCCAGTCGGCGAAGGAGGGGGATTCGTCTTCGGCCCCGATTGACCGACCGCTCACGCCGGAAGAAGCGCGGCTCACCCGGTGGTTGTTAGAACACGGCAAGCCCGAGGCCGCCGCATTCCTGCCGCAACTCGCTCTCGTTCGCGTGTCGGGGCGGTGTACGTGCGGGTGTGCCAGTATCGACTTCGCCGGGGCCGGCGACATCCCGCCGGCCGCCGGAATGCAAATCCTGTCCGACTACGAGTGGCAGACGGCAGACGGCGGCTTGTTCGGCGTGTTCGTGTTCGCGTGCGGCGGTGTCTTGGCCGGGTTGGAGGCGTGGTCGATCGACGGGTCCAGGCCCGCTTCGGTCCTCCCGGCGATCGAGGACTTGCGGCCGCTCATGTTCGGCCCGATCGACGGTCAAGTTTAGGCTGGTGCCGAAGTCCTATAAGGACGCCATGAGCCGCGTGTTCGAAGTGGTCATCGAGCGGGACGAGGACGGGTATTACGTCGGGTCGGTCCCGGCCTTGCGGGGCTGCCACACCCAGGCCCGGTCCCTCGACGAACTGATGGAGCGGGTGCGGGAGGTCATCGCCCTTTGCCTCGATGTCGCGGGGCCATGACGGGCGGGTGGTGGAACCCCCTCCCGCCCTGCGACGACGCATCGACCCTTCTCGACGGCACAACACTTGCCGCTACTCCCCCGCCGGGCACACACGCCCACTCCTCTCGCGGGACGCTCCCCATGACCACGCGCTCCTACTGGTACGACGGCGTCACCCTTCCCGCCTTCCCGAAGCTCGACGGCGACCTGAAGGTTGACGTGGCCGTGGTCGGCGGCGGCATCACCGGGGTCACGGCGGCGTACCTGCTGAAAAAGGCCGGGAAGCGTGTGGCGCTGCTCGAACGCGACCGCTGCGGCGGGGGCGACACCGGGAACACCACCGCCCACCTGACGGCCAACACCGACCTGCGGCCGACCGAACTGGCCAAGAAGTTCGGCAACGACCACGCCAAGGCCGTGTGGGACGCCGGGCACGCGGCGGTTGAGCAGGTTCACGCCAATAGCCACGCCGAGGGCATCGATTGCGACTTCGCCTGGGTGCCCGGCTTCCTCCACGTCGCGCGGGGGGCCGACGCCGCGAAGGAGGCCGAGGGCTTGCGGGAGGACGCCGCCCTCGCCGCCGGGTGGGGGTTCGACACGACGTTCGTGGACGCCGTGCCGCTCGCCGGCACGCCGGGCGTCCGCGTCCCGCACCAGGCCCGCTTCCACCCGCTCAAGTACCTCGCCGGGCTCCTCAAGACCATCCCCGGCGGCGGGTCGCACGTCTTCGAGGGGACGGACGTATCCGAGGCCACGGCCGACCCGCTGACGCTCACCACGGCCGGCGGCCACCGCGTGACGTGTGACCGCCTCGTGATCGCCACGCACGTCCCGGTCATGGGTTTGAAGGGGGTCGTCGGGGCGGCACTATTCCAGACGAAGATCGCCCCGTACACGAGCTACGTCGTCGGGGCCCGGGTGCCGCCGGGGGCGGTGCCCGACGGGCTGTTTTGGGACACGAACGACCCGTACTTCTACCTGCGGCTCAACCGCCGGCCGGGGTTCGACGAGGTCATCTTCGGCGGCCGCGACCACAAGACCGGGCAGGAACACGACACGGAGAAGCGGTTCCGCGAGCTGGAGGCGAAGCTCGCCGAACTCGTGCCGGGGGCGAACGACAACTACCGGTGGTCCGGGCAGGTGGTGGAGACGCACGACGGCTTGCCGTACATCGGCGAGACGGCCGACAAGCAGTTCACGGCCACCGGCTTCAGCGGCAACGGCACCACCTTCGGCACCCTCGCCGCGATGATGGCGACCGACTGGGTGGCGGGGCGGAAGAACCCGTGGAGCGAGCTGTTCGCCCCCGGCCGTAAGCCGGTCCACGGCGTCTGGGACTACCTGACGGAGAACATCGACTACCCGTACTACATGCTCCGCGACCGCCTGCGGCGGGCCGAGGGCACGTCGGCGGCCGACTTGCAGCCGGGCGAGGGGAAGATTCTGAAGCTCGGCGGCGAGCGGGTGGCGGCGTTCAAGGACAAGGCCGGGGCGGTGACGACGCTCTCGCCGGTGTGTACGCACATGGGCTGCCGGGTGCGGTGGAACCCGGCCGAGACGACGTGGGACTGCCCGTGCCACGGGTCGCGGTTCCGGCCGACGGGCGAAGTCCTGGCCGGCCCGGCGGAGGCCCCGCTGGCGAAGGTGGAAGTGAAGGGGTGACGGCGGCCGTCATGGGTCGCCGTCGGTCAACCCCGCGTCCCGCATGATGCTCTTTTGCGTGCGGGGTTGGAAGTCCGAGTTGCCGACCTGCGGGCTTCGAACTGACTGCACATCCGCTCGCCGGAGACGGGCTTCACGCCTCCCCCTCCCGGCCGGTGGCGGTGGCAACGGCCCGGTCGTGGGTTGCGGCCAGCCACCCCTCGGCGGCTTCCCACAGGTTGTCGCGGACCTCGTCGAGCGTTTCGCCCTGGGTGTAACAGCCGGGCAGCGACGGCACCTCGGCCGAGTACCCGCCGGCGTCCGGCTCCGGGTAGACGAGGGCGGTCAACGTCACGGTCAACTGGACCGGGATCGGGCGGACGGCGGCAGGCTCGTTCATTGTGTTCCCCCGGACGCATGATAACGGCCGGGACGCCGTGCGCCGAGGGTGTCGAGAATCACCTCGCCACCAGTCGCATCAGCAGGCCGATCACCAGCAGGCACGTCAGCAGCACCGCCGAGCCGTACCCGATGAGCGTCAGCGGCGACACGCCGGGGCCGCGGTGGCGGGGGTGCGGCTTCGTGCCCGCGGGCGTGAAGGTCGGGAGGCGGCCGGTGTGAGGGCCGGCGGCCAGCGTCTCGACCGCGTGGTCACCGGACGAGGCGATCTCGTCCCACGGGGAACTGTCGGCGTCCGCGAGGCCTGTCAGGTAGCCGCCCGAGTGGCCGGTCGAGCCGGCCGGGGTCGGCGACAGGTCGAAGCTCACGGCCGACGGGTGGCCGGCCCGCGTGGCCCCGCCGAGGGCGTATTCCTCCATCCGGTCGGCCACGTCGGCGGCGGACGGGGGGCGGGCGTTCGGGTCCTTCGCCAGCAGGGCGTGGACGATCCCGGCGACGGCCGGCGGGAGGTCGGGCCGCAGGGCGTGGACGGGCGTCGGCTCGGACCAGAGGTGGCGGCAGGCCCGGTCGTGCGGGGTGCCGCCGGCGAACGGCGGGCGGCCGGTGAGGAGGAAGTAGAAGACGGCCCCGAGGCTGTACAGGTCGGCCCGGTGGTCGG
Organism: Gemmataceae bacterium; assembly: GCA_031426095.1. Classification (GTDB taxonomy): domain Bacteria; phylum Planctomycetota; class Planctomycetia; order Gemmatales; family Gemmataceae; genus JANPKP01. The sequence goes on from JANPKP010000553.1 coordinate 7,867, forward strand.
CCGCGTCGGGGCTGTAGATCTGCTCGGGGGCGGAGTAGTCGAGGGTCGAGAGCCAGGCGGCCGCGTCGGGCCGGACGGCCGGCGGCGGGGGGGTGGCGTCGGTCGGCCGGACGCGGGCCAGCGGCGAGAGCAGGGCCAGCCCGAAGTCGGCCACCTTCACGGCCGCCGCGCCCCCGTGCCCCGGTCGGGCGACGAGCAGGTTCCCCGGCTTCACGTCGCGGTGGACGAGGCCCATCTCGTGGGCGTGGGCCAGCCCGCGGGCCGCCTGGCGGGCGTACTCGCAGGCCTCGGCCGCGGGCAGCGGGCCGCGCCGTTCGACCAGCGTTTGCAGCGTCGGGCCGTCCACGAATTCCGTCACCACGTAGAGCCGCTCGCCGACCTCGTTGGCGTCGTAGGTGGTGACGACGTTCGGGTGCCGGAGCTTGGCCGCGGCCCGGACGCCGAGGTGGAAGGTGGACCGGGCGGCGTCGGAGCGTGTGACGTCGGGGGCGAGAACCTTGATCGCCACCGCCCGGTTCATGGTGCGATGTTTGGCCTTGAAGACGCGGCCGACGGAGCCGCCGCCGACGGCGTCCTGGATGACGTACGGGCCGAGGACGAAGCCGTCGGTGCGGCCGGCGAGGACGCGGTCGGCCTGGAATTTGGTGAGGAACCCGGCGGCGACGAGGGCGTGGGCGGCCTGCGGGGCGGTCGCGCCGGCCGGCACCGCCCGCTCGGCCTTCGCGGCCTGGGCGGGGGTGAGGAGCCCGGACGCGGCGAGGCCGTCGAGCAACGCTCGGCGGCCGGCGGGGGCGGTGGCGGGGGCGGCGGTCATGGCGTCATCCGGGCGTCCGAACCTGGGGAGAGGGCGTCCGTTCGGGACGGGCCGGCCGGCGGTCTGCGGCGGGGTGGCGAGGAAGTCCGGAGGTCTGGCCGGGGCGCGCTTCCCACGGCCCCGCACCAACCCCGCAGCTTTCCGCCGCAACCTTAGGTCGAAAACCGCCACCGTGCCGCCGGCCCGGCCCCGAAACGGCCGCCCGCCACCATTACCGACGGGCGAGGGTGCGGCCGGGACGTAACATTCGTGTAACGGACGCAAGCGGGGGCCGTCTGGCGGCCGATTTCCGTCGCGTCGCCCGGCCGAAAGTGTTAACCTTGTATCACCCCGCCGAACGCCCGCCCCCCGCGGCCCGCCGCCCGCCGAGTCACTCTCCATGCCACCACCCCGGCCCCCGGTCGCCCGTTTCAGTGTTGCCGTTCTCGCGACCCTTCTCGCCGTCGGGAGTGCCGCCGCGGACGACATCGGCACGCCGCTAGCCGTCGAGGTGTCGCCGCCTGCGGTGGCGCTCGCCGGGCCGCGCGACGCCCGCCAGATCGTCGTCACGGGGACGTACGCCGACGGCACCGCCCGCGACCTGACGCACCTCGTGGCCGCGACCGTGGAACCCGCCGGGGTGGTGGACGTGCAGGGCGGGCTGTACCTCCGGCCGAGGGCGGACGGCCCCGCGACGCTCACCGTCACCGCCGGCGCGAAGACGGTGCGCGTGCCGGTCGCGGTGGCGGGCATGGGCACGCCGTCGCCGGTGAGCTTCCGGCGGGACGTGGTGCCGGTGTTGAACGTCGGCGGGTGCAACGCCGGGGCCTGCCACGGGACGCCGAGCGGGAAGAACGGCTTCAAGCTCTCGCTCCGCGGGTTCGACCCGGCGGCCGACTTCGTGCAACTGACCCGCGAGCAGTTCGGCCGCCGGGTGGACCGCCACGACCCGGCGGCGAGCCTGCTGCTGGCGAAGGCCGTGGGCCGGGTGCCGCACGAGGGGGGGCCGCGGTTCGGGGCCGCGAGCCTGCCGGGCGAACTGCTCACGGCGTGGCTCGCCGAGGGGCTCCGCGACGACCCGGCCGACCTCCCGCCGCTGAAGTCGGTGGCCGTCACGCCCGGCCCGCGGACGCTCGTCGCGCCGGCCCGCGGGCAGCAGCTCGCGGTGAACGCCGCCTTCGCCGACGGCACCACGCGGGACGTGACGCGGCTCACGAACTTCAGCAGTTCCGACCCGCTCGTGGCGACGGTGAGCGCGACCGGGCGGGTCGAGTTCCATGGGCCGGGCGAGGTCGCGGTCCTGTGCCGATACGCCGAGACGATGGTGGCCGTCCGCCTCACGCACCTCCAGCCGCGGCCGGGGTTCGCGTGGGTGCCGCCGCCCGAGAACAACTTCGTCGATACGCACGCCTTCGCCAAGCTCAGGCAGATGAGCATCACCCCGTCGGACGCCTGCACCGACGGCGAGTTCGTCCGCCGGGCGTACCTCGACGCCGCCGGCCGGCTGCCGACCGCCGCCGAGGCCGCCGCGTTCCTGGCCGACGCCGACCCGAGGAAGCGGGACAAACTCGCCGACGCCGTGGTGGACCTCCCCGCGTTCGCCGACTTCTGGGCGCTCAAGTGGGCCGACGTGCTGCGGGCCAACCGCAAGACGCTCCAGGCGAAGGGCACCCACGGGCTCCGCCACTGGCTCCGCGAGAAGTGGGCGAGCAACACCCCCGTCGACGCCGTGGTCCGCGACCTCATCACCGCCAGCGGGAACGCCGGCACCAACCCGGCGGCCAACTACTACCGCATCGCCAAGGACCCGCCGGCCCTCGCCGAGACGACGGCCCAACTCTTCCTCGGCGTGCGGATGCAGTGCGCGAAGTGCCACAACCACCCGTTCGAGCGGTGGAGCCAGGACGACTACTACGGGCTCGCCGCCTTCTTCGCCCGCACCAAGCTCAAGGCCGACCCGGCGACGGTCGGCGAGAAGACGAACCGCAACGGCCCGTCGGCGGCGGTCGTATACGTCGGCCGCGACGGCGAGGTGACGCAGCCGCGGACCGGCAAGACGGTGCCGCCCCACTTCCCCGGCGGCGGCGACGCCCCCGTGAAGGCCGACGCAGACCGCCGGCCCGCCCTCGCGGCGTGGCTCACGGCCCCGGAGAACCCGTTCTTCGCCCGCTCCGTCGTCAACCGCGTTTGGTTCCACCTGATGGGCAAGGGCATCGTGGACCCGGTGGACGACTTCCGGGCGTCGAACCCGTCGTGCAACGACGCCCTGCTCGACGCCCTGGCCGCCGACTTCGTGGCCCACAAGTTCGACCTCAAGCACCTCGTCCGCACCGTGCTGAAGTCGCGGACGTACCAGCTCTCGGCCCGCCCGACCGACGCGAACCGGGACGACGCCCGGTACTTCTCCCACGCCCTGCCGCGGCTCCTGACGGCCGAGCAACTGCTCGACGCGGTGTGCGACGTGACCGGCGTGCCCGAGAAGTTCGCGGGCCTGCCGGCGGGCACGCGGGCGGTGCAACTGCCCGACGGCGACGGCAACCACCCGTTCCTGCGGACGTTCGGCCAGCCGGCCCGGGAGCTGGCGTGCGAGTGCGAGCGGGAGAGCGACGGCAACCTCGCGCAAGCCCTGCAACTGGTGAACGGCCCGACGGTGAACGACAAGGTGAAGGCCGCCGCCGCCCGCCTCGCGGGGGAAGTGACGGCGGGGAAGTCGGAGGCCGACGTGCTGGCGGGCGTCTACCTCGCGGCCCTCTCGCGGCGGCCGTCGGCCGACGAGTCGGCGGCGGTGCTGGCCCACGTCACGAAGGCGGCCGACCGCAAGGCGGGGTGGGAGGGGGCCGTGTGGGCGCTGCTCAACTCGCGGGAGTTCGTGTTCCGGCACTGAGGCGAGCGGACCGCCCCGGCGAGCGGGGGCAGCCGTTTCCAATAGCGGTCCGCCACCCGCTCCCACCGCGGCCCGGCGGCGTCCACGAGCCGCTTCAACCGACCGTAAAGAGCTTGCTCGAAGCGGCCGAACCACAGCCCCACCACCACCGCCCCCAGCCCCACCAGCACGATCCCGACCGGCTTGCCGGCGAGGACGCCCGTCTCCTTCATCACCGAGTACGCGAACAGGATGAGCGGGTTGTGGGCCAGGTACAGGCCGTAACTCCAGCCGCCGGCCACTACCAGCGGGTTGCCGGCCGCCGCGTCCCGCACGTTCGCCGCGAACCACACCGTCAGGGCGGCCGCCGCGCCGCGGACCCACAGGTGTACATCGAAACCCGCGTCGGCGAGTTCCCAGCCCGCCGCGTAGTTGAGCCCGACGGCCCCGGCGAGAACCGCCCACCGCCAGCGGCGGCCGCGGTCCCGCAGGTAGTACGCCACCACCCCGAGCAGGAACGGGGCCATGTGGCCCGACACGAGGACGCTGTTCCACGTCGGGTACGGCCGCGTCCCGTACCCCGGCCACGCCACCGCCTTCACGGCCAGCACGGCGAGCCACACCGTGACCGCGACCGGCAACCGCCGGCCGACGACCACCCACAGCGTCAGGAGCGAGGCGGACAGCACCATTTCGTAAATGAGCGACCACTCGACCACCAGTAGGAACTGCCCCGGCCGCACCACGGACGTGGGGAGCAGAAAGATGCTGGCCGCACTCGGGTCGGGGAGCCACGGCAGGCGGTCCGGCCCCGGCCAGAGCCCGGACCACGCCGCCACCCCCACCGCCCCGGCCGCCAGCCAGTACGCGGGGTAGAGGCGGACCGCCCGCAGCACCGCCCACCGGCCGGGCGAGCCGCGGTGCAGCGAGTGGGTCAGGACGAACCCCGACAGGGCGAAGAAGAGCGGCACGAAGAACGGCGCGACCCGCGACATCTTCAGCCACGGGACCACCCCGCCGGTCTTGCCGAGCGACATGGTCGTGTCGATGCCGAGGTGGAAGCCGACGACCCCGAGGGCCGCCACCAGCCGCAGGATTTGCAGGTTGTGGAACCGCACCGCACGCCCCTCGGACTGCGTTCGGAAACCGTTCGCCCGGGCGGCACGCCCTTGCCGGGGAGCAATGATGAACTTCAATCTTGTGGCCCGGGCATCCTTGCCCGGGGTAGCCGGTGAGCGACCCCGGGCAAGGACGCCCGGGCCACAAGATTCCCGCCCCGTGTTCGCCCCCGACACGGGCGGGCAGCCGCCCGTGCCGCCCGGCAAAAGGTTCGTCAACCCCTGTCGAACTACCGCCGGCCCGCCCGCGACCGCAACGAGAACGGAGTCCGCCGGCCGACCGCCTTCGCCACCCGCCCCCAGCGCGGGCCGGCCGCGTTCACCAGCCGCTTCGCCCGCCCGTAAAGGGCCAGCTCGAAGCGGCCGAACAGGAACCCGAGGCCGATCGCCCACACGCCCGCGACGACGATGCCGGCCCCCGTCCCGTACAGCACGCCGGTCACGGCCATGACGCCGAAGGCGAACTCCATCGCCGGGAAGTGGACGAGGTACAGGCCGTAGCTCAGCCCGCCGCCGGCCGCCAGCGGGTTGCGGTCGGACACGTCCCGCACGTTCACCGCGAACCAGACGCAGAGGGCGGCGGCCACCGCCCGCAGGCCGATGTGCAGGTCGAACCCGCCGCCGATGATCCGCCCGTGCCGCTCGGCTTCCAGCCCCACCCAGCCGGACAGGGCGTTGAGTAGCACCACCCCGGAGAGGGCCGCCCACCGCCAGCGGCGGCCCCGGTCGCGGAGCGAGTAGGCCACCACGCCGAGCCAGAAGGGGGCCGTGTAGATCGAGAACGCGACGCTCTTCCAGACCGGGTGGAGGAGGCTCCCGTGCCCCGGCTTCACCCCCGCCTTGATCGCCACCACGGCCACCCACGCGGCCGCCACGTAGGGGAGGCGTCGCGGCCCGGCGACGAGCCACACCCCGAGCAGCGAGGCCGACAACAGCACCTCGTACACCATCGTCCACTCGACGAAGAGCATGTGCCGGCCGGGCTCGAAGTGCGACTCGGGCACGAGCAGCACCGTCGCCCACGTCGGCTTCGGGGTGACGAGGTAGCCGCCGGGCCAGAGGCCGAGCCCGACCACCGCCCCGACGGCCAGGGCCGCGACCCAGTACCCCGGGTACAATCGGGCGACCCGCAGGGCGGCCCACCGGCCGGGCGGGCAGTGGTAGAGGGCGTGCGTGAGGACGAACCCCGACAGGGCGAAGAAGAGGGGCACGAAGAACGAAGCCACCCACGGCATCTTGAGCCACGGGACGGGGCCGCCCTCGGCGTCCACCCCGTGCTGGGCGGCCGACAGTCCGAGGTGGTAGACGACCACCCCGAGGGCGGCGACGAGGCGGAGCACTTGGAGGTTGTTGAAGCGCATGGCGGCCCCAGGGTCGCGCACGGTTTCCGGTCGCGCGGCTGGCCCGCCTTTACCCGCAACGGTAGAGTGGTGGCAACCCCACCCTCCCCGGAGGCCCCTCCCGTGACCCGCCCCCTCTCCTGCGCGTTCCTCCTCGCCTTCGCCACGCCCGCGTTCGCCGCCGACACGCCGGCCGACGTGTTCGCCGTGAACAAGGCCCTCGGCCGCGGGATGAACCTCGGCAATGCCCTCGAAGCTCCCAGGGAAGGGGCCTGGGGCGTCACCCTCGAAGCGGGCTACTTCAAGACCATCAAGGCCGCCGGCTTCCAGACCGTCCGCGTGCCCGTCAACTGGGCCGCCCACGCCGGCAAGGACGCGCCGTACACCCTCGACCCGGCGTTCGCCGCCCGCGTCGACTGGGTGCTAGACCAGGCCGCCGCCAACGGCCTGAACGCGATCCTCAACGTCCACCACTACGGGGAGATGGACAAGGAGCCGGACAAGCACCTCCCGCGGCTCGTCGCCCTCTGGACGCAGATCGCCGCCCGCTACAAGGACCGGCCGGCGTCGGTCGTGTTCGAGATGCTCAACGAGCCGCACGACAAGCTCGTCGAAGCGAAGTGGAACGACGCCATCCCGCCCGTCCTCAAGGCCATCCGGGCGAGCAACCCCACCCGCCCGGTGGTCGTCGGCCCGGCCTTCTGGAACGCGGTGTGGGCGCTGCCGAAGCTGACGCTCCCCGACGACCCCCACCTCATCCTGACCGTCCACTACTACGACCCGTTCCCGTTCACCCACCAGGGGGCCGAGTTCGCGGACGCCAAGACGCGGGCGCTCAAGGACATCAAATGGTCGGGCACGGACGCGGAGGTGAAGGCCCTGCGGGAGCGGTTCGACAAGGCCCAGGCGTGGGCGAAGGAGCACAAGAGGCCGGTGCACCTGGGCGAGTTCGGCGTCTACCACAAGGCCGACATGGCGAGCCGGGCGGCGTGGACGGCGGCCGTCGCCCGTGAGGCCGAGGCCCGCGGCTGGAGCTGGGCGTACTGGGAGTTCGCCAGCGGGTTCGGGGCCTACGACAAGGCCGCGGGGGCGTGGCGGGAGCCGGTGCTAAAAGCGCTGGTGCCGCCGGCGGAGTGAGGGGACCGCCCGCGGCGACAGCCGGGCCGGCCACGCGGGCACCCGGACCCGGGCCTTCGCCAGCGGCCGCAAGAGCCCGTGGAGCCGGCTCTCCGCCCGCCCGAAGAGCAGGCCGACCGCGAGGGCGACGGCGATCCCGATCAGCACCCCGGGGACGCGGTGCGGGCCGCCGTGGACCCGGAGCTGGTTGTAGACCAGCAGCAGGACCGGGGTGTGGACGAGGTACAGCCCGTAGGTCCAGTCGCCGGCCCGGACGAGGGGGTGGTCGGCCCGCACCTGGCGGAACTGCACCGCGAGCCAGACGACCGCCGCCACCGCGACCGCGACGGCGGCGAACAGGCAGTCGAGGTTCCCCGACCGCCAGGACAGGCGGTACGGGAACCAGAGCCACAGCCCGAGGGCGGCGAGGACGGCCCACCGCCACCGCCGCCCGCGGCCGGACAGGGCGTGGGCCACCGCCCCGAGCAGGAAGGCGGTGTTGTGCCCGGACAGGAGGACCGTCGACCAGTGGGCGAACTGGACGGTCCCCAGCCCCGGGGCGACGACGGCCTTCACCCCGACGGCCAGGAGCCAGACCCCGACCCCGACCGCCGCCCCCCGCCGCCCGAGCAGCAGCAGCCCGCCGAGGACGGTCGAGAAGACGACCTCGTAGACGAGCGACCACTCGGCGTGCTGGAGCAGCGACCCGCCCGGCCCGCTGCCCCCGGGCCACAGGAGGAGGTTGTCGGCGTGCAGGTCGCGGGGCCGGAGGGCGTACTGCGGGCCGAGGAGGCCGAACATGGTCGGCCCGGCGACGACGGCGACGGCCAGCCAGTACCCGGGGTAGAGGCGGAGGAACCGGGCCAGGAGGAACCGGCCGGGCGTCGCCGACCGGGCGGCGTGGGCGAGGACGAACCCGGACACGGCGAAGAACAGGGGCACGGCGAACAGCCACCCGCCCCACGCCCCGAACCGCCGCTCGGCCCCCGGGCTCAGGTCGAGCCACACGCGGCCGAGGGCCCCGGCGTGGTACACCAGTACCACGACGGCCGCGACCACCCGGAGGAGCTGGATGTTGGGATACCGCACGCCACCCCCCCCACCCCGCCCCACGAATCGGGGCGGTGTATCCCTTATCGGCCTCCCGGCGGTGCGGGGTGAGCCCGTGCGGGACGCGGGCCACGGGGGACTGGTCGAACGCCCGCCGGCCCGGGGGCGTGAGCGGGCGAGTCTTCACACAACCTTCAACGGGCGGGGGCTGCCCCCACCCGCCCGGCCGATAAGCTGACGGCGTCCGGTATTCCGAACCCCGCCGGAGACCCCCATGACCTCCCCCCGCCTCTCCCTCGCCGCCGCGCTGGTCGCCGCGGCCGCCCTCCTGCTCGCCCTCCAGCCCGGGTGCGCCAAGACGCCGCCGACCGACACCGGGCCGGCCGGGGACGGCCCGAAGGTCGAGGTGCCGGCGCTCGAAAAGGCCGACCTCAACGCCCACGGGTCGACGTTCGTCGAGCCGATCATGAAGCTCTGGACGGAGGAGTTCCTGGGCAAGACCGGGGACAAGGTGCGGATCAACTACCAGGGCGGGGGGTCCGGGGCCGGCGTCACCAACATGACGAACAAGCTGAGCGCCTTCGGCTGCTCGGACCTGCCGATGAACAAGAAGCAGTCGGACGCCGCCGAGGCGGCCGGCGGGCCGGTCGCCCACGTCCCGCTCGTGATCGGGGCCGTGGTGCCGATGTACAAGCTCGACGGGGTGGACAAGCCGCTCGTGTTCAGCGGCCCGCTGCTCGCCGACATCTTCACCGGCAAGGTGACGAGGTGGAACGACCCGAAGCTGGCCGCCCTCAACCCGGGCGTCGCCCTGCCGGACCTCGACATCCAGCCGGTCTTCCGGTCCGACCCGAGCGGCACGGCGGCCATCTTCTCCGACTACCTGTGCAAGGTGGACGACGGGTTCAGGGCGGCCGTCGGGACGAGCACCACCCCGGTCTGGCCGAAGGGCCTGGGGACGGCCCAGAACAAGACCGACGGGGTGGCCGGGTACATCGACCGCAGCCCGGGGTCGATCGGGTTCGTCGAGCTGACCTTCGCCCTGGACAAGAAGGCCAAGTTCGGGGCCGTCGTGAACGCGGCCGGCAAGCCGGTCCTGGCCGACGCCGCGAGCATCACCGCGGCCGCCGCCGCCAGCCTCGGGCAGAAGCAGACGGCCGAGCCGTACTCCCTCCACGAGCTGACGTACAACCTCACGAACGCGGCCGGCGACGGGTCGTACCCGATCAGCGGGATGAGCTTCGCCGTGCTATACCAGAAGCAGGCCGGGGCGAAGGGCCGGGCGGTCGTCGAGTTCCTCAAGTGGGCGACCTCGGCCGAGGGCCAGAAGATGTCCGCCGCCCGCAACTACGCCCCGCTGCCGGACGACCTGCAGAAGCTGGTGAAGGCCCGCCTCGACGGGGTCGAGCTGACGCCGTGACCGCAACGGTCACGCGCGGAAATGGTGAAAGCCCCGGGATGGCCATCCCGGGGCTTTGGAGGTGCCGCCCGCCGCCCCGCCCCCATAATAGCCCAACCCATGACCGCACCCGCCGCACCGCCGACCGACCCGCCCGCCGCCCCCCCGCGGCCCCGGTCGGCGCTCCCGGAAGTCGTCTTCCAGGGGCTCACCCGGGCGGCCGGGCTGTCCGTCCTCGTCCTCGTCGGCGGGCTCGTCCTCGTCCTCCTCGTGCAGGCCTGGCCGGCCCTGTCGCGGGCCGGCGAGTACCGCATGTTCACCAGCTCCGACTGGGTGCCGAAGCCGGCCGACGGGTCGGCCCCCCGGTTCGGCGTGCTGGCGTTCATTTACGGCACGGTCGTCACGTCCGTCATCGCCATGCTCATTGCCGTGCCGCTCGGGGTGGCGTCGGCCGCCTACCTGTCGGAGATCGCCCGCCCCCGCACCCGCAAGGTTGCCGCCTTCCTCATCGAGCTGCTGGCCGCCATCCCGAGCGTCGTGTACGGGTTCTGGGGTCTCTTCTTCCTCGCCCCCGTGGTGCAGGCCGCGTTCAACCTCGTCGGCGGGCCGAACACCGGCGGCAACGGCGTCCTGTCGGCCGGCCTCATCCTCGCCATCATGGTGCTGCCGTACATCACGGCCATCAGCTACGACGTCTGCCAGGCCGTGCCGCGGTCGCAGCGGGAGGGGTCGCTGGCCCTCGGGGCGACCCGCTGGCAGACGATCCGCAACGTCGTCCTCCCCTACGCCCGCCCCGGCATCATCGCGGCCTCGTTCCTGGCCCTCGGCCGGGCGCTCGGCGAGACGATGGCCGTGACCATGCTCATCGGCAACCAGGCGGTCATCGACCCGTCGCCGTTCGCGCTCGGCGACTCGATCGCCAGCCGCATCGCCAACCAGTTGAACGAGGCCGACGCCCCCGAGTTCCGCTCGGCCCTGATCGCCCTGGCCCTCGTCCTGATGGCCACCACGGCGGCGTTCAACGTCCTCGCCCGGGCCCTGCTCACGCGGCTGAACCGCGGGCCCAAGGTCCGCCCGGCCAGGCCGTCGGGCGGCCCGGTGACGGCCGCGAGCGTCACGGCGGCACGGCCCGCCGACCCGACCCTGGTGAACGGCCCGCCGCCCGCCGCCCGGCCGCGGAACAACGCCCAGGTGTGGGACAAGGTGATGACGCGGGTGCTGGCCGGGTCGCTCCTGGCGACGGTCATCCCGCTCTTCCTCATCCTCGGGTACATCACCGTCCGCGGGGCCGGGGCGGTCGGCCCGAGCCTGTTCACCGAGCGGAGCGGGCCGCCGCTCGACGACGCCCAGTACGGGCAGTACCAGAAGTGGCAACAGGGGGAGGCCGAGTACCCGCGGAACCAGATCGGCCGGCCGGTCCGCCGCGGCGGGCTCGGCAACGCCATGCTCGGCAGCCTGATGATCGTCGGGGCGGCGACCGCCCTGGCCGTCCCCCTCGGCCTCCTGGCCGCCATCTACCTCGCCGAGGCCCGCAAGTCGCCGACGGCCAACGTCGTCCGCTTCGTGACGGAGCAGCTCGGCGGGGTGCCGTCGATCGTGATCGGCATCTTCGCCTACGTCCTGCTCGTGAACTCGACCCTCCAGGCGACCGCCCACATCGTCGGGTACGGGGCTTCCGCCCTGGCCGGGTACGTGCTCGTGCTGCTCGCGGCCGCCCTGATCGACCCGAAGGCCGGGGCGTCGTCGCCCGCCGCCCGGGCGCTCGGAACTCTCGCCGCCGTCCTCGCCGCCGGGGCGTGGTACGCGGCGTCGGGGGCCGTGGACCGGGCCGGGGCGGCGGCGTTCGGACCGTCGTGGACGGCCCAGTTCGGGTTCAACGGCTGGGCCGGGGCGTTCGCCCTGGCGGTGATGATGATCCCGATCATCGTTCGCAGCGCCGAGGAGAGCATGAAGCTCGTCCCCGAGTCGATCCGCCAGGCCAGCTACGCCCTCGGCGGGAGCCGGATGCAGACGACGCTGCGGGTCGTGCTACCGGCGTCGCTCCCGGCGGTCGTCACCGGCATCTTCCTGGCCGTCGGGCGGATCGCCGGGGAGACGGCCCCGCTGCTCCTGACGGCCGGCGGGTCGGACTTCTGGCCGTCGTCCCCGTCGAGCCAGACGCCGTACCTGCCGGGGAGCATCTTCAGCTACAGCCGCAGCCAGTTCGCCGACTGGCGGGACCAGGCGTGGGGGGCGGCGGTGGTGCTGCTCTCGGTCGTGATGCTCCTGAACGTCGGCATCCGCCTCGTCGCCGGCAAGCGGGTGGTGGCGGCGTCGCGGGCGGATTGAACCGGTTGGCAGCGGCAGTCGGCAGGCGGCAGTCCGAAGACAGGCCGGACAGTGCCTCCAGATCGCACGCTCCCAACGGGCCACGAGCGGATTCGTTCTTTACTGCCGCCTGCCAACTGCCGCTGCCAACTGAACCATGTTCTGGCGCCTGTTCGTCACCTACCTGACGCTCGTCCTCGTGGCCGTCGGGCTGATCGGGCTGCTCATCTTCCAGCGGTCGGAGCCCCTCTTTTACGAGCTGGCGAACGACGTGGGGGTGGCCGTCGTCGCCGTGCTGGCGCTGGCGGCGGCCCCGGCGTACCTGTTCGCCCGGGCGTTCGCCCGGCCGCTGGCCGAACTCAACGCCGGGGCCGGGCGGCTGGCCGCCGGCGACCTCCAACACACCATCCACGTCGGCGGCGGGAAGGAGCACGCCGCCCTCGCCCGCACGCTCAACGCCATGAGCGGCCGGCTGGCCGGCACCTTCGCCCAGCTCGAACACGACGGCGAGCAGCTCCGGGCCATCCTCTCGGGCATGGTCGAGGGCGTGATCGCGGTGGACGACGAGCAGCGGGTGCTGTTCGCCAACGACCGGGCCGGGCACCTGCTCGAGTTCAAGCCGGCCGCCGCCGCCCGCCGCAAGCTGTGGGAGGTGGCCCGCCAGCGGGGGTTCCAGGAGATCGTCGAGAAGGGGCTCGCGGCCGACGGCCCGCACCGGGAGGAGCTCGACTGGCGGGGGCCGGCCGGGAAGACGCTCACGGTGTACGTGTCCCGCCTGCCCGGGGTCGGCGGCCCGGGGGCGGTGGTGGTCGTCCACGACACGACCGACCTGCGGCGGCTCGAACGGATGCGGCAGGACTTCGTGGCCAACGTGTCGCACGAGCTGAAGACGCCGCTGGCCATCATCAAGTCGAACATCGAGGCGCTGCAGGACGGGGCGGTCGGCGACCCCGAGGCGTGCGGGCTGTTCCTCGACCAGGTGATGCGGGAGTCGGACCGGCTCGAAGAACTCATCAAGGACCTGCTCAGCCTGGCCCGCATCGAGTCGGGCGAGTTCGGGCTGGAGTGCGAGCCGGTGGCCCTCGACCGGGCCATCGCCGACTGCCTGGAGCGGCACCAGACGCGGGCCGAGACGAAGACGCTGACGCTCGTCGAGACGCCGCCGCGGGACGGCCCGGCGGGCGTGGAGGCGTGGGCCGACCCGGACGCCCTCCGGCACGTCCTCGACAACCTCGTGGACAACGCCATCAAGTACACGCCCAACGGCGGGCGGGTCACCGTCCGCTGGCACGCGAAGGGCGAGGGCGTGGGGTTCGAGGTGGAGGACACGGGCATCGGCATCCCGGCGCGGGACCTGCCGCGGGTGTTCGAGCGGTTCTACCGGGTGGACAAGGCCCGCAGCCGCGAGATGGGCGGCACCGGGCTGGGGCTGGCGATCGTCAAGCACCTCGTCCAGGCGATGCGGGGGCGGGTGAAGGCGACGAGCCAGGAGGGGAAGGGGACGACGTTCCGGGTGACGCTGCCGACGGTGCCGGGGGGTTCGTGAGCACGCCCCGGTCGCCGCGACGCGGTTCTTACCCCGCCATCGTCAGCGGGCCCGCGGCCCCGCGGCTCAGGCGGGCGGCGAACAGCCGGCGGAGCCGCTCTCGCTTCTTCAGCAGCGCCAGCCCGCCCCGCAGCACCGCCCCGGGGGACGGGTAGCGGCCGCGGCGGACGAGCCCGTCGACGAGCGGCTGGAGGTCGGGCGGCAACGTGAGGGTCATCGGCGCTCCTTGCGGCGAGGGGGGTTCATCCTTGAAGTCGCCCATTGTGCCCCGGATCGGCCGCCGGTGTCAAACGGATTCCTCCCGCCGGCCCGACGCTGAGAATGACCGCATGACACCCACCACTTACGCCGCCGACCTCGCCGCCGTCCGGGCGGCCGCGGCCCGCGTCGCCGGGCTCGCCCACCGCACCCCGGCGATGACGTGCGACACCCTCGACCGGCTCGCCGGCCGGCGGGTCGTGTTCAAGTGCGAGAACCTGCAAAAGACCGGGTCGTTCAAGTACCGCGGGGCCACGAACGCGGTGCAAGCCCTCGACGCCGCGACCGCCGCCCGGGGCGTCGTCACCCATTCGAGCGGCAACCACGCCCAGGCTCTGGCGCTGGCCGCGAGGGTGCGGGGCATCCCGGCCCGCGTCGTGATGCCGCACACCGCGTCGCCGGTGAAGCGGGCGGCCGTCGAGGGGTACGGCGGACTCGTGACGGCGTGCGAGCCGACGCTCGCCGCCCGCGAGGCGGCGGCCGCGGCGCTGGTGGCGGAAACGGGCGGCACCCTGATCCCGCCGTTCGACCACGCGGACGTGATCGCCGGCCAGGGCACGGCCGCGTTGGAACTGTTGGAGGACTTCCCCGACCTCGACGCGGTGGTCGCCCCCGTCGGCGGCGGCGGGCTGCTCTCCGGCTTCTGCGTCGCGTCGCAGGGGGTGCGGCCGTCGATTCGCGTGTTCGGCGCGGAGCCGCTGGGGGCGGACGACGCGGCCCGCTCGAAGGCCGCCGGAAAGTGGCTGCCGCAGACCGGCCCGGCCACCATCGCCGACGGGCTGCTCACGAGCCTCGGGCAGCTAACGTGGCCGATCGTGCGTGACCGCGTGGAGGCGGTGTTCACGGTCACTGAGGCGGAGATCGTGGCCGCGATGCGGCTCGTGTGGGAGCGGATGAAGCTGGTGATCGAGCCGAGCGCCGCCGTCGGCGTGGCGGTGGTGCTCGGCGAACCGTTCCGGTCGCTCCGCGGGATCGGGAGCGTCGGCGTGGTGCTGTGCGGGGGGAACCTCGACCTGGACCGGCGGTATTGGTGATCCGCGTGCCGTCGCTTCCCGTCCCTTACGCCCGGATCAGCTCCGGCTCGTGCGGGCTGCTCAGCCGCAGGCGTGGGCCCGGGTTCACATGGTGGCGGGGCGGGGCGGGGGCGTCGCCGTCGAGGAGCTTGCCGTCGGCCATCGCGTACATGCGGTCGGCGTAGGGCGTCAGCCGGTGGTCGTGCGTCACCACCAGGACCATCGCACCGCGCTCGCGGGCCGACTCGGTCAGGAGTTCGATCACCTGCTGGCCGTTCTCCCAGTCGAGGGCGCTCGTCGGCTCGTCGGCGAAGATGAACGACGGATTCTTCACCAGCGCCCGGCCGATGGCCACCCGCTGCTTCTCGCCGCCGGAAAGTTGCATCGGCCGCAGGTGGGCGCGGTGGCCCAGCCCCAGCCGGCCGAGGACGTGGTCGGCCCGCTTCGTGGCCTCGCGGGGGGTGCAGCCCTCGCCCCACCGCAGCACGATTTCGAGCTGCTCGCGGGCCGTCAGGGCGGGGAACAGGTTGTACCCCTGGAAGATGTACGAGCAGTGGGCCAGGCGGAACCGCTCCATCGCGTCGTCGCCCATCCGCCACAGGTCGCGGTCGAACGCCCGCACCTCGCCGGCGTCCGGCCGCAGGAGGCCCGAGAGCACCGCCAGGAGCGTCGATTTGCCGCTGCCGCTCGGCCCCATGAGCAGGTTCATCTCGCCGGGGCGGAACTCGACCGACACGTCGTTGAGCGCGAACGTCTTGCCTTCACCGGAGCCGAACACCCGCATCAGGTCCGAGCCCGCGAGCGTCGGGGCCCCCTTGACCACGACGGCCGGGGCGGCTTCCGGGACGGCGGACCGACCGAGCCAGCGGGACAGGGCCGGCACGCGGCGGGCGAGACGGGTGAGCGTGGGCATGAGTCCAGACCTCGTCGAAAAACCAAGTCGCGGGCCGACCGGCGGCGGGGGTGGGCGGACCCCATTGCCGGTAAGGCGATTCGGGCGAACGGCCGGGCGGAGCGAGTCCGCCGGAAGAGGAGGGGAATCGGCCGCGTGTCAATCGTTTCCACGGGGGAAACGCCGGGAACGAAGGCCCCTTGCGCGAAAGTGGGGGAGGGGCGCGTCGTCCGCGGGTACTAACGGTTATGGTTGATTCGCGGCCGGAAATCAACTCGATAACCGGGATTACCCCCCCTTTCTGCCCGGCCTCTCACCCGGAATGTAAACATTGCTGCGCATTCGTCGGGGCTAAGCCCCGGCCTAACGGTCGCGTCCGCCGGACGTTGTTGCACGCCAAGTGCGACGGGCCGGCTACTATGAACGGTGCGGCCTTTTTTCGGCCGCGAGGGGGACTTTGCCTCATGACATCGGCGGCCACCGGCACGCCGCCCGGCGACGGCCTCGCCGGCCTGCCCCGCCTGCTCCACGCGGCGGACGGCTGGGGGCCCTTGCGCGCGGCCCTCCTCGCCGGGCAGAGCGGCACCATCGACGGGGCCTGGGGGTCGTCCGCCGCCCTCGCCGTGGCCGCCCTCGCCGAGCAGGCCGCCGGCACCGTGCTGGCCGTCGTCCCCCACGCCGGCGACCTCGTGACGTGGGCCGAAGACCTCACCAGCTTCCGCGGCACCCGCCCGGCCGTCTTCGAGGCGTGGGAGACGTGGCCGCCGCCGACGCACAAGGGGCAGCTCGACCCCACCACGTCGTCCCGCCTGCGGCTGCTGCAAGAGTGTGCCGTCGCCCCGCCGCGGCTGATCGTGACCACGATGGCGGCGATCGTCCAGCCGGTGCCGCCGCGGGACGACCTGGCGACCCGGGGGCGGAAGCTCACGGCCGGCGAGGTGATCGACCCGTCGGAGCTGGCCGGGTGGCTGGTGGGCAACGGCTACCGGCGGGTGGACGCGGTCGAGTACCCCGGCGAGTTCAGCCGCCGCGGGGGCATCTGCGACGTCTTCCCGCCGGACGCCACCGACCCCGTGCGGCTCGAATTCTTCGGCGACGAGCTGGAGTCGATCCGCACCTTCTCGGCCGGCACGCAGCGGAGTCTGGGCACGAAGCCGGCGGTCACGCTGCTGGACACCGCGCTCGGCACCGGCACCGGCCCGAAGGCCCCGGGGCGGGCGGCCCACGGCTTCCTCGCCGACTACCTCCCGCCCCAATCCTGGGTCGCCCTCGTGGAGCCGGGCGACCTCAAGGAGCAGGGGAACCGCTTCTTCGAGCGGGTCGCCGACCCGGCCGGACTGTTCACCGTGAACGGGGCGTTCGCCAACCTCATGAAGTTGCCGAGCGTGGCCGTGAGCGCCCTGCCGCGGCCGTCGGTCGAGGCGTCGTGCCACCTCCGGGTCGAGTCGGTCGAGCGGTTCAGCGGCAACGTCGGGCGGGTGAAGGACGAACTCGACGCGGTCGCCGCCGCCGACGGCTCGCGGGTGCTGATCGCCTGCCAGACCGAAGGCGAGTGCCACCGCCTCACGGAAGTCCTGAAGGCCGGCAAGCTCGCCGAGGGCCAGCGCCTCAAGCTCGTCACCGGCCACGTCCGGGCCGGCTTCCGCCTGGTGGAAGCCGGCGTCGTGGTCCTCGGCAGCCACGAAATCTTCCACAAGGACTTGCTCCCGCCGGGCGTCAAGGCGGCCCCCACCCCGGGCGGCAGCCGCAAGCTCGAATCGCGGGCCATCGACAGCTTCCTCGACCTCAACGACGGCGACTACGTCGTCCACGTCGCCCACGGCATCGCCAAGTTCCGCGGCATGAGGATGCTGGAGAAAGGCGTCAGGGATCAGGAGACAGGGGCCAGTAAGAGCGAAGCCGACGACGATGATTCCGAACTGTCTCCTGACTCCTGTCTCCTGACTCCTGCACAGGAAGAAAACCTGATCCTGGAGTTCCGCGACGGCGTCTTCCTGTACGTGCCGGCGACGCGGATCGACCTCGTCCAGAAGTACGTCGGCGGGTCGCAGTCGGAGCCCGAACTCTCGAAGCTCGGCGGCACGAGTTGGGGCCGCAAGAAGGACAAGGTCTCCGAGGCGGTCCGCGACATGGCCGCCGACATGATCCAGATCCAGGCCATGCGGGCGTCCATCCCCGGGACGCCGCTGCCGCCCGACACCGACTGGCAGGGCGAGTTCGAGGCCGCCTTCCCGTACCAGGAGACGCCCGACCAGATTTCCGCCATCGGCGAGGTGAAGGGCGACCTCGAACGCCCCCGGCCGATGGACCGCCTCATCTGCGGCGACGTGGGCTACGGCAAGACCGAAGTCGCCATCCGGGCCGCCTTCAAGGCCGTCGACAACGGCAAGCAGGTGGCCATTCTCGTGCCCACGACCATCCTCGCCGAGCAGCACTTCCGCACCTTCACGCAGCGGTTCGCCGAGTACCCGTTCGCCGTCGAAGTCGTGAGCCGGTACAAGTCGCCGGCCGAGCAGAGGGCCGCGCTCAAGAAGGTCGCGGCCGGCGAGATCGACGTGATCGTCGGCACCCACCGGCTCCTGAGCCAGGACGTGAAGTTCAAGGACTTAGGGCTGGTGGTGATCGACGAGGAGCAGCGGTTCGGCGTCGAGCACAAGGAGAAGTTGAAGCGCCTCCGGGCCACCGTCCACGTCCTGACGATGACGGCGACCCCCATCCCGCGGACGCTGCACGGGGCGCTGCTGGGCATCCGCGAGATCAGCAATTTGGAGACGCCGCCGCCGGAACGCCAGCCGGTCGAGACGCGGATCGTCCGGTGGGACGACCAGCTCCTGAAGCACGCCATCTTGCGCGAGATGAACCGCGACGGGCAGGTCTACTTCGTCCACAACCGCGTCCACGACATCAAGGAGGTCGCGGCGAAGGTGCAGCACATCGTGCCGGACGCCCGCATCGTGATCGGGCACGGGCAGATGGACCCGGAGACGCTGGAGGCGGCGATGGTGGCTTTCGTCCGCCGGGAGGCCGACATCCTCGTGGCCACCACCATCATCGAGAGCGGGCTCGACATCCCGAACGCGAACACCATCATCATCGACGACGCCGACAACTACGGCCTCGCCGACCTCCACCAGCTCCGCGGCCGGGTCGGGCGGCAGAAGGCCCGGGCGTACGCGTACCTGATCGTGAACCCGCTCAAGATGATCTCGCCGACGGCCGCCCGCCGGCTCAAGGCCATCGAGGAGTTCACGGAGCTGGGGGCCGGGTTCAAGATCGCCATGCGCGACCTCGAAATCCGCGGGGCCGGCAACATCCTCGGCGGCGAGCAGAGCGGGCACATCGCGGCCATCGGCTACGAGCTTTATTGCTCGTTGCTGGAGAACGCGGTGCGGACGCTCAAACACCAGCCGCCGCGGGCGGCCGTGGAGGTGAACGTCGACTTCCCCTGGCCGGCGTACCTGCCGCGGGACTACGTGCCGGGGCAGAAGCTCCGGATCGAGGTCTACCGCCGGCTCGCCCGCCTCCGCGACCCGAAGAAGCTGGCCGACTTCCGCCAGGAACTCCGCGACCGGTACGGCCCCCCGCCGGAGCCGGTCGAGTGGCTGCTGCGGACCACGGAGGTGCGTTTGTTGTGCGTCCGCTGGCAGGTCGCCGGCGTCCACCGCGACGGCCCGGACCTGATCTTCACCTACCGCAACGCCCCGCGGGCGGCCCAGTTCGCGGCCAACAGCCGCGGCCGGGTGAAGGTGGTGGACGACCGCAGCGCGTACCTCCGCCTCAAGCCCGAGGACGGCGGCGACGACCACGAGTCGCTGTACAAGCTACTGGTGAGGGTGCTGACGCCGCTACCGCCTCCGGCGGACGTGCCCGCACCAGTACCACCAACACCGGTCGCCGTGGCGGCGAAGCCGGCGGCGCGCGATGCCGTCTACAAGCCCCACCCGCCGCGGAAGAAGCCGCCGCGATGACGGTCTTCGGCCCCAACGGGGCCACCGAGAATAGCCAGGGCCGTCAGGCCCTGGACGCGGTGCGTTGAACGTCCGTAGCCCCGTCGGGGCTGCCAATCCATTTCGACGGGGTGGTTCCAGGGGTGGAGCTCCGCTCCACCCCTGGCTATTGACGGTGGCCCCGTTGGGGCCGCAAACACCATCTCCTTCGTCACACACGCCCGCCGTCGGCCCGCCGACTCTCCCCTTGCACCCCCGCCGCCGCCCCGATATACGCCGCTTCCTCTGATCTCATTCGCCCGGCCGTGCCGATAACACCGGCACCCCCGGGCCTCTTTCGACCGCCGACGTAGGGTGGGGCATGGACGCCGCAAACCCGCTTCGCCGCTGGCTCCTGGTGGCCGGCCTCGCCGCCGCCCCGGGGTGCCACACCGGCGACTCGCACACGCTCAAGGCCGACCCGGCGACGCCGCCGCCGGCCCAGACGCAACCCGTCCCCAACTCCGCCCGCCCGCAGATGCCGCCCGACGGCCCGCCGCCGGCGACGCTCGGCCCGCCGGCCGCCGTCCTGCCCGCGAGCCAGCTCGTGCCCGCCGGCGTGAACCAGACCTCGCTCTCCACCCCGGCCGCCGTCGCCCCGCCGCTGTCGGCCCCGGGGTCGGTCGCGCCCGTGCGGGAGATCAAGCTCGACGACAAGCCGCGGGTGAAGGTGGTGGCTGTCATCGGCAACGGCAACATCATCACCGACGAGGAAGTCCGGCAGGCCGTCCGCCAGCGGATGGAGGAGTACGTCACCCTCAGCGGGAGCGAGCGGGAGGCCCGCGAGCAGGAGGTCTACCGGTTCGAGCTGAAGCACATCATCGACCGCGAACTCATCATCGCCGAGATGACGGAAAAGCTCCGCAAGAACAAGAAGGACGCGGCCATCGACGACATCAAGGACTACGCCGGGCGGCAGGCCGACCGCCAGGTCCGCGACCGCCGCCGGCAGGCCGGGTGCAAGACCGACAAGGAGTACGAGGAGAAGGTGCTGTTCCGGTTCGGGCTCACGGTGCCCGTCCTCCGCCGCCAGCTCGAGCGGGAGGCCATCAGCCAGGAGTACATCCACAGCCTGGTGAAAGAAAAGCAGAAGGGGGCCGTCGGGCTGGCCCAGGTGCGGGACTACTACCGCGACCACCCGGGCGAGTTCAGCGGGATCGACCGGCTCAAGTGGCTCGGTCTGTTCGTCCAGTCGTCGGCCTTCCCGAGCGCGGAGGAGGCCCGCAAGTACGCCGAGAACATCCGCCAGCAGGCGGCCGCCGGGGCCGACTTCGTCGGGCTGGTGCGGAAGTACGACATGGGGTTCTCGAAGAACGCCCTCGGGGCCGGCGGGTGGGTGAAGCGGGAGGAGGTGACCGCGGTCGACCTGGTGCCGACCCTGTTCGGCCTGAAGGCCGGCGAGGTGAGCGGGCTGGTGGAGACGCCGACGGGGTTCCACCTCGTGAAGGTGTTCGACCGCGAGTACGCCGGCGTCCGCCCGTTCGACGAGAAGGTGCAGACGTTCGCCAGGGCGGCCCTGATCGGGCGGATGCAGGACCGCGAGAAGGAGAAGCTGGCCGACGACCTGTGGCGGAAGGCGGCCGTCCGGATCATCGACGTGCCGTGAGTGCGGCAGCGGGCGGGGCGTTCATTGTCTTTTCTTGTGGCCCGGGCTTCTATGCCCGGGCTGACCCGTGACTGTGCCCGGCTCCAAAACGATCACGACCTCCGCCCGGCGTGCCGGAGAGAGGCCAGCAGGTCGTCCCGAGTCAACGACGGATAGTTCCGCACGACTTCGTCCTCGGCCCACCCCTCTGCCAAAAGTGTTGCCACGAACTCGACGGACGGTCGGGTGCCCTTGATGACGGGCTTCCCGACCAGCACGGCCGGGTCGATGGTGATACGGTCCTGCCAGTCCATCGGATCAACCCTCGTCGAGAAATAGTCTTGTGGCCCGGGCTTCCAAGCCCGGGGTAGGCACCACC
>JANPKP010000554.1:0-44270 GCA_031426095.1 Gemmataceae bacterium
GAGTCTTCCATGCCCTGGAGCCGGCGGATCAGCACCCGCTCGGTCAGCCTGTCGGCCGGTAGGGCGTCCCAGACGGCGAGGACTTTCGCCCCCTCGTCCTGAAAGAGCTTCGCGGCCGAGGTCCAGTCCAGCATCCGGCAGTTGAGCGGGAAGACGACGTGGCGGGCGGCCATCAATTCCGCCCACGGCAGCCCCGCACCGGGCGGTTGAAGCGTCCGGACGGGCGTCGGACCCGGTTGCTCGATCGTCGTCATCAACGGCCCCCAATGGTAAGAGTGCGACGGCGCACGATCAAACGCCGACGCCCGGAGGGAATACCCCCCGGGCGTCGGCCCGTTACACCTTGTTCCGGACTCTACCCCGCCCGGCGGACGTGGGTGGCCGGGATGCACTCGATCAGGCCGTGGGCGTGCTTGCACAGGTGGCGGCGGTCGAGGTCGCCGCGGTACACGGCGTCGGCACAGGTGCAGTGCCACACGAGTTCGCCCGCCGGGGTCCGTTCGAGCGCCATCTGGTACGGCTCGCGGCCGCCCCGGACCTCCCACGTCATCACGCACCCGGGGCCGGCCGGGGCGGGGTCGCGGTAGGTCACGCGGTAGTGGTACGGGCTCGGCACCCGCTTCCGGTCGGGGCCGGGCAGGACGAGCGTCAGGGAGGCGATTCGCGGCGGATTTTGGGTCGTGGTTGTCATGTCGAATTAGAGGCGGGTGGGGGCGACGCGGGTGCGGGAAATGTTACCCGTTCTCCCGGTTTCAACGGCATGTCGGTAGCGGGCTTGGGACGCCCCCGCGGCCCGGTAATACACTGCCTGCGAAGTACCCCCACACCCCCGAGGCCGACCCGATGAGCGACGGCAACCCGGCCCCGCCCGACTGGCAAGTCCGCAAGGCCGCCCTCCGCGAGCAGGCCCGCAAGGCCCGCGTCGCCCAGGCGGACAAGGACGCGCTCAGCCGCCGGATCTGCGACACCTTCCTGGCACTCCCCGAACACGCCGCGGCCCGCACCGTGATGTGGTACGTGGACGCCGGCAGCGAGGTCCGCACCCGCCACACGCTCCCCGCCGCCATCGCCGCCGGCAAGCGGGTGGTGGTGCCGTGGTGCGTGGTCGAGACGAACGAGCTGGAACTGTTCCACCTCGAAGAGATGAGCGAACTCGTGGAAGGGGCGTACCGCATCCTGGAGCCGAAGCCCGAACTGCGGGGGCTTCCGGCGAAGCGGGTCGCCCCCGGCGAACTCGACCTCGTGATGGTCCCCGGCACGGCGTTCGACCCCCGCGGCGGGCGGATGGGCCAGGGGAAGGGGTACTACGACCGCCTGCTCGCCCACGCCCGGCCGGACGCCCCGCTCGTGGCGCTGGCGTTCGACTGCCAGGTGTTCGACGAGATCCCGGTCGCCCCGCACGACGTGTTCATGGACAAAGTGGTGACGGAGACGCGGGTGATCGAGGGACAGGGGCGGCGTTAGCGTGGCTTCGAGGTTGGCGTAGCGGTAGTACCAACCCGACGCGTGAGCGAGGGCGTGAGCCTCACCCCCTCGCTCACGCGTCGGGTTGGTACACGAACCTCGAAACCGCTCTAAACCCGAGCCCTATGGAGTCGCCCATGTCGAGCCTGCCGATCCGCCGGGTGGTGCTGTACAAGCACGGCGTCGGGTACTTCGAGCGGGAGGCGGCCGTCCACGGTGACGCGGCCCTCGCCCTGTCGTTCAAGCAGCGGGAGGTGAGCGACGTGCTGAAGTCGCTCACTGTCCTCGACCTCGACGGCGGCACCGTCGCGGCCGTCTCCTACGACTCGACCACGCCCGTCGAACAGCTCCTCGCCGAGATCGCCCTGAGCATCCCGGACAAGGGCAGCCTCGTCGGCCTGCTGCCGCAGTTGAAGGGGGCTCGGGCGGCCGTCACCCCGGCCGGCGGGAGCCGCGTCGAGGGGGCGATCCTCGGCGTGGACAAGGCCGACACGCGGACCGAACACGGGTTGCAGGAACAAGTGCGGGTGTCGCTCCTCACGGACGCCGGCGAGGTCCGCACGTTCGACCTGTTCGGCCTCGACCTGACACTCTTGGACGACGGCGTCCGCCGCGACCTCGACTTCTACCTGAAGACGCAGCTCGCGGCCAAGAAAAAGGACGCCCGGACGTTCACCCTGTTCGCCCGCGGCGAGGGGAGCCGCACCGTCCGCGTCAGCTACGTCCTCGAAGCCCCGGTGTGGAAGGCGACGTACCGCATCCTCCTCAACGAGCAATCGCCGGCGGCAACCACGACCGAGCCGCAACCTCTCATCCAGGGGTGGGCGGTGGTGGACAACACGTCGGACGAGGACTGGGTGGACGTGTCGCTCACCCTCGTGGCCGGCCTGCCGGTGTCGTTCGTCCACGACCTGTACACCCCGCGGTACATCCGCCGGCCGGTGGTGGCCGTGCGCGAGACGACCGGCGTGCTGCCGCCGACGGCCGAGGCGGGGATGGACGTTCTCGATGACGATGACGACGACGATGCCGGCGGGATGGCGATGTCCATGCCCGCCCCGCCCCCGCTGGCGGCCCGAAGCGATGTCAGGAGGGCGGTCTACAACGAGGTCGACGAAGCGAGCCGATTCAAGTGGCTCGCGTCGGCCAAGTCGTCGGTCGAAACACAGACCCGCGAGCGGCAGGTCGGCGACCTGTTCGAGTACGGGATCGAGAACCCGGTCACGGTCCGCCGCAACCAGTCGGCGCTGGTGCCGATCGTCCTCAAAGCGTTCGCCGGGCGGTCGGTGCTGCTCTACCAGAAGGCGGCGCGGGCCGAAAACCCGATGCGGTGCGTCGAGTTCGAGAACACCACCGGGCTGACCCTCGAAGGCGGGCCGGTCACGGTCCTCGACGGCGGCAGCTACGTCGGCGAGGCCATGCTCGACACCCTCAAGCCGACCGACAAGCGGCTCGTCGGGTACGCCGTCGAGCTGGCCGTGCGCGTCCTCGACAACGTCCGCTCCTTCAAGCAGGACGTGCACCGGGTGGTGGTGAGCAAGGGCACGCTCGTGAGCTACTTCGGGCAGGCCGAGCAGATGACCTACACCTTCACCAGCAAGGCCGATAAGGAGCAGGTCGTTTACCTCGACCACCCCCGGCCGGGTGGCGATTACACCCTGTTCGACACGCCGAAGCCGCACGAGATCACCGAGAAACACTGGCGGTTCCGCTTCCCGCTACCGCCGCACGCCACCACCGCGTTCGTGGTGAAGACGCAGCGCCCGGACAGCCAGCGGTTCGTGCTCGGCGAGATCAAGGACGTGCAGTTCACCGCGTGGATCGAGGCCAAGTACGTCGACAAGAAACTGGAGAAGGCATTGCGGGAGTCGTTCACCGTCCGCCGGCAGGTCGTTGATCTGGACGAGAAGCTGAAGCGGCTCGCGGCCGAGCGGGACCAGATTCACGCCGAGCAGAAGCGGGTGCGGGAGAACATGAAGGCGGTCGGCGACCGGGCGGCCGAGAAGGAGCTGCGGACGCGTTTCGTGACAACCCTCGGCAAGCAGGAGGACCGGCTCGAAGCCATCGCCGCCGAGGAGGCGACGCTCCTGACCGAGCGGGCCGCGGCCCGCGACCGGCTCGCCGAGACGCTCAACAACCTGGAATACAAGGCCGACCTCGCGGGGTGACGGCGGCCGGAATTCCCGCCACCACCCGCGGCGGTCCGCCTGTATAATCGGGGGACGCCCCCGTGTCGCGTGCCCCCTTCCGACGCCCGACGAGGCTTCGTCATGTCCCAGGCGATTGTCGACCCGGCCGAAGTCCGCCGGTTCGCGTCCAGTCTCAAGCGGTTCAACGCCGACCTCCAGTCGGCCCTCGCCGGCCTGCACGGCCAGCTCACGGCCCTCGGCGACACCTGGCGGGACCAGGAGCACGAGCGCTTCCGCCAGCAGTTCGAGGAGACCTCGCACGTCCTCGAACGCTTCCTCGAAGTGACGGGCGAGCACATCCCGTTCCTCCTCCGCAAGGCCGAGCGGATCGAGGAGTACCTGTCGCAGCACTAGAGTCGGCAAGTCCGCAAGTCATCAAGTCGCCACGCCGAAAGGACGGCCGCGACTTGAAGACGTGACGACCTGATGACTTGACGACGAGGTTCGACATGGCCGCCGACGTTCGCTCGATCGCCGACTTGCGGGAGTGGCACGCGGCCCTGGGCGTGTACCGCACGGCCGTGCTCGAAGCCCTCGGCGGGACCGACATGGAGGTCCGCCGGGCGTCCGACTGGCTGGCCGAGCAGCTCGGCCGGTGGCGGCGACTGGTCCGAGAGTGCGAGGAGGCGGTCACGCAGGCGAAGGCCGAGCTGGCCGCCCGCAGGTTCCCCGGCTTCGACGGCCGCATGCCCGACACGAGCGTGCAGGAGGAAGTGCTGCGGAAGGCCAAGGCCCGCCTCCAGTACTGCGACGACCAGGTCGAGAAGGTGCGGGCGTGGATGGTCAAGCTGCCACGGCTGGTGGACGAGGTGTACAGCGGCCCCGCCCGCCGGCTCGGCAACTTTCTCGAGATCGACCTCGCGGCCGGGCTGGCGCTGCTCGCCCGCAAGATCGCCTCGCTCGACGCGTACGCGGAAGAGAAGAAGACGTGACGGCGGGCACCGGCGGCTCCTTTTGAAGGGCCAGAACCCATGCGTGTCGGGGCGACGCGGAGCCAGATTTACGACGCCCAGAAGACGGCCCGCGGGCGGTGGGAGGCCACCGAGGCGGCGTGGGACGACGCCGTCCGCCGGGAGTTCGACGAGAAGTACATGGAGCCGCTCGACCAGCTCGTCAACGACGGGCTCCGGGCGATCGACCAGCTCTCCGTCCTGTTCGGCCAGATCCGCCGCGAGTGCGAGGCCGACGGCTTCACGTGGTAGCCGGCGGTTCCCCTTCCCAGGGCCACACACATGCCGAATTTCTTCGAGCGGGAGCGGGCGGCGCTCGTCCGGCTGGTCGACGCCGTGCGGGAGCGGGCGGCGGCCGAGGGCGAACTAACGACCACGCACGCGGCGGCCGTCGAGCGGGCGGAGCGGGACGTGAGCCGGGCCCGCCGGGCGAACGCCGCCGCCGCCCAGAAGGACCTCAGCGAGCGCGACAGCGGGCACGCCGCCGCCGCCGCCGAACGGGCGGCCGCGTACGAGGCCGAGCGGGCGGCCGCGGACGCCACGCTGGCCGAGCGCAAGGCCCAGATGCACGACCGCTACCAGAAGGCGTCTCAGAAGGGGAAGACGGAGTTCAAGGACCGCCTCTGGACGCTCGACTCGGTCCGCGAGGGGGGCGAGAAGCAGGCCCGCGACCAGTACGAAACGCTGCTGCGGAAGGCGGCCGGCGGCGAGGGGCGGGTGGCCGCCCTGTGGGCCTCGGCCGACCCGCTCCTGGCCCGCGTCGGCCTCACCCGCGGCGACATCCAGCCCCGCGAGGACCACACGCCCGCCGACGGCGACCCGGTCGCCGGCATGAACGCCGCCGTGGACGCGGCCACCGCCGAGCGGGAGGCGTTGAAGAACCTCGCGCTGGCCAAGTTCGCCGGCACGAAGGGGCTGGTCGCCTGCGTCGCCGTCGTCGCGGCGCTCGCGGCGGCCGTCACCTTCCCGTTCGTCGCCGTCGCCACCGCCGCGGCCGCGACGGGCGGGGCGGCCGTCACGTTCGGCGTCGGCCTGTGGCTCGGGGTGCGGTCGTTCGCCAAGAAGGCGACGCTGCGGCAGGGCTTGAAGCTCGGCGAGGGGCTGGGGCAGGCCGAGGCCGCGTGCGAACACCTCCGCGCCCGGGCGACCACTGAACACGAGAGCCACCGCGCCCGTCTGGCCGCCGACCACGCCCGCGGCAATGTGGAGACGGAAGAGTTCTACCGCCCCCGGCTCGAAGCCCAGAAGCAGCAGTACGACGCCGGGCTCAAACAGGCGGTGGCCGAACACGCGGCGACCACCACAGCCCTGAAGCAGCGCCACGAGACCGCGGCCACCGCCGCCGTCCGCACCCACACCGAGGGCCGGTCCGCGGCCGTGGCCCGCTTCAAGGCGGAACTCGACGCGGCGGAAGCGCAGTTCGCCGCCCGCGTCGCCGAGGCCGAAGCCGCCCGCGACGCGGCGTGGGACCGGGCCGCCGCCGCGTGGCGGGACGCGCTCGATGCCACCACCACCGAGTTCCGCTTCCTGCGGAGCGAGGGCGACCGCCTCTTCCCCCTGTGGTCGGCCCCCGACGCGGCGACGCGGCCGCTCTCTACAACGGTGCCCGAGGGCGTCCCGTTCGGCCACGTCACGGTGGACCTCGACGGCCTCCCCGACGGCCGCTCCGCGGACGAGCGCCTTCACCCCGCCGAGCCGCTCAAGCTCGACGTGCCGGCTTACGTCCCGTTCCCCGACAAGTGCGCCGTGGTGCTGAAGGCCCGCGACGAGGGGCGGGCCGTGGCCGTCAACGCCCTCCAGTCGATGATGCTCCGCTTCCTCACCGGCTTGCCGCCGGGCAAGGTCCGCTTCACGATCCTCGACCCGGTCGGCCTGGGCGACAACTTCGCCGCCTTCATGCACCTCGCCGACCACGACGAGAAGCTGGTGACGGGCCAGATTTGGACCGAGCCCGGGCAGATCGAGAAGCGGCTGGTGGACCTCACGGACCACATCGCGGCCGTCATCCAGAAATACCTCCGCAACCAGTACAAGACGATCGAGGAGTACAACCAGGCGGCCGGCGAGGTGGCCGAGCCGTACCGGGTGCTGGTGGTCGCCAATTTCCCGGCCGGGTTCACGCCCGAGGCCGCCCGCCGGCTGGTGAGCGTCGTCAACAGCGGGCCGTCGTGCGGCGTCTGCACGCTCGTGAGCGTCGACGGGCGGATGGCGATGCCCCGGGACTTTAACCTCGCCGACCTCGAAGCCCCGAGCCTGTCGCTGACGTGGAAGGAGGGGGCGTTCCACCCGAAGGACGCGGCGTTCGCCCCGTTCCCGCTCGCCCTCGAAGCCCCGCCCGACGCGGCGGTGGTGGCCAAGGTGGTCCAGCGGGTCGGCAAGGCGAGCCTGACGGCCGGCCGCGTGGAGGTGCCGTTCAGCTACATCCGGCCGACGGCGGACGAGGTGTGGACGGGCGACTCCTCGCGTGGGTTCGAGGTGCCCATCGGCCGGGCCGGGGCGACCCGCCGGCAGTCGTTCCGCCTCGGCAAGGGCACGGCCCAGCACGCCCTCATCGCCGGCAAGACGGGGTCGGGCAAGTCCACCCTCTTGCACGCGATCATCTCCAACCTGGCGCTCATCTACAGCCCGGAGGAGGCGGAACTCTACCTGATCGACTTCAAGAAGGGGGTCGAGTTCAAGGACTACGCCCAGTTCCGATTGCCGCACGCGAAGGTGGTGGCCATCGAGAGCAAGCGGGAGTTCGGCCTGAGCGTCCTCCAGCGGCTCGACGTGGTGCTGCGGGAGCGGGGCGACCGCTTCCGCGACGCGGGGGTGAACGACCTCGCGGGGTACCGCGGCTTCCTGAAGAAGACGGGCGGCGGGGCGTGCCCCCGCATCCTGCTCGTGGTCGACGAGTTCCAGGAGTTCTTCGTCGAGGACGACAAGCTCGCCCAGGAGACGACGCTCCTGCTCGACCGCCTCGTGCGGCAGGGGCGGGCGTTCGGGCTGCACGTCCTCCTCGGGTCGCAGACGCTCGGCGGGTCGTACTCCATCCCGCGGGCCACCATCGACCAGATGGCCATCCGCATCGCGCTGCAGTCGAGCGACGCCGACGCGCAGTTGATTCTGAACAAGGACAACAACGCGGCCCGGTTGCTCTCCCGGCCGGGCGAGGCGATTTACAACGACGCGAACGGCATGGTGGAGGGGAACGACCCGTTCCAGGTGGTGTGGATGGCGGACGGCGAGCGGGAGCGGACGCTGGCCGAGTTGCGGGAGAAGGCCGCCGGCAAGTACCCGCCGCCGCTGGTGTTCGAGGGGAGCCAGTCGTCCGACCTGGCGGCGAACCCGGCCCTGGCGAAGCTGCTGGCGAACCCGCCGGCCGACCCGCCGAAGACGGTGCTGGCGT
Organism: Gemmataceae bacterium; assembly: GCA_031426095.1. Taxonomy (GTDB): domain Bacteria; phylum Planctomycetota; class Planctomycetia; order Gemmatales; family Gemmataceae; genus JANPKP01. The sequence goes on from JANPKP010000554.1 coordinate 7,992, forward strand.
GGCTCGGCGAGCCGGTGGCGATCAAGGAGGCGACGGCCGCCGCGTTCCGCCCGCAGAGCGCCGCCAACCTGCTCGTCTTGGGGTCGGCGGAGGACACCGCCCGGGCCGTCGTGGCGGCGGCCGTCGTCGGCATCGCGGCCCAACTGGCGGGGGCCGGGGGCCGCACCCTCACCCTGCTCGACGGCACACCCGACGACTCGGACGAGGCCGACGCCCTCCGCACGCTCGTGACGCGGCTCTCGCCGAGTGCGTTGGCCCCGGCCCGGTCGGACGTCGGGCCGGCGCTGGCCGACCTCGCGGCCGAACTCGACCGCCGGCAGAAGGGCGAGACGACCGACCGGACGCCGCGGTTCCTCGTGGCCTTCGGCATCCACCGCTTCCGCGAACTCCGCAAGGCCGAGGACGACTACAGCTTCCGCCGCGGCGACGCGCGGGAGGTCAGCCCCGCCGAGCGCTTCTTGTCGCTCCTGCGGGAGGGGCCGCCGCTGGGGATTCACCTGATCGTGTGGTGCGACTCGCTGACCAACCTGAACCGCTCGTTCGACCGGTCGGGGCTCCGCGAGTTCGGCCTGCGGGTGCTCTTCCAGATGAGCACGACCGACTCCAGCACGCTCGTCGACTCGCCGATCGCGTCGCGACTGGGGCGGAACCGGGCCCTGTTCGTGCAGGAGGAGCAGGAGCGGCCGGAGAAGTTCCGCCCGTACGGCTGGCCGGCCGACGCCCTCCGCGGCCGGGTGCCCTTGAACGCGGACGCCGCTTCGTGATAGGAAGTGGGAAAATTCACCACAGAGTCACAGACGGCACCGAGGGAAGAAACACCGAGAGGTGAACAGGATGGTTTAAAACACTGTGTCTGTTCCGCTCCGTGCTTCTTCCCTCGGTGCCCTCTGTGACTCTGTGGTGAATCCCTCTTCAACAAGCGAGCCACGGATGGCGAAGGCGGCACCCCCACGGATCGCCGTTCTCGGGGCCGGGCCGGTCGGGCTCGAAGCGGCCCTTTACGCCCGGACCCTGGGCCTGCCCGTGTCCGTGTACGAGAAGGGGCAGGTCGGCGAGCACGTCCACCGCTGGGGCCACGTCCGCCTGTTCACCCCGTTCGGGATGAACGTCACCCCACTCGGCCGGCAGACGCTGTTGCGCGAGAAGCCGACCCGCGAGCTGCCGGGCGACGCCGACCTCGTGACCGGGCGGGAGTACCGCGACGGCTACCTCGTGCCGCTGAGCGAGTCGGCGGCGCTGCTCGAACACCTCCACCCGCAACACGCCGTGCTGTTCGTCGGCCGGGGGAAGCCGGCCGAGAAGGCCGACGCCCGCACGCCGCCCCCGCCGTTCCGGTTACTGGTGCGGGCCGACGGCGGGCAGGAGCGGGTCGATACGGCCGACGTGGTCCTCGACTGCACCGGCACGTTCGGCCGGCCGAACTGGCTCGGGGACGGCAACATCCCGGCCATCGGCGAGGTGCCGGCCCGCGTCCACACGGCGACCGGCGTCGAGGACGTGCTCGGGGCGAGGGCGGCCCACTACGGCGGCAAGAGCGTCGTCCTCGTCGGCGACGGGTACTCGGCCGCGACCACCATCTGCCAGCTCGCCACGCTCGCGGAGCAGCACAGCGCGACGTGGGTGTTCTGGCTCACCCGCGGCGGGCGGACGCAACCGCTGCCGCGGGTGCCGAACGACCCGTTCAAGGAGCGGGACCGGCTCGCGGCGAAGGCGAATTCTCTCGCCACGCGGTGCGACGGCAACCTCGAATTCCACCCCCACACGCTCATCGACGAAGTGGTGTGCCACGGGCCCGACCGCGGCTTCCGGGTGGCGGCCCGCTGCCACGGCAAGCCGATGACGTGGGAGGTCGAGCGGGTCATCGCCAACGTCGGCTACCGGCCCGACCTGCGGATCTGCGACGGGCTGAAGGTGGACGAGCCGGCCGGCCGGATCGAGACGCGGGAGCCGGGGTACTACGTCCTCGGGGCCAAGAGCTACGGCCGCGACTCGGCCTTCCTCCTGCGGGACGGGTTCGCCCAGGTCCGGCAGGCGTTCGCCGCCATCACCGGCAACCCGCGGCTCGACCTGTACACGAACAAGGCCGCGTGACGCCGCCCCGGGAAAGGACTCCCATGCTCGCCCCCAAGCTCCGCACCGCCCTCCCCCGCCCGGCCGCCGGGACTCCGCCCGTTACCCCCGCCCCGCCGGCGGCCGCGGTCGCAGTCCGACTGGCGTGGCTCGGGCTGTTCGCGTCGGTGCTGTGGTACGTTTACCGGTACGGCATCCGCGGGCCGTACCAGGACGAGTGGTTCTTCACCGCCGCCGTCACCGCCCCGCGGCTCGACTGGCACTGGGTCTGGGCGCTGCACGCCGAGCACCGGTACCCCGTCGGCAAAATGCTCTGGTGGCTGCTCACGGCCGGGACGGGCGACTTCCGCACCGGGGCCGTAGTGACCGCGTGCCTGAACGCCGGCGTCGCCCTCGGCCTCGCGGGGTTGGCCCGCCGGCTCCGGGGGCGGGCGGCCGTCAGCGACGTGCTGTTCCCGGCGCTGCTCCTGAACTGGGGGCAGTTCGAGAACTACCTGTTCGGCTATCAGGTGGTCTTCTCGCTCACCGTCGCCGGGATGGCGGCCGTGCTCGCGGCGGCGGCCACCTGCACGCGGGAAACCGCGTTCCGCGCCGGATTGATCGGCGGGGCGGCGTTGCTCGTCGTCGTGCAGGGCGGCGGGTACGGGCTGGCGGCCGTCGGCCCCGTCGGGCTGTGGCTCGCGGCCGTGGCGTTCGGGCTGTGGCGAACGGGGGCGAAGGGGCGGGCATTCGTGGTCGCCGTGCCGCCGCTGCTGGCCGTGGCGTACTCGGCGGTCATCGCGTTGAACATCCGGCGGGCCCCGGAGGCGGAAGCGGCGGCGGGCGTGGTCGGCAAGCTCGTCGTCTTCCTCCAGGCGGTCGGCTGCGGGCTGGGCGACGGCGTCGCCACCCGCGGCTTCCCGGTGCCGTGGGCGGGCATGGCCGTGGCCGCCGGGTTCGCGCTCGCCGGCGGGCTGCTGGCGCGGGTGATCGTCCGCGACCCCGAGGAGCGATTGCGTTCATCGGGCGTCGGGGCTGTTCTGGCGTGGGGCCTGATGGCGTCGGCGGCGATTGCGATGGTGCGGCCGGCGGGGTACGCCCCGCGGTACGCCGGCCCCGCCGCCCTGTGCGTCTGCGGGCTGCTCCTCGCCACCATCCTTTACGGGCCGACGTTGAGCGTCCGCGGCCGACGTGTCATTGCAACCTTATCGCTCCTGCTGGCCGGCGTGTTGGTGGCGGTGAACGTGCCGACGGCGAAGTTCGTGGGCAAGGCACGGCGGGGGTACTTCCAGGAGTTCGAGAAGGACTTGAAGGCCGGGGTGCCGCCGCGCCACCTGGGGTCGAAATACGTCGACATGCTCTTCTTCCCCGGCCGGCCGATGGACCACGACCTGAAGCCGCTCGCCGCCGCCCGCTTCGGCCTGTTCGCCGACATGGTGGCTGACCCCGTACGGGTCGATGTGCCGCTCCCTTTCGGCGACGGCGTTACGCTACCCGCCGCCGGGCCGGAGGCGTTCGTAGCGGGCGGGAAGCTCCCGTCGCTCACGCTTTGGGCGGGGCCGCCGCGGGAGGTTCAGGGCGTCCGCGTCCGCTTCGCCGTGGAGACGCCGGCGGCGCTGCTCACCCTCGTGGTGCGGGACGAAACGGGGAAGGTCGCGGCCGTCTACCGCCGGCCGGACGCGGGGGACCACGAGGCGCTCTTCTGGATCGGTCGCACCGCGAGCGAACTGCGACTGGAGCCGGCGAGTCTGTCGCCGGCGATCCGGGTGCGGTCGGCGACGCTGGAAGTGCCGGCCCCATGACCACCCTCGTCACCGGCGGGGCCGGGTTCATCGGGTCGCACCTCGTCCGCCTGCTCGTCGAACGCGGCGAGCGGGTCCGCGTCCTCGACCGGCCGGGGGCGGGCGTCGACCACCTGCCGCTGGATCGAATCGAAGTCGCGCCCGCCGACATCACCGACCGGGCCGCCGTGCGGGCGGCGGTCGCTGGGTGTGGGCGCGTTTACCACCTCGCCGCCAACCCGCAGCTCTGGACCCGCCGCCGCGGCGACTTCCACCGCGTCAACTACCTCGGCACCGTGAACGTGTTGAGCGAAGCCCTCGCCGCGGGGGCCGAGCGCGTCTTGCACACCAGCACGGAAAGCATCCTCACGCGCTCTCGGCAGACGGCCCCCATCGCGGAGGACCAGCACGTGCCGGCCCGCGACGTGGTCGGGCCGTACTGCCGGTCGAAGTTCCGGGCCGAGCGGTTCGCCACGCATCTGGCTCGCGGCGGGTCCCCGGTCGTGGTCGTGAACCCCACGCTGCCCGTCGGGCCGGGCGACCGCGGGCGGTCGCCGCCGACGCAGATGATGCTCGACTTCTGCCTCGGCAAGCGGCCGGCGTTCCTCGACGCCGAGCTGAACCTGATCGACGTGCGGGACGTGGCCGACGGCATGACGCGGGCGATGGCCGTCGGCCGGCCGGGCGTGCGGTACCTCCTCGGGGCCGAGAACTGGTCGATCCGCGGGGTGTTCGCCCACCTGGCGGGGCTCACGGGGCTGCCGGTGCCGCGTTATCGGGTGCCCTACGCCGCCGCACTGGCCGCCGCCTACGTCAGCGAGTGGTGGGCCGACGCGGTCACGGGCACGATCCCCGCAGCGACCGTGACGGGGGTTAAGCTCACCCGCCGGCGGATGCACTTCGACCCGTCCCGCAGCCTGGCCGAACTCGGGCTCACGCCCCGCCCGGTGGCCGACACGCTTGCGGAGGTGGTCGCGTGGTTCCGCCGCGTGGGGTGGCTCAACTCTGAAATGGGACGCGGGCGACGCGGATGGGGACCCGGATGAAGAGGATCGGAACGAGACGGATTTCGAAACAGCATCCGCTCTGAACCTCTTGATCCTGCAGCCCGATCCGCGTCATCCGCGTCCCATCACCACCAACACCCGGCCCCGGCGGTCCACCTCGCAGCCGCAATTGTGGCACGTCCACCCGCCGCGCAGCGCCTGGCCCCAGCCGGACGGGCGGCGGAACCTCGGCAGCGGCGAGCGGCACTCCGGGCACGCCCGCGCCTTGCCCCACGTCCGGACGAACAAACTGCCCACGAACCCGATCACGCCGCCGGCGACGGCACAGTAGTGGCCGACTTCCATTGCAGTTACCCCCCCCACGCGGGGCGTCGGCCGGTCGCCCGACGGGGCGGCCGCCCCGGCCCACGTCTTTCCAAAGCGTAGGGCCGGGGCGGGTGTTACCGTCGCTCGCCAGGCACTCACTTCCGCACGGAACCGGAACGGGCTACAATTCGTCTAACGAGCGGCTCCCCTCCCCGGAGATGATGCGATGGCGTCCACGGTCCGTGCCACCTGCCCCGGGTGCCAGAACGCCCTCCGCATCCCCGCCGAGCTGGTCGGGCAGGCGGTCCGGTGCAAGAAGTGCGGGACCGTCGTCCGCTCCAAGCCGAAGGCCGGCGACCCGCCCCCGCCGGAGGTCGGATACGCCCCGCCGGCCGGTTACGGCCCGCCCGCGGGCTACGCGCCGCCGCCGGGGTACGCCCCACCCGCGGCAGCCCCGGCCGCGTTCGACTTCGACGAGGGCGGGGGGCCCACCTCGCCCGACAACCCGTTCGACGACGCCCCGCCGCCCGCCCCGGCCTACGACCCGCACGGCTACCCGGCCCCCGCCTACGACCCGAACGGGTTCGCCCCCGCCCCGGGGTACGGTCTCCCCCCCGGCTACCCCGCCCCACCCCCCGGCTACCCGCAGCCGCCCGCCGGTTACCCCGGATACCCTTACCCCGCCCCGCCGCACGGGTACGCCCCGCCCCCGGGGTATGCGCCCCCGCCCGGGTACGCCCCGCCCCCGGGGTACGGTCCCCCGCCGCACGGCTACCCACAACCGCACCCGGCCCCGGGGTACGCCCCGCCGCCGGCCGCGGCCGCGTACCCGGCGTACGCCGCCCCGGCGCCCGCGGCCGTCCACCACGCCCCTCCGGTCGAGGAGTTCGCCCCGGCCGCCGACGCCGGCACGCGGGCCCGCGGCAAGTACAAGAAGGGCGGCGGCAACAACACGATCTGGATGGTGCTCGGCGTCCTGCTCGTGATCGGGCTCGTCACCGGCGGGGTCGTCGCGGCCAAATTCGCGTCGAAGAAGATGGCCGAGAACAAGACCGACACGGTCGCCGTCGATCCGCCGAAGGGGAAGGACAGGCCGCCGCCTGTCGGCCAGGCCGGCACGGCGGTGAGGGACCCCGGCGCGAAGGCGGCGGCCCCCGCGGGCACGCCGTTCCCCCGGCGGATGCTCTTCGTCCACATCAGCCGCTACCTCTACCTGAACCCCCTGACCAACGCCAACTCGACGGCCCAGGGGGTCGGCCCGGACCGGGTGAAGTCCCTGGCCGGCAAGCTCGCCTACGAGTGGCGGGTGCCGGTGGACAAGGACAACAACCAGCTCTACTTGCTGAGCGACACCACCCCCGCCCCGGACGACAAGGTGCCCCTCAAGCCCGTCCTCCAGGGGGCGTTCAAGAGCTTCTTCGAGACCAGCCGGCCGCAGGACCGGGTCGTCGTCTACTTCGGCGGGCACGCCGTCGAGAAGGACGGGAAGGCGTACCTCGTGCCCATCGAGGGGGACAACGAGGAGGTCGAGACGCTCATCCCGCTCGACGACTTCTGGGCCGGCATCAAGGCCTGCCCGGCGCAGCAGAAGCTCGTGGTGTGGGACGTCTGCCGGTTCAACCCGGAGCGCGGCCGGCAGCGGCCGGGGGCCGACCCGATGACGCCCGAGCTGGAGAAGCTCCTCACCGCCATCCCGGCCGACGCCCCCGGGGTGCAGGTCGTGACGGCCTGTTCGGCGAAGGAGAACGCCCTGGAGTTCTACAACCGCCCGGCCGACGCCACCGGCCGCAAGCTGATCGAGGGGAGCAACTTCCTCAACGCCGCGACGTACGTCTCGGAGGCCGGCAAGGGGGGCGGCCGGGGGGCCGCCCCGGGCGACCCGCTCCCGGTCAAGCCGTGGGTGGACGCCATCGCCGCCCGCACGGCCGAGGTGGCCAAGGAGCTGAACCCGCCGAAGGCCGCCATGCCGGCCTCCCCGCCCGCCGGCGACGCGGCCAAGCCCGACGACAAGAAGCCGGCCGAGGAGGCCGAGCCGCCGGTCACCCAGACGCCCAAGCTGGTCGAGAGCCCGGCGGCCGCGGCGGTGGCGTACAACCCGGCCGAGAAGGGGGCCGCGAAGGTGGCGTACCCGGACCTCACCGCCCTCGCCGGGGCCGCCCCGAAGGACGTGGCCGACATCACCTCCACGTTCATGCTCCCGCCGATCAAGCCCGACCTCGTCGAGGCCGGGCTGGAGTCGTTCTCGATCTTCAGCGCCGCCAAGCTGGCCGACTACAGCTCCGACCTCACCGTCGACCAGATCATGGCCGACAAGGCCAAGTACAAGTTCGAGGCGACGGTGCTGGGGGCGTTCAACATCATCCGCACCGAGTGGTCCAAGAGCGGCGAGGGGAACGGCGTCCGCAACTCGTTCAGCGGCGAGTCGTCGGACACGGTCAAGAAGGAGATCAAGAAGGAGCAGGAGTTCCCGGCCATCGCCATCGCCGAGCTGGAGGGGGTGGCCCTGAACCTCAAGAAGCTGGAGGCCGAGCGGGACACGAAGCCGAAGCGGTGGCAGGCGAACTACGACTACGCGGTGGCCCAGGTGAAGGCCCGGCTGGCGTTCATGAACGAGTACGACCTGCTCCTGGGGAACATCCTGACGGACAGCCTGCCGCCCCTCGACCCGAAGGCCGGGCACACCGGCTGGCGGCTGTCGTCGGTGCCCAAGATGAAGAGCAAGAAAGACGTGAAGGCGCTGGCCGAGGAGTCGCAGGAGTTGTTCGCCAAGGTCATCGAGACGTACAAGGGCACCCCGTGGGCGGTCCAGGCCAAGCGGGACCGGACGGTGTCGCTCGGCCTCGAATGGCAGCCCTACTCCGGCGACAAGTGACGGCGGGCGGCGCGAGCTGACGTGCCGTTCGGGCCGAAAGTGGCGAGAATGTTCGACCGTTCCCAACGTTCCCGCTTTACCGTGAAATGTGGGAGCGGGAATCGCAAGACCTTGCGGGTCAACTCGTTCGGGAAGACGCTACACGCCCGATGTGGTATAATGCGGTAACGGTCAGCGCCGGTCCCCGCTCCGGACCACGAGACGTTCCGCGGTTCGGAACGCCTCCGCCGTCAGGCCGGTGGGGTGGCTGCGGAGCGTGACCGCCCCGGCGGCGGCCGTGTCCCACACGGCGGCCCCGGCCGGGGCGTAGTTCGGGGTCAAGTCGTCCGCCTTCTTCCGCTCCTGACTCGACACCACGAGCCGCGGCCTGGCCCACCGGGCGAGGTCGGGGCCGTTCGCCAGCCGCGACCCGTGGTGCGGGGCGAGCAGCACGTCCACCCCCGGGGGCTTCATCTTCAAAACGGCCGCCTGCCCCGCCCCTTCGAGGTCGCCGGTGAGCAGGACCGCGTGCCCGGCGTGGCCCACCAACATGACGAGGCTACGGACGTTCTCTTTCCCGGGCGGGCCGACGGTCGGGGGGTGTAATACGTCGAGCGTCACGCGCCCGGCGGTGAAGCGGTCGCCGGCCGCCGCCACCCGCGTCCGCACGCCGTGGCGTTCGAGGGCGGCCAGCGCCTCGGCCACGCCGGGGCTCGATTTGCCGGCGAAACTCGGCGTGTGGGTGACGCGGCCGACGGGGAAGCGGCGGAGCAGTTCCGGCAGGCCGTTGAAGTGGTCGAGGTCGGCGTGCGACAGGAACACCTCGTCCACCCGCGAGATGCCGCGGCTCCACAGAAAGGGGGCGATCGTGCGGCGGACCACGTCCGGCCCGTTGAGCGTGCCCGTGTCGTAGAGCAGCACCCGCCCGTCGGGCGCTTCGATCACGACGCAGCCGCCGTGGCCGACGGAGAGGAAGGTGACGCGGGCCTCGTCGGAGGCGGGCCGGGCCGTGAGCAGGAGGCCGCCGACGGTCCAGGCCGCCAGCCCGGCGAACGCCCGCCGCCGTGCCGTTCCTACGAGCAAGATTCCGCCGACGAGCAGGGCGTAATAGCCGACCGCCCAGACCACGGACGGGGCCGGGGCGTAGACCGCGCCGCCGGGGAGTTCGTCCGCCCGTCGCACGAGCCACCCGCACGCCGCGAGGCAGGCCGTCGTGACCCACGCCAGCGGCACCCCCGCCCACGGCCCGAGCGGGCTGACGACGAGCAGGAGGAAGCCGGCCACGAGTGCGACCGACGTGAGCAGCACCAGCGGCGGCCCGAGCAGGACGCCGACGGGCGAGACGATGTTCTGCCAAACCAGCAGCAGCGGGGCGTTCGCCACCCCGAGGGCGAGGCTGACGGCGAACGCGGCCGCCACGATCCGCAGCAACGTCCGAGTGAACCGCACCGCCGGCGGTCGGCTCTCGTCGATCAGTTGTTCCACGGGGTCCACTTCGCCCGGCGCGAGCCACCGGCCGACGCCCCAAACGAGGCAGAACACCGACAGGAACGACAACTGGCAGCCGGCAGTGAACGGGTCGGCCGGGTTGAGTGCGACGACGACCAGCCAGGCCAGCGCGAAGGCGTTCGCCGGCACCACCGGCCGCCGCAGGACCACGCCGCCGCACACGACGCAGACCATGACCGCCGCCCGCGTCGCCGACGGCCTGCCCCCGGTGAGGATGGCGTACCCGACGATGAGCAGGGCGACGGCCCACGCCCCCCGCCGCCGGCGCACCCCTGCCACCCGCAAAACGAGCCAGACGAACCCGGCGAGGACGACGAGGTGCTGGCCCGAGATGGCGAGGACGTGGACGACCCCGGTGCGGACGTAGCCGTCCCACTCGCCGCGGTCCATCGCCGACCCGTCACCAAGCAGCAGGGCCGCCGCCACCCCCGCTTCGGGGGCCGGGATGGCGTCGGATACGGCCCGCGTCCCCCACCCCCGCACGACCGCGAACCAGCCTAAAACCGAGCCCCGCCACCCCTCTTCGAGCCGCACCACCGCGACCTCCGCCTTCTCGGCGCGCAGCACGGCCGTGACCCGCTGGTCGAGAAGCCGCGAGCGCGAATCGACCTCGCCGGGGTTGGCCGCGGTCGACGGCTTCGAGAGCTTGCCGAGGACTTCGACCGCGTCGCCGAGGTGCAGGCCGATGAGCCGCCCGCCGGCGTCGATGCGGGCCCGCCCGGACGCCGACCGCCAGCCGTCGGCGGTGTGGATTTCCGTCAGGGCGAGCATCGTCGTACTCGATTCCCCCTTCTGCACGGCCAGGAGCGGGTCGGGCTTCGCCGGCGGGGTGGCGACCGGCTCCTCGTCGAGGGTACCGCGGACGCGGACGAGGACGGGCTGTTCCGGGGCGAACGCGCCGATGTCGTCGGCCGCGAAGCTCGTGCGGTAGGCGTGGTGGTGCCACCCGGCCAGCCCGGCGGCCGCGACGGCGAGCCACAGCCCGGCCGCGGGCGACCGCCGGCGGAAGGCGACGAGCCAGGCCAGGAAGCCGCCGCCCGCCGCCGCGGTCCACGCCGCCGCGGGCGGCCCGGCGTAACGATCGAGGATCAAACCGAGTGTGGCGGCGAGCGCGACCGGCACCAGCGGGGCGCGGGCGAACTCCCGCCACGGGGCTTCGGGCGGCGGCTTCGTTGGGGCGGTCGGGGCGGTGGGCATGTTCCTACTTGGTAGCCGGGGCGGGGAATAAGTTCCCGGCCCGCGGGAAGTTTCCCCTGGGCGAACGCCGCCGCGGGCGTGAAATACCGCCATGAACACGGTCCGCGTCGATCTCGGCCCCCGCGCCTACGACATCGCCCTCTCCCACGGCGACACGAACGGGTTCGGCCCGTTCGCCCGCCGCTGCCTGCCCAGGTCGAAGACCGCCCTCGTGGTCGCCGACGCCCACACCGCCGGCCTCGGGCGGGCCGTCGAGGCGGCGCTGGCGGCCGCGGACTTCCGCACCCGGGTCGCGGTCGTGCCGGCGGGCGAAGGCTCGAAGTCGCTCGCCGAACTGTCGAACCTTTACGACGCCCTTTACGACATGGCCGCCGACCGGCACGCGGCGGTGGTGGCCGTCGGCGGCGGGGTGGTCGGCGACCTCGCCGGGTTCGCGGCCGCCACCTGGAACCGCGGCGTGCCCCTGCTCATGGTGCCGACGACGCTCCTGGCGATGGTCGATTCGTCGGTCGGCGGCAAGACGGGGGTGAACCACCCGAAGGGCAAGAACCTGATCGGGGCGTTCCACCAGCCGGCCGGGGTGTGGATCGACACGGCGACGCTCGCCACCCTGCCCGACCGCGAGTACCGCAGCGGGCTGGCCGAGGTGGTGAAGTACGGCGTCATCCTCGACGCCCCCTTCTTCGCCGACTTGGAGGCGAACGCGGGCGCGCTCTTGGCCCGCGACCCGGCGGTGCTGGGGCCGGTGGTCGCCCGCAGCTGCCGGCTCAAGGCGGACGTGGTGACTCAGGACGAACGCGAAGAAACGGGCCTGCGTGCGGTGCTGAACTACGGGCACACCTTCGCCCACGCCTTCGAGACGGTCGGCGGGTACGGGGCGTGGCTCCACGGCGAGGCGGTGGCCGCCGGCATGACGTGCGCCGCCCGGCTCGCCGAGCGGCACGGCTTGATCGGCCCCGAGCTGGAGGCCCGGCAGACGGCCCTCATCGAAACATTCCGCCTGCCAACCGCGTCGAAGCCCGAGTGGCCGGCCGACGACCTCATAGCCGTGATGCGGCGGGACAAGAAAGCGGCCGCCGGCCGGCTGCGGTTCATCCTCCCCCGGCGGCTCGGCGAGGTGGCCCTGTTCGACGACGTGCCCGAAAGCCTCGTCCGCGAGGTGCTGGGCACGCCGTAGCCAGCGTCGGTCATTCCGCGCGGAGGGCGTTAGAACCCGCCCGGCCGGCGGTTATCCTCCTTGACCGTTTTTGGAACCAGACCGACAATCCTTATAGCCCGCCGCCCTCCCCGCCTTCCGCCCGCCGGGCCCGATCGGACCTTCCCACCATGTCGAAGCCTCGCGTCGGTCTGTGGTTCGTCGGCTCGTCCGGCGGCGTCGCCTGCACCACCGCCCTCGGCCTGTCCGCCCTGGCCCGCGGGCTGACGCCGACCACAGGCCTCACCACCGCCCTCCCCCCGTTCGCCGGCCTCGACCTGGACGAGCCGGCCGCGTTCGTGGTCGGCGGGCACGACATCCGCAAAGCCACCTTCGCCGACGCCGTGGCCGAACTCCACGGCCGCTCCAACGTCTTCGACGAACGCCTGATCGCCGCCTGCCTCGACGACCTGAAGGGCTGGGCGGCGAACGTCCGCCCCGGGGTGGTGTACCAGCCCAGCCCTGCCGTCGGCTCGCTGGCCGACCGCCCGGACCTCCGCACCGCCGCCACCCCCCGCGAGGCCATCGACTTTATCCAGGCCGACCTCCGGGCGTTCCAGAAGACCCACGCGCTCGATCAGGTGGTGGTGGTGAACGCCGCCTCCACCGAGCCGCCGTTCGCCGTGGGCGACGAGCAACTGACGCTCGAAAACCTGCTCCCCGCCCTCGAACGGACGTACCCCGCCGCCCTGCCGACGAGCAGCCTGTACGCCTTCGCCGCCCTCGACGCCAGCTTCCCTTACGTCAACCTCACACCCTCCGTCGGGGCGACACTGCCCGCCCTCGAAGAACTCGCCCGCAAGCGCGGGGTGCCGCACGCCGGGCAGGACTTGAAGACCGGAGAGACGCTCCTGAAGTCGGCCCTGGCCCCGATGTTCGCCCGCCGCAACCTCCGCGTCCTGAGCTGGGTCGGGCACAACATCCTCGGCAACCGCGACGGGCAGGTGCTCAGCGACCCGCACAACAAGGCGTCGAAGGTGAAGAGCAAGGACGCGCTGCTGGCCGACCTCCTCGGCTACCGCCCGCAGTCGCTCGTCTCCATCGAGTACGTCGAGTCGCTGGACGACTGGAAGACGGCGTGGGACCACGTCCACTTCGAGGGCTTCCTCGGCACCAAGATGACGCTCCAGTTCACCTGGCAGGGGTGCGACTCCGTCCTGGCCGCCCCGCTCGTCCTCGACCTCGCCCGGCTAGCCCTCTGGTCGCACCGCAGGAAGGCGGCCGGGATGCAGCACTACCTGGCGTGCTTCTTCAAGAGCCCGCTCGGCGTCAAGGACCACGACCTCGGCCACCAGTACGATTTGCTCGTCGATCACGTCCTGTCGAACACCTGAGACCCGACTGTGATGAAACTCGCCTTCAGCACCAACGCCTACCTGAACTACTCGTTCGCCGACGCCGTGGGCCGGCTCGCGGCCATCGGCTACACCGGCGTCGAAGTCATGGCCGATGTTCCCCACGCGTGGCCGGCGTACCTGCTCCCCGAGCAAAAGCAGGGGTTGCGGGACGCGCTGGCGAAGAACAAGCTGGCCATCTCGAACGTGAACGCCTTCATGATGCACGCGGTGGACGACCCGCGGCAAAAGTACTGGCACCCGTCCTGGATCGAGCCGGACGCCAACTACCGCCAGATTCGCATCGACCACACGAAGCGGGCGCTGACGCTGGCGAAGGAACTCGGGGCGGCGTGCGTGACCACCGAGCCGGGCGGGCCGGTGCCGCCGGGGACGAAGTGGGGCGACTCCCTCAAGCTGTTCGTGGAGATGCTGAAGCCCGTCCTCGACCACGCCGAGAAGGAGGGCGTGCTGCTGCTCGTGGAGCCGGAGCCGGACCTGCTCATCGAGACGGCCGACCAGTACCTCGAATTCGCCGGGCACATCCAGTCGCCGGCCCTGGGGCTGAACTTCGACATCGGCCACTTCTACTGCGTGAAGGACGACCCGGCCGCGACCGTCCGCAAGCTCGCCCCGCTCATCCGCCACGTCCACCTGGAGGACATCGCCGCCACCCGCGTCCACCACCACCTGATCCCCGGCGAGGGCGTCATCGACTTCGCCGGCCCCCTCGCGGCGCTCAAGGAAGTCGGCTACGACGGCTGGGTAACGGTCGAGCTGTACACCTGCCACGAGAACCCGGACGCCGCCGCGACGACGGCCCGCGAGCGGGTGCTGAAGATCGCGGCCGAGTCGGGGGTGGCGTTAGCCTGATTTCAGGAAGGCCCATGAGAATTGAATGTCACTGTGGTGCGACAATACGCGACTCGACGGATTATCTCCCTCACAAAGCCCACCTCACCCCCGATCAGGACGTGTATGGGGTGTGGGACGGAATTGACGAAGAAGTCATAGACCGCGTCGCGTCGAGTGAGTTAGCTGTGAAAGACGCATACATGAAATCTCGGGACATTATTGCCTCCCCGACCCGATTGATGTGGCAGTGCTTCGAGTGCGGTCGGCTCTACATCGATGGGCCGGACGACAAGTTGCATTGCTTCGTACCGGAGAACGAGGAAACCGAGAAGCGGATACTTCGCTCCCGCACCAGTAAATAACCAGCCAGTGCTTCTCGGGCCGTGTTGCCAAAAGGCGACTGAGCCAGGGCAGCGTGATGCCAGCGCGCGTCTTGTCAGCATCCGCACCGGAGGGTACAGTGTAGCCATGATCCTGATCCGCTTCCCCAACACCGAGTCCAAGCGGGCCGCACTGGCCCAGCTCGCCGGCCGGTTCGGCTTCAAGAGCTGGGCGACCGGGGAGATGCTGGTGCCCGAGGACGCCCTGCCGTACCTGGCGGTCCAGGGCGTCTCTTTCACCGTCGAGGGGCCGGCCACGTATGAGCAGAATGGTCCGGCGGTTCGAGGTGCTGCTCCCGCTCCGGTTTAACGACGGCACGCCCGTCCCCGACGTGGCGGTCGCCGACTCGCTGCTCGAGTTTGAGGAGCAGTTCGGGGCCGTGTCCTGCGAAACGCAGACGATCCGCGGGCGGTGGCGGGCAGACGGTCAGAGCTACCGCGACGACTTGGTTCGGGCGTTCGTGGACGTGCCCGACACGCCCGAAAGCCGGGAGTACTTCGCCGCGGCCAAGGACCGCCTCAAGGCCCGCTTCCAGCAACTCGACATCTGGATGACCACCTACCTGATCGAAGTGTTAAAGGTCGCCGGGCTTGGTGCCCGCGGTCACGTCGCGTCCTTCAGCAACTCCTTCGCACTCGTGTCGCGGCTCATCTCCAGCCACGCCACGTCTGTCGCCCCGTCCGCGAAGCGGGTCACGCCCACCTCGCGGATGGCCGCGTCGGGCACCACCTTCAGCGGCGTGTAGCGGGGGTGCTGGCCGTCCTTGTACGGGTCGTTGCGGGCCGCATTGTAGCACGAGATCATCGCCCAGCGGGGGTGGTTGGAAGTGTTCTGGTCGGAGCGGTGCAGCGTGTTGGCGTGGAAGAAGACCGCGTCGCCCGGCTCCATCTCGACGTACACCAGCTCGAACCGCTTCAGAATCTCGTCCACCCGCTCGCGGTCGGCCCCGGCCTGCTCGCCGGTGAGGACGTGGTTCACCCGCCCGCAGTGGTGCGACCCGCGGACCACCTGCAAGCAGCCGTTCGCCTTCGTGCAGGGGTCGACGGCGACGAACACGCTCGCCAGGTCGGGCGTCAGCACGCCGTTCTGGTACCAGTAGCCGTAGTCCTGGTGCCACGCCCACGCCCCGCCCACCTTGGCGTCCTTCAGGATCATCTTCGAGTGGTAGTGGTAGACCTCGCCGCCGAGGAGCTTTTCGCAGCTCCGCACCACCCGCTCGCAGCGGGCGAACATGCCGTAGAGGCCGTCGCCGGGGTGGTTCCACAGGGAGAGGCGGACAACCCCGCCCTCGCCGTCGGCCCGGCCGAACGAGCGGCGGTCGAGTTCGTGGTCCTCCTTCGCGGAGCGGCGGAGCAGGTCCACTTCGTCGCGGTCGAAGAAGCCGCGGGCGAGGTAAAAGCCGTCGCGGTGGAACTGCTCAGCGGCGGCGTCGGAGAGGACGGCGGGCGGCATGGGGCACTCCCGGGGTGAAGGGTGTTCATTCCGCGGCGAGACCCGGTTAGGATAGCGGAACCCAACGCCCCCTCCCACCCCGCACCCGCCGGCCCACCCATGCCCCACCTCCCCCGATTCGCCGCCCTGTTCTTGTGCAACACTTTTGCCGTTGCCCCGCTTCGCGCCGCCGAAAAGCCGCCGGACCGCCCCCTGCCCCCGGCCGCCGCCGCGAAGGCGATGACGGTGCCGCCCGGGTTCAAGGTCACGCTCTTCGCCGGCGAACCGGACGTGGTGCAGCCCATCGCCATGACGTTCGACGACCGCGGCCGGCTCTGGGTGGTCGAGTGCCGCTCGTACCCGAAGTGGGCGAGCGACGGCACCGGGCACGATCGCGTGGTGATCTTCGAGGACACCGACCACGACGGCACCTTCGACAAGCGGACGGTCTTCCTCGACAACGGATCGAACCTCAGCGGCATCGAACTCGGCTTCGGCGGCGTCTGGCTCTGCTCGCTGCCGAACCTCGTTTTCATCCCCGTGAAGCCGGGCGAGGACAAGCCGGCCGGGCCGGCGGAAATCGTCCTCGACGGGTGGAACCTGAAGGACACCAAGCACAACGTCTTCAACTCGCTCGGCTGGGGGCCGGACGGCTGGCTCTACGGGTGCAACGGCATCCAGGCCAAGTCCCGCGTCGGCCGGCCCGGCACCCCGGACAAGGACCGCGTCTTCCTCGACTGCGGCGTGTGGCGCTACCACCCGACCAAGAAGACCTTCGAGCTGTACGCCTCGGGCACGACCAACCCGTTCGGCCTCGACTGGGACGAGTACGGCCAGATGTTCATCACCAACTGCGTGATCGACCACCTGTGGCACGTCGTACCGGGGGCGCACTTCACCCGCATGTACGGCGAAGACCCGAACCCGTACACCTTCGGGGCGATGGGGCCGTGTTCGGACCACAAGCACTGGGCCGGCGGCGGCTGGCAGACGAGCCGGGGGACGGCCGCCGGGGTGAACCCGGAACACTCGGACGCCGGCGGCGGGCACGCCCACGCCGGCTGCGCCATCTACCTCGGCGACAACTTCCCGCCCGAGTACCGCAACAGCCTCTTCACCTGCAACCTGCACGGGGCGAGGCTCAATCAGGACAAGCTCGAACGCACGGCGGCCGGCTACGTCGGCACGCACGGCAAGGACTTTCTGTTCGCCAACGACCCGTGGTTCCGCGGCCTGTGCGTGAAGGTCGGCCCCGACGGCGGCCTCTACGTGAGCGACTGGACCGACACCGGCGAGTGCCACAACTACAAGGACGTGGACCCGAGCAACGGGCGGATTTACAAGGTGACGCACGGTACGCCGAAGCCGTGGACGGACGACCTCTCGAAGAAGACGAGTGAGGAGTTGGCGGAGTTGGCGGTCGAGAGCCGCAACGAGTGGGCGAGCCGGCACGCCCGGCGGTTGTTGCAGGAGCGGGCGGCGGCCGGCCCGCTACCGTTCGCCGTCACGCAGTGGCTCGCGGGGCGGGTGCCCGCGGGGGTGACGAGTTCGCTCCGGGCGGCGTGGACGCTTCACAACGTCGGCGCGCTCGGCGGCGAATCCCTCAACCGGCTTCTGGCGCACGACGACGCTCGCGTCCGAGCCTGGGGCGTCGTGCTGGCCGCCGAGGTGCTGCGGTCCAATCCCCGTGAAGCGGTCGATTTGCTCCCCTTGGCACGTCAGGAGACGAACGATTTCGTCCGCCTTCATCTCGCCGCCGCCCTTCAACGCCTCCCGGACGACGCCAAACTATCGCTCGCAGCACCGCTCTTCGCACGTGACGCGGACACGAACCTGTCGCTCATGTTCTGGTACGGCATCCAGCCCGCCGTCCTGACCCGCCCGACCGAAGTTCTCGCGCTCCTGCCCAAGCTGACCAACGACCACGTGCGGGGGAACGTCATCCGCCTCGCCCTGACGATGCCCGGCGGCGACCAGCCGAGGATGCTCGCGGAAGTCGTGAAGGTTCTCGGGGCCGCTAGCAGCGACCCGGCCCGCCGTGACATCATGCGGGCCATCCAGATCGCCCTCGCGGGGCGGCGGAACGTGCCCGCACCGGTCGGGTGGGACGCTGTTTACCAGCAGATGCAGACGAGCCCGGAGGCTTACGTCCGCAATTCGGCCGAGGCGCTCGCCGTCACGTTCGGGGACGAGGTCGCCATCGAGTTCGTCCGCAAGCGGCTCACGGACCCGAAGGCCAAGCCCGACGCCCGCGTCGCGGCGGTCGAACTGCTCGTCCGCCACAAGGTGCCCGACCTCGCCCCCGTGCTCCAGGAACTCGTCGCCGACCCGCTCGTCCGCGGCCCCGTTCTGCGGGCGCTCGCGGCGGTGCCGGACGACAAGACGCCGGCCGTCATCCTGGCGAAGTACGCCGCGTTCACCCCCGTCGAGAAAGCCGACGCGGTGCAGACGCTCGCCAGCCGGCCGGCGTTCGCGGCCGCCCTGCTCGACGCTGTGGCCAAGGGGGCGGTGCCGCGGGCCGACGTGCCGGTGGTCGCCGCCCGGCAAATCCTCGCCCTCAACGACAAGGCGCTCGCCGACCGCCTCGGCACCGTGTGGGGCGTCATCCGCCCCGTGTCGAAGGACCGGGCCAAGCTGTTCGCCAAGTGGAAGCCGGCCCTCGACGCCAAGGCGCTGAAGGCGGCCGACGTGGCGAACGGGCGGGCGGTGTTCGTGAAGTCGTGCGCCGCCTGCCACAAGCTCTTCGGCGAGGGCGGCGACGTGGGCCCCGAGTTGACCGGCTCCCAGCGGGCGAGCCTCGACTACGTCCTCGAAAACGTCCTCGACCCGAACGCCGTGGTGGCCCGCGAGTACCAGATGGTGAACTTCGGCCTCGCCGACGGCCGCACCGTCGGCGGGCTGGTCCTCCGCGAGACGGCCGACGCCGTGACGGTGCGGACGCCCAACGACACGGTGCTGCTGGCGAAGGGCGACATCGACGGTCGCAAGCCGACGACGCAGTCGATCATGCCGGAGGGCCTGCTCGACGCCCTCAAGCCGGAGGACGCCCGCGACCTCGTGGCGTACCTCGCCAGCCCCGCGCAGGTGCCGCCGAAGTGAGCCGCAGGGTCCGGCGGACGCTCGGGTCGGCGTCCGAGTGCCCCCGGATTCCCCCACTTTTTAATAACGCGAACGCCACATCTGGTGGCGGAACAATGACATCCGCCGACCGCTCCCATATGAGCGGTAACGTGGGAGCGGCCGCGAATTTCACGCCGTCTGCCGGCTCCGACGTTGACCCGAACTCCCGATTGGTCGCTGAGGAAGGTGAGCGTGGCGAAACGTCCTGAGCCCTGGGAACGTCTTTACGACGCCGTTCGGGTCATTCGGAGTCCGGCCTCAGTGTGCGAACGCCCCGCCACGAATGCTGAGTTGGATGTGGTTGAGGCGCATCTCGGGTCGCGGTTGCCCCGCAGCTATCGTGAGTTCATGAAGCGGTTCGGCGCGGGCGAACTCCAGCGGTGGCTCCGATTGAACCCACTATCCCCGCGCCCACGGGGACGGGCGTCCGTGGTTGAGAGAACCCACACGCTCCAGGCTTACTGCTCGAAATGCCCGGGATCGTCGCCGAACGCTGTTTGGCTGTCTAATCTCATCTACTTCGCATCGGATGTCGGCGGCAACGAGTACGCCTGGGACCCGGCTGACTCAATCCAAGCCGACCCGCAAGAGTACCGCTTCTACTATCTACCCCGGCTTCACGAGGATCAGCCCGTTGTGGCGGGCGACTCGTTCTGGCAGTTCGTCGAGTGGGTAGTCGCGGACGTGCGGTCTTGGCGCGACCCCAAGTCACTCGCGGAGGACGGTCCGGATCTTTCGTTCGAGCCGACGCACGTGCGGGCCAGGAAAGTCCCGCTCAAACGCGATGTTAAGCGGTGGCTCGCTTGAGACAACGCCCACATACTCGGACTGGCGAAGTTGATCCGGGACGGTGGCCGGTTAAACGCGTTCGCCTTGCTGGCGGACGCGCTGGAGACGGCGGGCTGCGTGAATTCCGACCTACTCGACTCTTGCCGCCACGGTGATCCCGGCTCGGACGGAAGGTGGGTGCTGGATGTTTTATTAGGCGACAGCCGGGTGGCAGAACAAGGCACCGCACAGGACCCGAGGCTATGAACCTGTCGCCGGTTGCCACATACTCCGCAACGACCCTGCAGTGGTGGCCCGGGTATACGCCGATGCCGCCTTCGCCCGTGCGTTCGGCGCGTGACAACGCCCGGCTCACGCCGGCAGCGTCCGCGACTCCGGCTTGGCGAGCGGGTGCTGGTCCATGCGGCCGTCGGCGACCACGGCCACCCACTCGGCGAGCCGGCGGCCGAGGAGGCGGCAGGCGGCCTTCACCTCGCCGTCGCGGGGCTCCTTCGCGGCGATCGCCCCGTAGTGGCAGGTCGTCGTCTTGCCGGCGTAGTCGGTCACGCCGAAGGTCAGGAAGCCGAAGTTCATCAGCACCGTCAGGAGCGACTGGCAGGCGACCTCGGCCCCGCCGCCCCAGCCGCCGGCCGACGAGAAGGCGCACGCCACTTTGCCGTCGATCTGGCCCCAGTGCGGGCCCATCTCCTCGTCCCAGAACTTCTTCATCCGCCACGACAGGACGCCCATGTTCGTCGGGCTGCCGACCGCCAGCCCGTCGCACCACAGCACGTCGGCCGGGGCGGCCTCGTCCAGCCCGCGGGTGCGGACTTCGGTGCCCGGGATGTCGCCCGCCCCCTCGGCCACAAGCGCCGCCATCGCGGCCGTGTTCCCGCTCGCCGAGTGGTACAGCACCAGCACCTTGCCCATCGGCCGCCCCCGTTGCGAACTCGTTCACTTCGCCATCGGTCTACGCAAAAGCCCACCCGTCGGAACGGGTGGGCTTTGGGACTTCGGGCGGCACCGACGGGTCACGCGAGCGACGGCGCGGCCGCCGGCCGGCCCATCGCCCGCAGCCAGCGGTAGTGCGACCGCACCCCGGCGAGGACCGACGCGTGGGCCGAGTACCGCACGCCGTAGTCCCGGCAGGTCTGCTCCACGATCCGCGACAGGGCCGGGTAGTGGACGTGGCAGACGTGCGGGAAGAGGTGGTGCACGACCTGGAAGTTCAGCCCACCGAGCAGCCACGACGCGACCCGGCTGTGGCGGGCGAAGTCGACCGTGGTCCGCACCTGGTGGACGGCCCAGGCGTCCTCCATCCGCTGCGAGTCGGGCTCGGGGGCCGGGAAGTCGGCCTCGCCGACGCAGTGGGCGAGCTGGAACACGACCGTCATGGTGAGGCCGACGAGGGCCGACCCGACGAAGTAGAAGGCGAGGACGGCCCACCACGGGTGGAAGAAAAACGGCAGCCCCAGGAGGAGGAAGATCGACGCCACCTTCCCGACGACGAACGCGAAGAGGTCCCACCCCCTCGGGCGGGGGATGCGGTGCCCGCCGATCGAGCCGGCGACCACGTCGCGGAGGTCGCCGTACAGGTGCCAGCGGGCGGCCGTCAGGCCGTAGAGCGGCCAGAGGTAGAGGTGCTGCCAGCGGTGGAGGCGGTGGAGCGGCTGGTGCGGCGAGAGGCGGGCGATGCCGCCGGTCTCGAGGTCGGTGTCCTGGCCGGGCACGTTCGTGTACGTGTGGTGGAATACGCCGTGCTTCCACCGCCAGAGGTAGGAGCTGGCCCCCACCAAGTCGAGCGTGAGGGCGGCCGCCCGGTTCACCCACTCGAAGCGGGAGTAGGCGTGGTGCCCGCCGTCGTGCTGGACGCTCATCGCGATCGCCGAGACGGCGGCGGCCAGCGAGACGGCGAGCGGCACGGCCACCCACCAGGCGTCGGCCGCGGTCAGGAGGAGGACGTAAGCCCCGACGGCCCACGTCACGAGGACGGCCGTTTTGAGGTACATCTGCCAGCAGTCCCGCTCGCTGCGGCCGGTGGTGGCGAAGTACGCCGCCGCCCGCCGCTTGATCTCGGCGTGGAAGCCGGTGTGGTCCTGGGGGAATTTCGGTCGCCGCGCGGCGGGCTCGGGGCGAACGACCGGCGTAAGGGCCCGCTTGGATAAAACGTTCGGAATTGTCGGCTCCGGGGGTGGGTGATTTTGGTGAGGTTGGAGTCGTCTTCGTCGGGCCCGCCGGGCGGGCTCCCGCCCGGCACAAGCGGCGGGCTTTGCGAGTGCCCCGTTCGGTGCGAATCGCTCAGGGCAACTTGACGACGGGCGGGACGGACGCCACGATGCCGCCGCGGTCGTCGGCGGTCACGAAGTAGCTACTGGCGATCCGCACCCCGGACGGGGCCTCGCCGGTGAGGACGTTCACGCGGTAGGCGTTGCCCCAGAGTGGGAGGACGGCCACCCGGTAGACTTCGGTGGGGGAGCCGAGAGCCGACAGGATGCCGGCCCGGATGCGGGCCTCGACCTCGGGCTTGCCGGGGCCCTCGGGGGTGGCCTGCGTTGCGGCCTTCGTCATCGCAAACCGTCCCTTCGTGGCGAGTCGGACCGGCCGCGGCGGACGGCTGAGGCCCTGTGTTAGTGTATTGTAGTCCCGATTGTCGGCCGCGACGGGAATCAGCCGCGAAAGCCGCCGCGGCGCGATCCGGCCGCGAACGCCGCCGGCGGCGCGATCCGGCCAATCGGCGCGGATGGTTCTTTGCGAACGCCGGTCGGCGTGGGAGAGTAGACTGTGGGGGCCGACGCGACGCCCCCGCCACTGTCCGCCCGCGAAAGGTGCCGCACCTTGGACACGATCACCGTTTACGTCTACCACCTCCCCGGCCCGATGGGCCGCCTGGGGGCCCCCGACTGTCACTCGTTCACCGAGCCCGACCCGGCCGACCTCGACGGCGACCGCCACGGGAAGCGGACGGCCGTGACCACCCGGCGGGCGGTCATCAGCGTGCCGCCCGGGTCGGCCCTCGTGACCGGCGGGGCCGGCGGCACGTACCTCCTGAGCTGGAGCCGCCGCGGCTACCGCCACCGGGACGGGGCCGAGGCCGTGTTGGGGTACGCCGAGGACGGCCAGTTCGGGTTCGGGACCGACCCCGGCCCGTCTGCCGCCAAGGGCAAGTCGGCGAAGGCGACGTGGTGAATGTGGTGGCTCCCGTTCTTGTGGCACCGGCCAGAGGCCGGTGCCACAAGAATGAAATGAACACGCCCCCTCACTTCGCCGGGCTGATCTCGAAGTGCAGCGGCTGGGGCTTGGCGGCCTCCCGAATCTTGGCATCGGCCGCCTCCACCTGCTTCGTCAGGGCCGCCAGCTCGTCCTTGAGGCCGGCCGCGGCCCCCTTCGCGTGGGCCTTCTGCGACAGCGCCCGCCACGTCCCGACCACGCCCTCCTTCGCCGCCACGGCCGCCAGCACCGCCCGCCCGCGGGCCGCGACCGGGTTAGCGTCCTTCCCCTTCGGGTCGGTCGGCAGCGCGGTCAGGTTCACGCCCGCGGCCAGGTCTCGGGCCGACAGCTTGCCGCAGGCCGCCCCGTTGACCGCCAGGGCGTAGTCGCCGTCCTTCAGGCCCGTCACCTTGAGCGTGTAGCGGCTCAGTTCCAGCACGGTCGGGTCGACGGCCAGCACGGCCCGGGCGTCGTCGGCGATGGGGAACGGCAGGCACTCGTCGAGGCGGTCGAACGCCAGGGTGCCGTTGTCGGCCTTCACGCCGGTGATCGTGCAGCCCTTCGCCCCGGCCACCGTGCCGGCCGCGTCCACCGTCGCCTCGCTCACGAACCCGTCGGCCCCCAGCGCCTTGAGGAGCGCGGCCGCCATCATCAACTGCCCGGGGGCCCCGGGGTGGACCGGGTCGCCGTGGAGCGACACGCCCTTCGCCGGGTTCTTCTCCTGGGCGGCCAGGAACGCCCGGAGGTGGTCGGCCCCGGCCAGCGTGTCGTCGCCGGCGGCCGCCTTCAAAGCCGTGATCGCGGTCGCCACGCCTTCCTTCGGCTTGTTCTTCCCCCAGGTGTCGAGCAGGGCGTGAAACTGGTCGGCGTAGGGCACCCGCTCCTTCTCGCAGAACGCCTTCAGGCCGGTGGCGTACTCGTCCAGGCGGGCGTTGCGGCCGGCGAGTTTGGCCGCCGTGGTGCCGTCGTTCACCGGGCTGGCCGAGAGGATCACCGGGCGGGCGTTCACGCCCTTGATGCGGGCGAGCATCGTCCCCATGTTGGCCACGAACTTGTCGGCCGGGGTGCCGCCGGCGTCGTTCATGCCGAGTTCCACCGACACGACGGTCGGCTTCCACGCCGCGATGTCGTACTCGAAGCGGGCGAGCGTGGACGGGATGGTGTGCCCGCCGACGCCCGAGTTGCGGAAGGCGAACGTCATCTTCGGGTAGCGGGCGAAGCAGAACGCCTCGAAGTAGTTCGAGTGCAGGTGCTGGGCGGTGATGCTGTCGCCGGCCATCACCCACACGTCGCCGTCCTTGAGCGGGAAGCCGGCCGGCGGGTCGGCGGCGGGCGACGGCACGGCCAGAACGGCGGCCGCGAGCAGGGCGAGGGGCGAAGCGGGACGCATGGGAGGCTCCGAAGTGGGGAAAGGGTTCCGGCGGGAACGGCATCGTACCCCGGGCGGGGGCCGTCCGCCAGCGGGTAACGGATTTGAAGTGGGGGTTCGCCACATACCATGACCGGGTGCCGCCCCCGCCCCCCGCCCTCCCCACGAGCGCACCCATGACCGCCCGCGCCCTCGCGTTCCTCGCCGCAACACTTCTCGCCACCCCGGCCGCAGCCCAGCCCCCGAAGCCGATCGCCGTGCCCGACGATGTCTCCTTCGAGGCCGGCGTCGAGTACGCCAACCCGGACGGCCAGCACCTGCAACTCGACATCGCCCGCCCGAAGACCGGCGCCGGCCCGTTCCCCGCGGTCGTCTGCGTCCACGGCGGCGGCTTCCGGGCCGGCAAGCGGGAGGGCTACGACGGCCTGATCGTCCGCCTCGCCCAGAAGGGGTACGTCGCGGTCACGGTGACGTACCGGCTGGCCCCGAAGTACCCGTTCCCGGCGGCCGTCCACGACACGAAGGCGGCCGTGCGGTGGGTGCGGGCGAACGCCGCGAAGTACCACGCCGACCCCGAGCGGATCGGCGTCACCGGCGGGTCGGCCGGCGGGCACCTGGCCCAGTTCCTCG
Organism: Gemmataceae bacterium; assembly: GCA_031426095.1. Lineage (GTDB taxonomy): Bacteria > Planctomycetota > Planctomycetia > Gemmatales > Gemmataceae > JANPKP01. Next base: position 32,982 of record JANPKP010000554.1, read on the forward strand.
GCGTAACGGCCGGCGTGAAGGAGTTCGAGGGGGACGGCGGCAACCCGACCGTGTCGAGCAAGGTGGCGTGCGTCGTGAACGTCTACGGCCCGAGCGACTTCACCAAGAGTTACGGCAAGAGCGTGGACGCGGCCGAGGTGCTGCCGCTGTTCCTGGGCGGGAACATCGACGCGGCCCGTAAGCAGCACGTCCGGGCCAGCCCGCTCAACTGGGTGACGCCGGACGCCGCCCCGACCCTCTGCATCCACGGGACCGACGACAAGTACGTGGCCCACGAGCAGGCCGTGTGGCTCGTGGACCGGCTCAAGGCGTCGGCGGTGGAGGCCGAGTTGCTCTCGCTCCCGGGGGCCGGACACGGCTTCAAGGGGAAGGACGCCGAGACGGCCGAGGCGGCCCTGGTGGCGTTCTTCGACAAGCACCTCAAGGCGAAGTGATACGCCCCCGGGCGGCCGCCGCGTCCACCCCCTGGCCGCCACGGCCACCTCGAACCCCTGCTCGATCGGCCCCCGCGGGTGGCTTTCGACGCAAAGGTTCGCCAGCATCCCGGCCAGCACCACCTCGTCCCGCCCCACTTGTTGGGGCGGGGCGAGGTCGTTCGTCGGCAGATGTGCATAACATCAGGTCGTTCCAGTTCCTCATAGCTCCGGCTCCACAACCACACTTACGGCGAAACCGGTGATCAGAGTCGTGGCTCCCCCCCCCCCGCGACGTAACCTCATATTTCTGGGAACGGCGGGAAAGCTTGATATCGTTTGAGGTGTTAGAGTTGCGGCCGTTTTAGCACTCGATATTACCGCATGGCGCAAGTCCGGTTGACGTAAGCGGAATTAGGGTTTGGTCTTGCGAAATTGTTGGCCGCCCCGGGGTGGGAGAATGCGGTAAAGCTCAGGCCTTGACACGAGTGTGCCATTTGACGTAACTGCTCGGAGGCGAACCGGGTGACGGTGCCGGGCGAGTACGGCACGGGCAAGTAACGGGTGGCCCGCGAGGTCCACCGCCGGAGCCGGCGGGCGGGCAAGCCGTTCGTCAAGGTGAACTGCGCCGCGGTGCCGCGGGAGCTTTACGAGACCGAGTCCTTCGGGCAGGCGTAGAGGGCGTTCACCGGGGCCTTGCGGGACCGCGTCGGCCGCGGGCGGCGAGGTGTCCGGCCCGGGCGGGGCGGCCGCGTTGTTCGGGCTCAAACTGACCACGCTGGCCTCGCGGATGACCGCCCTCGGGTTGGGTCGCCGCCCGGGTTATCGAAAGTTCGCGCGTCAAGCTGGGGAGGATGCGGCGGCTCCAATCCCGCTTCGCACGGGTCGCGGAACGAATTACCGGCCGCGACGCATTGACAGGGCCGATGGAAAGGTTACTGTTCGCCCTCCGACGGCACACGCTCCCGCCGCGCCCTCCCCGGACATGCCGGAGCGAGCCGCGCCGCCCCACGGAAGGGGTACGCCCGATGCCCACGGCACCCGCCGCCCGCCGCACCCGGCTCGGCCTGGAACCGCTCGAGGACCGGAGCGTCCCGTCGTCCACGCCCGTGTTCCAGGAGGCGTTCCAGAACGCGGCGGCCGGCGGCCTGCCCGCCGGGTGGGTGCAGTGGACGAGTAATCATTCCGCCTCCTTCGCCGTCGCCAGGACCGGCGGCCTCGGCGACCTCGGCGCGCTGACCGCCGCCGCCCCGACCGGCGTGTCGTCCCGCACATGGGTGGCCGGCACCAAGCTCGTCGACGCCGAGGTCAGCGCGGCCGTCTTCCTCAACTCGCTCACGCCGGCCCAACTCCTCGTCCGCGGGCGGAACCTCGACACCGGCACGCCCACCTATTACGCCGTGTCGATCACCCGCGGACTGGTCGTCACCCTCGACCGGGTGGTGACCGGCCGGCTGACGACCCTCGGGTCCGCCCGCAGCGGCGACTGGGTGAGCAACAAGTGGGTGCAGGTGTCGCTCCGGGCCGAGGGGAACGTCCTGTCCGTGCAGGTGCGGAACACCGACACCGGCCGCTACCTGACCGGGTCCGGCGACTGGGTGAGCCAGCCGGTGAACGCCCTGCAGGCCCGCGACACGGCCATCGCCAGCGAGGGGCAGGTCGGCGTCGGCCGCGGGGCGAACGGGGCCGACCGTCTGGTGGTCGACGGCGTCCGCGTGCTCAAGGTGGTGCCCGAGTACCGCGAACTGCTCCAGGCCGAGCGGTTCGACAACGACGCCGCCGGCTCCATCCCCGACGGGTGGGCGAAGGCCGTCGGCCCCGGCGGGTCGGCCCTCGTCACCCGCGACCAGTTGTTCCAAATCACCGGGCCGAGCAAGTCCGACACCCGGGCGTGGATCGGCCGCGTTTTCCCGGCCGACCTCCAGGTGTCGTCGTCGCTCTACGCCGACAGTCTCGTGCCGGCCCGGCTCATGCTCCGCGGGCAGCACCTCGGGACGGCTTACTCGTCCTACTACGCGGTGTCCGTCACCCGCGGCCTGAACGTGCAGATCGTAAAGGTGGTGGGCGGGCGGGAAACCGTCCTCGGCACGGTGTCGTCCCGCGACTGGGTGAGCGGCCAGTGGGTCCAGGTGTCGCTGGTGGCGAAGGGGGCCGAACTGCGGGCCCAGGTGTTCCGCACCGACACCGGGCAGTACCTCCGGGCCGACGGCACCTGGGGGCTGGAGGCCGGGTGGGCGCTCGCCCGCACCGACTCCTCGATCGCCGCCGGCGGCATGGCCGGGGTCGGCCGCGGCGGGGTGTACGCCGGGTCGGCCACGTTCGACAACTTCATCGTGTCGTCCGCCCCCGCCCGGTGGGACGAGGGGAGCCCGATCCCGACCCGGAACGACAAGCCGACGAACACCCCGCCGCCGCCGTCCGACAGCGGCGGCACCCCGCCCGTGCCGACCACCGGCGGCGGCACCGGCACCGGCGGCACGACGGTCACGAACCCGCCCACGGTGCCGCGGAACCTCGACTGGATTCGGCTCGCGCAGCTCGCCTACAACGGGACGCCGTTCACCGACTTCGAGGTGAAACTCCTCAAGGACTACGTCGACCTCGTCATCCCGAACGCGGCGTACCTCGACGCCATCAGCGCGACCTCGCCGACGACGCCGCTGTTCGTCTACACGAACCTCTCCAACGTCTACCTCGGCCTGCTCACCGACTGGCTCGCCTACGCCGACCGGACGGGCGTGTCGCGGGAGGCGGCCTTCTACCACGTCAACCGGGCGACCGCCTTCTCGGGCACGAGTTCGTCGGCGGTACCGGTCGACCAGTTCTGGGGCGTCTTCCGCGGGAGCGAGTCGACCGGCTGGGCCAACCTCACTCATGCGGCCAGGTCGGGGGCGGCCCCGTTCTCGCTCGCCCCGCCCGGCGGGTCGGTGGCCGTCGGGTACACCGAGAAGTTCCGCGAACTCGGCGTCCAGCTCAAGTCCTCGGCCCTGCTCGGGTGGACGGGGCGGCTCGAATACGTGACCGCCGTGGACGCCCAGGGCCGGCCGACGGCGTGGGGCACGCTCAACGTCCTGAAGGACGGGACGGCCGGCTTCCGGGCGTCCAGCACCATCACGTTCGACCCGCCGAAGGACTGGGTGGCCGCGTCGATCGGCGGCAGCGCCCGGCTCTTCTACGTCCGCGTCAAGACGATCTCCAACACCGGCACGGCCCCGGTCGTGCAGATGCTCCGCGGGCGCGATTACACGAACCAGAAGGGGATCACCGGCACCGTCCCGGCCTTCGACTACGCCGCGGACGGGGACGGCGACGGCTACCTGAACGACGCCGAGTACGGCCGCCGGGCCTACGGGAAGGACGCCCGGTTCGCCTACGAGGGCCGCCTGATCTACCCGACCTACGGGCCGAACCGCTTCGCCACGAACGTCTCGAACCCGGCCTTCCAGGCGTGGGCGGCCGACTACCACGCCCGGTTCGCCGCCGCCGTGCCCAAGGCGGCCGGCTTCTTCGTGGACAACTCGCTCGGCAAGCTGGCCACCGACCCGGCCGGGGTGCGGGAGTCGATGGCCACCTACTCGGCCGACTACGGGGCGCTGCTCGGGGCTGTGAACAAGCGGCTGGCGGCCGGCGGGAAGTGGCTGGTGGCGAACACGGCCGGCGGCGGCTCCTCGGCCGACCCGATCTACAGGAACGCGGTGTCGGCCCTGGAGGAGTTCGCCCTCCGCCCGCTGGCTTCGAACTACGTCCAGTTCGAGGACCTGCTGGCCACCCTCAAGTACCGCCGCCAACTGACCGGCGGGAAGGCCTACGAGATCCTCGACAGCTTACCCGTGGGCGGCGACCCGACCGACCCGCGGACGCAGGTCGCCACCCTGGCCATGTATTACACGCTGGCCGACCCGAACCTGTCGTTCCTCATGATGAACGGCGGGAACGAGCCGTCGTCCAGTTGGACGCGACACTTCACGGACGCCGTCAAATTCAACGTGGGGAAGCCGAAGGGAAGTGAATACGTTTACGCGACGGGCAAAGACCCGTCCAACACGTCGCTCGATTACAAAGTGTACGCGCGGGACTATACGAACGCGCTGGTTCTGTACAAGCCACTGGCGTACACGAAGGGCATGAACGGCTCGACCGCCGACTCGTCGGCTACCACCGTCGTCCTCGGCGGCCCCTACCGGCAACTCCGCGCCGACGGCACCCTCGGGGCCCCGATCAGCCGCGTCACGCTCCGCAACGGCGAGGGGGCGATCCTCGCCCGGGCCTGATCTGGTTCTCGACGCCCGTCGGTCTTCATGCCGACGGGACGCACGACCCGAAGCCCCTTGCGCGGTCTTCCGTCAGCCCCCCCGGAAGTCCTTGGCGAACGCCTTCGCGTTCAGCTCCTCGCCGGTGGCGAACTTCGTCAGCTCCTTCCACGTCAGCGACCGGCCGGGGGCGAACACCTTGTCCCGCATGAAGTCGCCGACCTTCTTGTTGCCGACGTAGATCACCGTCGCCGGGTCGGCGTCGGCGTACAGCTCGCGGGCGATCGTGTGGTGGACCTGGGCGGCGAACAACTGGCCCATCATGTAGTTGTGGTAGTAGACCGGGGCGCTGCAGATGTGAATCTTGCTCGCGTAGTCCGGGGCGTTCCGGCCCTCCGGCCGCTTCACCTGCTGGTACGCCTCCACCAAATCCCACCACAACTTGTTGAGGTCCTGGTCGGGGCTCTCGTACATGCCCTTCTCGAACCGCAGCATCACCTGGCACCAGCGGGAGAAGATGAGGAGCTGGTTCCGCTGGGTGCGGGCGGCGGCCTCGGCGAACGCCGTCGGGTTGTCGATCACGACGCCCATCTTGGTCAGCCACGCCCGCGACTTGCTGAACCGCTCGAACTGCATCGCCACCCCCTCGGTCGTGAGGATGTGGGCCTCCGACCGCAGGACGTAGGGCAGCCCCTTCGGGATGTTCAGGCTGCTGTACACCGAGTGCCCCAGTTCGTGGAGCATGGTGCCCATCCAGTACTCGTTCGGGACGACGTTCGCCAGCACCCGCACGTCGCCCTCGCGGTCGATGTCGGTGCAGAAGGCGTGCGGACTCTTGCCCTTCCTCTCGCCCAAATCGCTCTTGGCCAACACCCGGTCGATCGGCAGCCCGATCCCGGAGTAGAAGGCGGCGCACAGGCCCTTGATGTCGGCCTTGGCGAACGGGGCGTCGAGGATGTTCGGCTTCCCCGGGTCGGCCTTGGCGAGCGGCTTGTCGAAGTCGGGGTCGAAGACGGCCGGGCTCTCCTGGAAGAACGGGTCGTGGTAGTGCCACGGCCGGAGGTCCTCGACCTTCACCCCACACTTCTTCGCCAGCTTCTCGTCGATCTCGGCCTTCGCCTTCGTGAACGGCTCCTTCGTGAGGGTGTCCAGTTCGTCGAACAGCTTGAGCAGCTCGTCCCCGGTCTGCTCGTTGAGGACGAGCATCATGTCGTGATAGTTCTTGTACCCGAGTTGGGTGGCGGCCTCGTTGCGGAGCTTGACGAGCGTCTTGAGGTCGCCGGCCACCTTGGCCCCGACCTCCTTGCTGGCCTCCCACACCTTCTTCCGGGCGTCCGAGTCGGCGGACTCCTTGAGCACCTTCCGCACCTGGCTGTCGGCCATCTCCTTGCCGTCCACCTTCGCCCGGTAGACGTTGAACGCCTGCTCGACGGCGTTGGCCCGGGCCGTGATCTTCTTGAGGAGTTCCGGGGCGACCTGCTTTTCGAGGTACTGGAGGTACAGGACGTCCACGGAGCGGGCGACCAGCTTGTCGGCGATCTCGCCCTTGTCCTTCGCCTCCTTCAACGCCTTCAGCTCGAAGAACGCGTCCTTGTCGGCGAGGGCGGCATCGACCTTGTTCTGGGCGTCCTCCTTTTTCTTGAAGTCGTCGTCCTTGCCGCTGGTGTTGGCGTTCCACCACGCCAGGGCGGACACGACCTCCAGCGGCTTCACCTTGGCCTCGTGGGCGGCGACGAACGCCTTCGCCTTGTCGGTGGCGTCGGCGGCGCGGGCCGCGTCGGGGGTGAGGAGTCCGGCCACGGCGGTGCCTCCGGCGAGCAGGAATTTGCGACGGTCGGGGGTCATGGGAACGTCCTGTACAAGGTGGGCCGGGCGGTCAGGTGGAGTAGACCCATTTTCCGAGGGCCAGCGCCGGGGGCAACAACAAAAGGACTATCAGCCCCGGAGCCCCCACGAACGCGGTGGCGAGAACGGCGTCGAGGGCGACCAGCCCGAGGACGCATCGCTTGACGGCCGCCTGCACCTCCTTCGGCCCCGGCTTGCGGACGGCCCGATTCAACGGCAGGCCGATGAAGAAGCCGAACGCAACGAGCAGGTACGGGAAGAGGAACTGGCCGACGGCGCCGGGATCGCTGGGCACCCGCGAGCGGAGGTACAGGGCCATCGCCAGCGACAGCCCGATGACGCCGCACGCCGCGACGAGCGTCTTGCGGTGGCTCTCCTTCTCCTCGGTGCGGGCGAACCACGTCACGCCGACGATGTACGTGCCGGTCACGACGGGGAGCAGCCAGAGCACGGTTTCGGGCACCGCGTCCGGGGTCGCCGACAGGCCCAGTAGCACGTTGAGCGAGCGGCACAGGCCCATCGCCACGGGGCCGAGCGGCGTGTGCTTCAGCCACCCATCGTAGAGCAGGATGGCGAAGATCAGGGCCGCGGCGACAGTCGATGGGGTTGGCCACCCGTCGCCGGGCCGGACGAGTGAGGCCAGGAATCCGCCCGTGAACAGCAAGCCCGACGCGAGGATGGCCGCCGTTCGTACCGACACCCGTCCGGACGGGATTGGGCGGAAGGCCTGCGTCTTGGCGTCCTCGGCGTGGTCGAAGAAGTCGTTCCACACCATGCCGCCGAGGTAGAGGCAGCCGGAAGACAAGCACAGGAGCAGGAAGACGCCGGGCTGAGCGGTGACGAGCCCGGTGGCACACCCGGCGAGGGCGATGTCGGCGAACGCGGTGAAGACGTTCGGCAGCCGCAGCAGTTGGGCGAATGCCAGGGCGCGGGCGGGGCGGGGGACGGTGGTGGGCATGCGGATTGGTGTAGAAGATTTCGCGTGGCGCGGTGTGGCGGGCGGGCGACACGGGTAGACACAGTGATCGGGGCCGTTTTGCAATTTTCCACTTCAACCAAGCACCGTAACGTGCTACCCTATTTTTTCAACCCGTCAATATCGGCCGCGGTCGATGAGTTCCGCGGTCGGCCCCCATCGGTAACGCCCCCGAGGGAAGGATCATGTCCCAATCTCCCGCCCGCCTCTCTGTCCCACTCGTCGTCCTGTCGTCCCTCATGTTCGCCAGCCCAGCCCGTGCCGACGAGGGGGCGGCCGGTCGCCGGTTCGCCATCCTCGTCGGCGTGTCGGAGTACCAGGCTGCGGCCGAACTCCGGGCCCTCCCCGGGGCGGCCAACGACGTCACCAAGCTCCGCGAGGCGTTCGTCAACGGCGGCTACCGGCCGGAGGACGTCACCCTCATGACCAGCCGCGAGGGGGGCAAGCTCAAGCCGACCGCGAGCAACATCCGGGCCGCCCTCCAGGACGTCCTCGGGCGGTGCAAGGAGGACGACTCGGTCGTCCTCGGGTTCGCCGGACACGGGCTCCAGTTCGAGGGGAGCGCCGAGCAGTACTTCTGCCCGTCCGACGCCGTCTGGCAGAAGCGGGACACCCTGATCCCGCTCCTCCAAGTGTTCGACGAGTTGGGCAAGTGCAAGGCCGGGCGGAAGCTCCTGATGGTCGATGCCTGCCGGAACGACCCCCTGTCCGAGTCCGAGGGGCGGACGCAAAACCAGAAGACGCTCTCCCGCGGTTTCGCCCTGAACGTCCCGTCGGGGAGCGACTTCCTGGCGGTGTTCAGCTGCGACCGGGGGCAGACGTCGTTCGAGGACCAGCGGCTCAACCACGGAGTGTTCTTCCACCACGTCATCCTCGGCCTGTCCGGGGCGGCCGCCGGGAAGGACGACACGGTGACGGCCGACGAGCTGGTCGGGTACGTCAAGGAGAACGTCCAGGACTACGTCAAGAAGGAGTTCGACGGGGTCCAGACGCCGCTCTCTCTGGGCCAGGCGGGGGTCTTCCCGGTCCTCAAGCTGGCCGGCTCGACGGAGGCCCAGAAGCTAATGAACGAGGCCGTCCTGGCCGCCGGCCGGAAGGACACCGACGCCGCCATCGAGGCTTACGGGAAGGCCCTCAAGCTCGACCCCAAGAACGCCGCCGCGTACTACGAGCGGGGCGTCCTGCTGGCCAAGGCCAAGAAGTACGACGACGCGGCCGCCGACTTCGACCGGGCGATCCGCTGGAAGCCGGACCAGACCGACGCCTACCTCCAACGGGCCGACTGCAATTACGCCTTGAGCAACATGAAGGCCGCCCTCCGCGACTACGACATGGCCCTGGAGGCACGGCCGGACGCCTTCGAGGTGCTGGCCGACCGCGGGTTCGTCCTCAACTCCCTCCAGGAGCCCGACCGGGCGATGAAAGACCTCGACCGGGCCATCGAGCTGAACCCCGACTACGCCAAGGGGTACTACTACCGCGGGGCCGCCCGGATCGCGGCCCAGCAGACCGAGGAGGGGATGAAGGACCTCGACAAGGCGGTCGAGCTCGACCCGTACAACCTGGCCGCCCGCAACTACCGGCTCGGGATCACCGTCGCCAGCGCGACCCCGGCCCAGGTCGAGCAGCGGGTCCAGCAGGAGGAGGCCCGGCAGGAGCAGATCGCCGCCTACGTGCCGCGGAACGACGTCCGCACCCAGCAGCAGCTCGTGACCGCCCGCACCGCGGTCGGCGGGTACTACGACCGGACCGGCAAGACGGAGCAGGCCGACCGCGTGTTCTCCCGGGCCGAGCGGGAGGCCGAGCGGATGCCCGAGTTGAAGGCCCGGATGATCGAGAGCAAGACCTCGCGGTACCAGGACGCCCTCGACCGCGGCCAGACCCTCAAGGCCAACGGCCTCGCCAACGAAATCCGCAACTCGCTGCCCCTGAACATGCGGAAGCAGTTCGACGAGGAGCGGAAGGCCGCCCAGGCGGAGGCCCGTGAGGACAAGCGGGTCAACGGCGGCGGTCTGTTCGCACCGAAGGAGAAGCCCGAACCCCGCGGCCTCTTCGCCCCCAAGGAGAAGCCCGAACCCCGCCAGGGCGCCGAACCCCGCCAGGGCGGGCTGTTCGCCCCCCGGGAGCGACCGGAGCCGGCCCCCCGCGGCGGTGCCGGTGGCCGCCCCCCGCGCGGCAGCAAGTGACAACCCGCCGGCCGCCCCGCCCGGCGGCCGGAGCCCTCCACCCGCCCACGCCCCCACGAGGTCGCCCCATGACACGATGTCTCACCGTCGCCCTGTCCGCCTGCGTGGCGGCCGCCGCCACCGCCGGCTCGGCCCGGGCCGACCGGATCGACGCGAAGCTCAACGAACACGCCCCGGTGGTGCTCGACGCCCTCCGCAAGCAGGGGGTCAAGAACGTCGGCGTCCTCCGCTTCCGGGTCGAGCGGGGGAAGCGGCCCGAGAGCTTCTCGGCCGGCCCGATCAACGACGGGCTGGCCGCCCGGCTGGAGAACGCCCTGGTCATCCACGCCGACCGTGCCAGCCCGGTCGGGGTGATCCGCGACCCGAACCACGTCGCCGCCATCAACAAGGTCGGGGCCTGGTACACCCACCCGGCCGACCGGGCCAAGCTGTTCGCCGCCGCCTACCCCCTCGCCTGGGGCACCGCCAAGGTCAAGGCCGACGCCTTCCTGACCGGCGAGGTGCGGTGCAGCGGCGACATGCTCAAGACGACGGTGGTGATCGAGATGTTCACCGCGGCCGACCCCACCAAGGTCGTCAAGATCGACGAGTTCACGATCGAGACCGACCGGCTAGTTCTGGCCGACCTGGGCCACCGCTTCAACGTGGCCAAGCGGGGCGGGGCCTTGCGGCGGGGCATCGACGGCGACCGGTTCGCCATCGGCGAGGCCCGCCGGCGGGACGGCGAGTCGTCCTCGTCCGACGACGGCGGCGGGACGCCCCCCGGCGGCTCGACCGGCCCCGACACCGGCAACCTCGACCTGCCCGCCCCGCCGTCGCTCGGCGACATCGGCGGGGTCGCCTTCCAACTCCTGTCCGGGGACGAGCCCGTCGCCGTCCGGCCGTCGGCCAGCGCGTCCGCCAAGTGGGAGGTCACGAGCCCGGCCGCCGGCAGCGTGGTGGTGATCGCCCTCAAGAACAACAGCCCCCAGAAGCTCGGGGTGGTCCTCAAGTTGAACGAGATGAGCACCATCTTCCAGGAGACGCAGGACTCCGCCACCTGCCGCAAGTGGGTGCTGGCCCCGAACCAGGAGATCAAGGTCAAGGGGTTCTACCAGGAAGGCGGCAAGTACGCCCCGTTCAAGGTCCTGGTCGGGGACGAGGCCCGGGACTACGTCGCCCAGAACGAACTCGGCGACAAGGCCGGCCGCATCCGGGTCGAGGTGTTCGCCGAGGCCCCGGCGGACGGCGGCGAGGCCGGCGTGCCCCGGAGCGTCAGCCTGCCCCGGCGGCTGCCGGAAACCGCCAAGTCGGAGGCCGCCCGCCGCGACCTGTCCTCGCTCCAGGACGCCCTCATGAAGACGGCCAAGCTCTCCCGCCAGGTCAAGACCGTGACGGTCGGCGGCAAGGCCCTCAAGCGTGAGATCATCGTCCCCGACGCGGCCGGGGCCGTCGACGGCGGGGCGGTCAAGGAGGTCGATTTCAAGGCCGCCCCCGAGCCGGTGGCCGCCGAGTTGATCCAGATCGTCAAGCCGTGACATCCTCGGGGGCCGACCGCGGCCCCCGTTCCTCCCGGACCAATTTACCCCCGAGGCCCGCCCCATGATCGCCCGACGCCCGGCGGCCGCCGTCGCCGCCCT
>JANPKP010000555.1:0-4594 GCA_031426095.1 Gemmataceae bacterium
CCTGTCGGGGGCCACCCTCCGACCGGCGTTCTCGTGCGCGGTACCCGTTTTAACCGCATATCGCGTGTCCTGTCGGCCGGATGTTGCTGAGCGTGAGCGACTTGTGGAGACCGCTCCCACATTTTGCGGTACCGCGGGAGCGTCGCCGAATTTCCTCGTCCGGACGCCCCGACTCGTGCAAGGCGGCACGCCGTTCGCGTCAAAATGGGCGGACTTTAACTTTCCTTCCGATTCGGGAGGCCACCATGATTCGCTTCCGTGCCGCCGCCGCCCTCCTCGCCGTGGGGGCCGCCGGGCTCGCCGTCCCGGCCCAGGGGCCGCCCCCGCCGCCGGTCTTCCCCGAGCCTTACGACCCGAGCCTCCCGCGGCGGGCCCCGTTGCCCGCCCCGCCGGCGGCCCCGGTCGGTAAGTTCGCCACCGCCCGGTTCGCCGTCGGGCCGGCGGCCAACGGCGGGCCGCGGGTCCGCGTCTTCGACGGGAAGGGGGAGACGCTCCACGACTTCTACGCCTACGACGAGCAGTTCGCCGGCGGCGTGCGGCCCGTGCTGGCCGACATCAACGGCGACGGGGTGCCCGACCTCGTCACCGCCCCCGGCCCGGGGATGGCCCCGCTCGTCCGCGTGTTCGACGGCCGCGACGCCTCGAAGATTGCCGAGTTCCTGGCCTACGACGAGGGGATGAAGGCCGGGGTGAACGTGGCGGCCGCGGCACGCGACAAGAACGGGCGGGCCCTGGTGGCGGTCGGCCCCGGGCCCGGCGGCGCGCCGCACGTCCGGGTCTTCGACCTCGGCAGCGGCAAAGAGGTGGTGTCGTTCTTCGCGTTCCCCGAGCAGCTCACGGGGGGTGCCCGGGTGGCCCTGGCCGACGTGAACGGCGACGGCGTGACCGACCTGATCGCCGCCCCCGGCCCCTGCCCGTACCCGCCAACGGTGCGGGTCTTCGACCTCGCCAGGACCGGGAAGCCGATCGCCGAGTTCAACGCCTTCGAGGCGACGTGGCAGGGCGGGGTGTGGGTGGCCGCCGCCCCCCGGCCGGGCGGCAACGCCCTCGTGGCGGTCGGGGCGGACAACGGCGGCGGCCCCATCGCCCGTGTGTTCAACCCCCTCCGTGGGCAGTCGATTGCCGACATCGTGGTGACGCAGCCCGACTTTCGCGGCGGCGTCCACGTCGGCCTCGCCGACCTCACCGGGAACGGGACGCCGGAGTTGCTGACCGTTCCCGGCCCCGGCCTTCCGGCGGTGCTGCGGGCGTACCGCCTGAACGACCGCAAGAAGGTGCTGGAGGTGGACCCGTTCGCCGGCTTCCCCGACGGGGCGTTCGTGGGCGGGATCTGAGGGGCGTCGTTTTCGTAGGGTGAGTCAAGGCCCGCTCGGGGGGCCTTGACTCACCCTACAATTTCGCGCCTCACTTCCCCGGCGTGAACGCCGTCGGCACGCGCTCACTGTCGCCCGTCATCCGCAGCACCAGGCCGACCCCGGGGGCGTACCACGACGTGACCTTCGTGACGGGGATGCCCGCCCGCTTTGCGGCGGGCACGGCGTCGACCGGCAGGGCGGTGTAGAGCCCGGCCGGCACCTCGACTTCCTCGGGCTCGCCGGCCGTGTAAGTCCACCGGCCGACGGTTCCATTTCTCCCTGCGCTTGTGGGGCAGTTCGAGCGCCTGTCCAGGCGTGCCCCCGGGCCCGCCCCCGAATCCACCGCTAACGCCGCCCATCTCCGTCAAGCCCGCGTCGGACACGGCCACCCGCCGCCCGCCCCGCGGCGGCCGGCCGGGGGCGACGCGGCCGACGGTCACGACCGCACCCCGTCCACGGTCTCGACGGCCGTCACGGCTTCCTTCACTGTCTGTCGTCGTCGTACTCCCACGTCGCCCCGACGCGGGTCGGGAAGTAGAATGGCGGCCGGACCCGGTCTCGGGGGATAGGGGCCGCCGACGCGCCCCGCGGCGAGCATTAGAAATGGTACGACGACGGGGAATTGTGGCACGGGTAACCCCCCGGGGCGGGCGGGGCCGCCATCGTACCACGCCCGCGGCCGGCCGTCACAACCCCGCCCGGTAGCGGTTGTGCCGGTCCGGCGGGCGGGCGAACCGGGGCAACCCGTCCGTTTCCGCGTTCGCGCGGCCGCAACGTCCGGTAGCATCAAGGGACTTCCCCACGACCCCGCTCCCGGCCCGGCGGACGCCGCATGTCCCGAATCAGCAAGTCGTCGATCCGCACCAAGCTCTACGGCCTGCTCGTGGGGTACACGGCCGTCGTGGCCGTCGTCCTGCTCCTCACCGGCTACCTCCAGTACGTCTACCGGATCGACGGCCCCGTGTACAAGGCCATCGACGCCGAGAAGGATCTGCTCGAATCCTTCACCCCGCCCGTCCTCTACATCAGCCATCCGTACCTCGCGCTCCAGGAGTTGGAGGGGGCGACCGACCCGGCCGACGTGCGGCAACTCGTCGCCCGCTACCGCGACCTGGAGGCGGCGTACCAGAAGCGGCGTGAGGAGTGGCTGAGGGTGTTGCCCGACGGGGACGTGAAGGCGGCCCTCCAGACGACAACCCACCGGCCGGCCGCCGAGTTGTTCCGGCTCGCCGAGGCGGAGTACCTGCCGCTCGTGGGCAAGGAGCCGGCGAAGGCCTCCCAGGTGTTGCGGGAGAAGATCCGCCCCCGCTTCGACGAGCACCGGCAGGTCGCGTTCGCGCTCATCGACAAGGTGGCGGCCGACACCCGCCGGGTTGAAACCCAGGCCGGGGCCGACGCCCGCTTCTGGTTCGTCACCACCAGCGTCGTGAGCGGGCTCGTGGTCCTCGCCCTCGGCGGGGCCGGGCTGTGGCTCATGAGCCGGATCGTGGCCGCCACGAACGTCCTCAACACCCGCGTCCAGGAGATGGCCGCCGGCGGGAGCGACCTGACGGCCCGCGTCCCGGTCACGTCGGGCGACGAACTCGGCCACCTGGCCGAGGGCATCAACGGCATGATCTTCAAGTACCAGACGATCGTGAGCAAGGTCCGGGAGGCGAGCCTGCAGCTGCTGTCCGTGGCGTCCGAGATCGCGGCCACGGCCCGCGGGCAGGAGGGGACGGTGCAGGACCTGAGCACGTCCACCACCGAGGTCGCCGCGTCGGTGCGGGAGATCTCGGCCACCACGCGGGACCTGTCCGGCACCATGACGGAGGTGAACGAGCGGTCCACCCAGGCGGCCGCCCTGGCCGCGAAGGGGCTGGAGAACCTGACCCGCATGGCCGGCGAGATGAAGCAGTTGGTCGAGTCCACCACGTCGGTGTCGGCCAAGCTCGGGGTGATCCGCGAGAAGGCGGACGGCATCTTCGCCGTGGTGGCGGCCATCACCCGCGTCGCCGACCAGACGAACCTGCTCTCGGTGAACGCGGCCATCGAGGCCGAGAAGGCCGGCGAGTACGGCCGCGGGTTCCTGGTGGTGGCCCGCGAAATCCGCCGGCTCGCCGACCAGACGGCGGTGGCCACCCTGGACATCGGCGGCATGGTCCGGCAGATGCAGGACGCCGTCTCGGCCGGGGTCATGCAGATGGACAAGTTCGCCGACGAGGTCCGCTCGGGCGTGAGCCGGGTCACGTCGGTCGGCCAGATGACGGGGGAGATCATCCACGAGGTGCAAGGGCTGAGCACCCGCTTCCAACTCGTGACGGACGGGATGCGGAACCAGGCCATCGGGGCCGACCAGATCACGGAGGCGATGACGACGATCGCCGACGGGGCCAGGCAGTCGGCGAAGGCGGTGCAGGAGTTCGAGCGGGCGACGACCCACCTGCGGGGCTCGGTCGAGGGCGTGAACGCGGAGATCGCGCAGTTTAAGGTTTAGCAATGAAAGGCGGATGAAACACAGAGTCACGGAGAACACGGAGCCGAGCCGAACACGAGAGAAGACCCGAAGTGCATTTTGAAGAACGAACTTTTCTTCTCGCGTGTTTCTTCCCTCGGTGCCCTCTGTGACTCTGTGGTTCATTTCCGACTCCACACCATGCTCGCACTCGCCTTCGAGGTCGGCCGAGACCGGGTCGCGGTGGATGTCCGCCGCGTGCGGGCGGTCGTGCCCCGGGTGCCGCTCGCGCCGCCGGCAGGGGGGCCGGGGTGGCTCGCGGGGGTGTTCGTCCACCGCGGGCGGGCGGTCCCGGTGGTCGACCTCCACCGCCTCGCCGGGGCCGGCCCCTGCCCCGACCGGCTCAGCAGCCGCATCGTGCTGGTCCCCTTCCCCGGGGCCGCCGACCCGGACGCGCTCCTGGGCCTCCTGGCCTCGCGGGTGGCCGACGTGCGCGAGGTGCCGCCGGCCCCCGGGCGGTCACTCGCCGTCGCGTCGGCCGGCGGCGCGGACCTCGGCCCGGCCGTGGCCGACGGGGCCGACGTCCTGCGAATCCTCGACGTGGACGCGCTCCTGCCGGCGGGTGCCCTCGGGGTGCTGAACGGGGGTGCGGCGTGACGCCCGGCCCGGTGGAAGTGCTGGTCCGCGACCGGGCGGGGATCGACCCCCGCTCCCTCGGCCCGACCGCGTTCGCGGCCGCGGTGGCGGCCCGCCGGGCGGCCACCGGGTGCGCGTCGGACGCCGCCTACGCGGGCCTCGGGGCGTC
>JANPKP010000556.1:0-6588 GCA_031426095.1 Gemmataceae bacterium
GCCTCCGCGGCCGACCCCGGGGCGGCGTCCACGAAGTCGCCCAGCACGAACACCACCGCCCGCCGGCGGCGCACTTTGTTGACGTAATCGAGGGCCGCCGCGAGGTCGGTGCCGGGCCGTTTCGGCTCGAACGCCAGCACGTCGCGCAGCACCCGCAACACGTGCCGCGGCCCCCGGTCGGGCGGGACGTACCGTTCCACGCGGTCGGTGAACAGGACCAGCCCGACGCGGTCGCCGTTGCCCGCCGCACAGAGGGCGAGCAGCGCCGCGAGTTCGGCCGCGACCGCACGCTTGGTCCGCCCCCGCGTGCCGAACCGCTGGCTGGCGGACACGTCCACGGCGAGCAGCACGGTCAGCTCCCGCTCCTCGACGTACCGCTTGATGAAGGGGTGGCCCATGCGGGCGGTGACGTTCCAGTCGATGGCCCGCACGTCGTCGCCCGGCTGGTACTCGCGGACCTCGTCGAACAAGAGGCCGGTCCCCTTGAACGCGGAATGGTACTCCCCCCCGAGGGCGTCGGCGACGAGCCGGCGGGCCTTGATGTGCAGCCGGCGGACCTGGGCGAGCACGTCGGCCGGGAGCATGCGTCACGTCCGCGGGCGGGGTTGGGGCGGGGGCGGTTGTGGGGTATCTTAACCGACAGCGACCCCGCCCGCGAGAAGGAGCCCCGCCATGCCCGGTGTGAAGCCCCGTCCGAAGCCGGCTGCCAAACGCCCGCGGCTCCAGTTTCACAACGTCGGCGAACTGCTCACCCACTTGGGGGGCGTCCCCGCTTCCCGGGTGTGTCTCGACCCCCCCCTCGGCACCGCCACGAAACGCGACCTCATTCGGCTGCACGCCACCGAGGATAAGCTGTACGAACTCGTGGACCGCACCCTCGTGGAGAAGCCGACGGGATCGCCCGAGTCCTTTCTGGCGGCGGAATTGATTTTCCTGCTCCGGACGTTCCTCCAGGCGAACGACTGGGGCTTCCTGTACGCCCCGGACGCCCTCATCGAAATGTTGCCGAACCTCGTCCGGGGGCCGGATGTCTGTTTCGTCTCGTGGGACAAGCGGCCCGATCGGACCGTGCCGGGCGAGCCGATCAGCACCCTGATCCCGGACTTGGCTGTCGAGGTGCTGAGCCCGGACAACACCCGGGCCGAGATGGAACGCAAGCGGGGCGAGTACTTCCGGGCCGGCGTCCGGCTGGTGTGGGAGATCGACCCGGCGAAGCGGACGGCGGACGCCTACACCGCCCCGGACGCGCGGACGGCGGTCGACGTCCTCGACGGCGGGGACGTGCTGCCCGGCTTCCGGCTGCCGCTGGCGAAGCTGTTCGAGCGGCTGGCGGAGCCGGCCCGGAAGAAGGGCCGCAAGAAGAAGGGCTGACCGCCGTCACGGCCCGTTGTCGAGCGTGAGCGTGTGGTCCGCGTCGCCCCGGCGGACGACGACCGTTAGCTTCCCCGGCGCGGCGAGGGCCTCGCGGAACTGGTAGAGGCCCGCGGCCCCCGCCTTCGCCCCGCCGGCCGACACGAGCACGTCCCCGGCCGCCACCCCCGCCTTCGCCCCCGGGCCGTCCGGGCTCACGGCTTGCAGGACCGCCGCCCCGCCCCGCAGGAGGAGCCGCACCCCGCTCCGGTTCCACTTCGCCGGGCCGGCCGCCCCCGCCCCGGCTTTCAGGTAGAGGGCGTTGGCCGGGAAGTCGAACGTGACCACGAACCGGGCCAGGAAGTTGATTCCCAACAGCGGGCGGCGCGAAACGTCGAACACCGGGTCGGGAAAGGTCGCCGGGCCGACGGTCAACTTGGCGGCCCGGCCGAGCGGCCGGGCCGTGTCCCCGGCCGCCGACCGCGAGTGGTGGACGCCGATCACCCGCAGGGCGTCGGCCCGCCTGAGGGCCTCGAACGTCGCCGGGTCGAGGGACGCCCCGTGGACCGCCCCGAACCCCGTGTCGAGGTCGAACTCGACCTCCCCGGCCCCGGCGACGGTGCCGCGGACTTTGGGTACCTCCCCCCGCCGCGACCGCATCGGGATCGGGTCGCCGCACCCCGGGCCGGCCGCCGACAGGAACAGCACTTCCCCGCGGTCGAAGTCGGCCCGGACGACGCGGCGGCCGAGGAAGTCCATCCCGAGCAGCCCGTCGATCGGGTGGCCGAGGGCCTCGCGCATCGGCCGGAGGTCGAACCCGATCACGGCCCCCACCCCCTCAAAGCCGAGCTCGCCCACGCTCGCCTTCGGCGGGGCGAAAACTCGGCCCTCGACGGCCCCGTCCGGGGTGTTGCCGGCGACCACGTCGAGGGCGGGGCCGGCGAGCAGGGCCGAATCGACG
The DNA here is from genome assembly GCA_031426095.1 of Gemmataceae bacterium. Classification (GTDB taxonomy): domain Bacteria; phylum Planctomycetota; class Planctomycetia; order Gemmatales; family Gemmataceae; genus JANPKP01. Next base: position 2,312 of record JANPKP010000556.1, read on the forward strand.
ACGGTGTGACTGCACCCGGTGTCGAGGAGGAAGAGCCGCTGTTTGCCGGCCATCGTGACCGGGACGAGGAAGGCGTCCCCGCCCTTCGGGACGGTGAACCGCTCCAGCACCACCGGCTCGGGCGGCGGGGCGTCCTTCGGCGGCGGGGTGGGGGCGAGCGGCTCGGGGATCGGCGGCGGGGCGGGCGGCGGGAGCGTGGACGGGGGGCCGGCGAGGGCCACGGCGGCGGCGGCCGCGACGAGGGCGACGGTCCAGACGCGGGCGAACATCGGGGCGGCTCCGTCCGGGGGCGTTCGGCTCGGCCGGCGAGCTTACGGCAACCCCCCGCCGGCGGGCAAGGCCGGGTGGCCCGTCAGAGCGCGTCCGGGTCGACGCCGAGTTCGCGGAGCTTGGCCGCCAGCCGGTCGGCGCGTGCCCCGGCTTCCACGAACGTGCGGAACCGTTCACCGTCCGGGCCGGACACCACGACCGCCGGCCCGCCCGTGTCGAACCGGATGCCGAGGCGGGGGCTGACCCAGCCGTTCGGGTCGGGCACGGGGTCGAGCTTGCCGTCGCGGCGGACGTAGACCTTGAGCGTGTTCCGGTCCGGGTCGAGGACGTAATACTCCTCGGCCCCGTGCCGGTCGTAGAAGGCGAACTTGCGGGCCAGTTCCGCCTTGCGGTTGCCCGGCGATAGCACCTCGATCACCACCTGCGGGAAGATTCCGCCCTCGGCCCACACCTTGTAGCTGCCGCGGTGCCCCTTCGGCCGGCCGAACGCCACGTAAACGTCGGGGGCCTGGCGGGCCTTGGGGTCGCCCTCCACGGCGTAGATGAGGTTGTCCCCGGCCACGAACACGTCCGGGCGGTCGCCGAACAGGGCGTCGAGGTTACCCTGGAGCGTCTGAATCCACTCGAACTGAAGGGTGTTGTCGGCGATGGGCTTGCCGTCCGAGTCGGGGTAGACGACGTCCGACGGGGCGGCCCCCCTGGGGGCGAGGCGGCTCATGGCGGTTCCCTCCGGGTGCGGCTCGTCACTGCGGCTTGGCCTTCGGCTTGCGGGCCTCGCGCGGCGGGGGCGGGGCGGACGGCGGCTTGGCCGCCGGCTTCGGCCGGGGGATGGTCGGCACTTCGACCGACGACGTGGTGAGCGACCGGAGCTTCTTGCGGGCCCGCGACAGGATCGCCCCGATGGTGTTCACCGGCACGTCCACCGCCGTGCTGATCTCCTCGTAGGTGCGGCCTTCGAGGTAGTACAGCCGCACGATGTCCCGCTCCTTGCCGCCGAGCCGCCGCAGCAGCTTCTCGACTTCCTCCAGGCTCTCCATGCTCTTTTGCGCCACCGGGGCGTCGTCGATCGGCCCCATTTCGGGGTCCGACGGGCGGGGGAGGCCGCGGTTCACGGCGTCCCGCTGGGTCTGCCGGCGGCGGAGTTCGGCCACCGTGATGCGGCGGGACACCACGGTGAGGTACGTGGCCAGGGTGGCGTCGCCGCGGAACTGGCGGAGGACTTTGAAGTCGTCGGCGACGATCCGCAGAAGCACCTCGGCGGCCACGTCCTCCGTGTCCTCGGGGGCGAGGCGGAAGCTCCGCAGGTGGGCGGTGTACCCGATGACGTGGTAGATGAGGCTCAAGTACCGGTCGACGAAGTCGTTCCACGACCCCGCCTCCTGGTTCAAGCACCGCTTCAGGAGGTCGCGGTCGACCGGAGTCAGTGCCACGGCCGGGCCCTTTCGCGGGGGCGGAATGTGCGGGCGGTCCCGTTAGGAGCCTAGCGGGCGGATCGGGCGGCCACCACCCGCCGGCCGGGGATCGGGGTCGCCCCATTCTAACCCGGCCGGCAAGACCGGCACAACACCCCGCCTTTGCCAGGGGGGAAAGCCCGAAGACATGAACCGCAGAGTCACAGAGGGCACCGAGGAAGCAAACACCGAGAAGACGTGAATCCCGTGTTTTAAAACAGGGCCTCGTTCGACTCGCGTGTCTCTTCCCTCGGTGCCCTCTGTGACTCTGTGGTTCATTCCCTTCCTGTTTAATCCCGCCGGAAGGCGGCCCGCTGCTCGGCCCGCTCGCGGTTCCGCCGGCTGATGCCCGGCACCCACGGCGGCCGGGCCACGGTGCCGGCCGGCTTGGGCGCGAACAGGCTCGTGACGCCGGCGAGCGCCCGGGCGACGAGCGACTGGCCGGTCGCCGTTTGCGTCGGGAGCGGGGCCGCGAGGAGCTTCGGGTCGACCGTCGCCGGGTTGACGCCGAGCATGTTCGGCGGCGACACGCCGTTGCCGACCTGACCGCCGACCGGCGAACCGACGCCCGGCAGGTTCTTGGACCCGACCGGGGAAATGGTCATGCCCGAGCCGACGACCGCCCCCGGCATCCCCTGGGCCGCCGCCGGCCCGGCGACGCCGGCCAGTGCCAGGAGTGCGCCGCCTACCCTGTTTCCGATTCGCACGGCCGTTCCCCCCAGTTGCCGACGGACTGCCCCCACCGTGAGCCGGCCTATGACTGCAACCCGCCGGCGTGTCAAGCCCTCCCCGGGCGGGGGCCGATGGGCCTATCGCGGATGATTCAGGAGTGCATGTCTGCCGGAGTTTCTCGCTGATATGTGTGTGTTCTGAGCCATCGAAGAGCTGTTCGGGCGCTCGGGACGCACCGGCCCTCACCCCATCCCACTTTCCGGGTTGTTCTCGTTCCATCCGGTCCCGAAGTGGGGCACGGCCGGTCGCCGACAGACGTGCTCGGCAACTCGCTCGAAGAAGTGCCGGTTCGGCCAACTGCCGCCCAGCCGCACGACGATGCGACGACAACTTTCAACGAACACGGACGGGTTCTGTCACCTCTGGATTCGTGTTCCGGGTCGGGCGTGTTGGCACGTCCCGCTCAATGCGGTACGATCGGGCCTCCGAGAACCTGCTCCCCCGATTCCGGTGCCGCCGGTGCCTACCAAGTTCGCGGTCACCGATCGCCCGGAGGCCGGGTGGCGGCGTGGTCGGGAAGCAGTTCCCCGGAGTGCCCCGTTCCCCGTTCGTTCCGTGTTCCTGATGGAGCCCGTCATGTCCGCGCGTCTGCTCGTGTGTGCGTCGTGCTTGGTCGCTGTCCTGACGGCCACTTCCGCCGGTGCGGAGCCCCCGAAGCCGAAGGACGGCCCGCTGGGGATGAAGTTCGTGCCACTGCCGAAGGGGACGTTCTACATGGGGTGGAACGGCGAGAAGGGTTCGGCGAAGAAGACGGCGATCAAGGAGGATTTCGAGATCGCGATTCACGCGGTCACGCAGGATCAGTGGCGGGCGGTGATGGGCGAGAACCCGAGTTACTACTCCCGCGACGGTACGGGCAAGGACAAGGTCAAGGACATCAAGGACGAGGAGTTGAAGTTGTTCCCGGTGGAGAGGGTGTCGTGGGAGGACTGCCAGGAGTTCGTGGCGAAGCTGAACGAGAAAGAGAAGGGAAAGGGTTGGGCGTATCGCTTGCCGACGGAAGCGGAGTGGGAATATTCCTGTCGGGGTGGGGTCACGTCCGAAGAAGAGGCTTCGCATCACTACTACTTTGCGAAGCCGACGAACGACCTCTCCTCGAACCAGGCCAACTTCAACGGCAACCATCCGTTCGGGAACGGCGAGAAGGGTCCGTTCCTGGGGCGGCCGGCGAAGGTGGGGTCGTACGCGGCGAACAAGTTGGGCCTGTACGACATGCACGGCAACGTGTGGCAGTGGTGCTCCGACCTGTACGATCCGAAGGGGGCGGCCTCGAACCGGGTGAGCCGGGGCGGTAGCTGGGACAGCCTCGGCTCGGAGTGCCAGGCGGCGCTCCGCGACCGGAACGCGCCGTCGTACCGGGGCAGCATCCTCGGCCTGCGCTTGGCCCGAGTTCCGTCGCGTCCGGCGGGCAACTAATGTGGGCGGAGCCGTGCCGTCCGTAGCGAAGCGGAATGGAGCGGAGCGGAGGAGGGGCCCCCCGTCCGACGAAATCGACTGCTCTTCCTGTTCCCGTCCGGCCAATGCGGGCCGGACGAAATCCGCCGATGCCGCCCGGCCCTGGTCGCGTGAGCGAACGGTCCGGGCGGTGTCGTTTTTCTGCGGCGAAGTTCGATGAGCTGAGGCCGAAGAACCCGTCACCCACGGAACCGCCGGGGCCCACTCGAACCAGACTGTTTCCGCTGCCCACTCACGCCCGATCACCGCAAGTCGCGACCACCGATTGTCTTGTGACCCTCGACGGGGTGCTTTCCGTGGCGGCAGCGAATCATCCGGGCTATCAATGGTGTCGTGCCGAAAGCCCGCCCGCTGCAGCGGGCGGGCTTT
>JANPKP010000557.1:0-3645 GCA_031426095.1 Gemmataceae bacterium
CTCGCCGCCGGGCGGGCGGTGGCCGCCCTCACCCGCTCCCGGGCCGCCGAGTTCGCGGCCGCCGGCCTCACCCCGGTCACGGGGGACGTTCTCGATCCCGCCGGCTTGCGCCACTTACCGCGGGCCTCCACCACTCTCTACGCCGTCGGCCTCGACCGCTCGGCGGGGAAGCCGATGCGCGAGGTCTACGTCCAAGGGCTGGCGAACGTCCTCGACGCCCTCCCGCCGGGCGGGACGTTCGTGTACGTCAGCAGCACGAGCGTCTACGGCCAGACCGGCGGCGAGTGGGTGGACGAGACCAGCCCGACGGAGCCGACGGAGGAGTCGGGCCGGGTGGTTCTGGACGCCGAGACGCTCCTGCGGAAACGCCGGCCCGACGCCGTGATCCTGCGCTTCGTCGGGCTGTACGGGCCGGGCCGCGTCCTGCGGAGGGCGGCCCTCTTGCGGGGCGAGCCGCTGGCCGGCGACGCGGACAAGTGGCTGAACCTCGTCCACGTCGCCGACGGGGCGGCGGCCGTCCTCGCGGCCGAGGCCCACGCCCCGCCGGGTGAGACGTACACGGTGTCCGACGGCACCCCCGTGACCCGCCGCGACTTCTACACCCGTGCGGCCGAACTCCTCGCCGCCCCGCCGGCCGCGTTCGCCCCGCCCTCGCCCCCCGGGCACGCGGAGCCGAACCGCCGCGTGTCCAACCGCAAGGCGCGGGGGCTTCCGTGGACGCCGGCGTTCCCGAGTTACCGCGAAGGGCTGGCGGACGCCGTCAGCGGTTCAGCGGGTTAAGCGGGGGCGTGGATCGGCGGCGGAACTTGCTTTTCTCCCGCTTTACCGTGAAATGTGGTAACGGTCACCGCATCTCCTTAACGGGCAGGGCCATGTGGCGACCGCAATCGCGTTTTTGCGGTAAAATCCGGTAACGCTCACCTCACTCCTGTCGGTTCAGCAGCACGCAGCACCGCCGCCACGCCGCCGACGCGAAGCCGACGCCCAGCCCAATCCAGACGGCCAGTGCCGCCGACGCCCCGATCACGCCGGCGACCAACTTGCCGCCGTCGAAGTCCCGCCGGAAGGCCCGCTCCAGGTTGTCCGGGGGGAGCCCCACCAGGGCGAGGACGGCCGGCGGGGTGAGCGACACGGCGAACGAGCCGAGGAGGACCGCCAGCCACTCCGGGAAGTCGCGGAACGGGCCGCCGACCGACCCGGCCGCGCAACAGCAGCCGATGAACGCCCAGAACCCGCCGGAGAAGAACAGGGCCGCGGCCACCGCCGACACGGTGGCCGCGAGCGTGGTCCGGGCCTTGGTGGAGCAGTAGAGGCCGAGGGCGCTGTACCCGGCCAGGTAGACCGGGAAGGCGACCGCCCAGGCCATCGCGCCGAGGACGGACACCGCCCCGGTCAGGACGCCGACGGCCCACACGCCGGCGAGCAGGTAGAGCGACTTCCGCTGCCCGAGGGCCGCCCCCCAGAGCTTCCCGGCCACCACCTCCCGGGCCGTCAGCGGCGTCGTTTGCAGGCTCACGGCCGTGTCCCGCTCCTTTTCCCGCGTCACCGCCCCGGCCGCCGTCACCGCCGCCCGCAGGAGCACGATGCTCCCGAACCCCGACGAGATCACCATGACCCACGTGTTGATTCTCTCGCGGAGGATGGCACCCGGCGTCGAGTAGCGCGAGTACGCGAGGGCATCGAGCAGGGCGCTGCCGAACGACACCACCACGGCCGTCACGACCACCGCCGCCGCCACCCGGGACGTGAGCCGCGACCCGGCCCCCGGCTCGACGTAGACCTCCTTCCAGAACATGGCGTCGTCGCCGACCGGCGGGTGCCGCCGGGCCGCGGTCCGCTCGCCGGAGAGCACCCTCACCCACCGGGACCGCGGCGGCGAGTGTTGCGCCCGCGCCGCCGCCCGCAGCCGCAGCGACCCCACGGCGAACGCCCCGGCCGCGACCGCGAGGTGGAACGCCGCGTACCGCCAGCCGACCGCCCAAACGGCCGACATGACCGAGCCGGAGGCCCGCTTCCCCAGTTGGTCGGCCACCACCCCCGGGTTCCCGGCCCCGAACGCCCCGGCCGCGGCCAAATTCGCCTCCAGCAAGGCGGCGTCGATGCTGACGTTCCGCCCGACCGCCTGCTGGGCCTCGGCGTACCACATGCCCGACACGACGAGGTAAGCGAGGCCGACGCTGTACGTCAGCCCGAGGGCGTCCCGCGTCCGCTTCGCCAGCACCGAGGCGAGCAGCGACACCGAGGCCAGCGACACCACGGTCACGAGCGTCAGGACCGTGGTGAGGAGCAGTAGTTCGGGGTCGATGCCGCCGAAGAACTGGACGCCGGCCAGGATCGGCAGCCCGGCCAGCACGAACATGAGGACGGTCGCCACCCGCACCCCGAGCTTGCCGAAGAGGATTTCCCGGGCCGTGAGCTGGGTGGCGAGGAGGAAGTCGAGCGTCTTCCGCTCCTTCTCGTCGGTGATCGCCCCGGCCGCGTAGGCCGGCGTGAGCAGGCACACCGCGAGGAACTGGGCCCCGGCGTACAGGTAAAAGAACTCCTCGGCGAAGCGGGCCATGCGGGCCGGCGGCACCCGGTGGCCGTCGCGGCTGGCCTCCGACGACCACATGTAGAGGAAGTAAAGGACGACGGCCCCGAGGCCCAGGACGTACAGCCAGCGGACGGCGAACGTGCGGGGCCGGCGGCCGGTGCGGACGCCGTCGAGGACGGCCGTGGGGCCGACGAGGTCGGCGACCCGGTGGCGGAGGCCGCCGCGGTCGGGGAGTGGGGGCATGGCGGGCGCGTCCGGGGCCGGGGGACCGCCGCCCACTCTAAGGGCAAACCGGGGGGAGGGAAAGCAAGAAAGCCCGGGGAGGATGTCCCCGGGCTTTCTTGCTCACGGCAATAGCTGCGGCGTGCTCACGCCTTCGCCCGCGGCTTGGCCGCCCACTGCGGCTCCGGGGCGGCGGCCGAGGCGGGGTCGAACCACGCCTCGTCGAACTCGATCCGCTGCTTGTTGGCCATCGCCATGTTCGCCGTCAGGGCCAGGATGGCGTCGGCCATCGCCACCTCGCCGTGGCACCGGGGGATGATGTCGGCGTGCTTGAGCTTGGTGTGCCCCTCGGCGTCCTTCTCCGCGGTGTAATCGACCTTCTTCCCGCCCCACTGGCGGACGCAGTAGGCGAAGTGCTCCATCTCCGTCCGGTAACCGCGGACGGCGCTGTCCCACGGCGGGGCCGTGGACGCCTTACTCAGGGCCGCCCCGCCCCCCCCGCCCCACGACGAGGTCGCCTCCATCGCCGCCTTCTTCCCGCCCCCCTCGGCCGTCACAGTCACCTTCGTGTCCCGCCCGCCGGCCGTCTTCTTCTCCTTGTCCGGCTCGCGGAACAGGAAGACGTCCTTCTCCTCCTCGACGATCATGGTCCCTCGGCTGCCCATGACGCACTCGCCGTACTTTTCGAAGCTGTTGGTGTTGAACGAGGTGTAAGACACGACCACCACGTCGTTCGAGTCGGTCCCGCCCTTGCCGGCCCGCGGGTGCTTCGGCCCGGGGAACTCGAAGTTCACGAACACGCCGTCGTCGCTCTCCCGGTCGTTCCGGCCCGGGCCGTAGAAGAACTTCCCACCGACGCCGGACACGGCAATCGGGTGGACCTTGCCCAG
>JANPKP010000558.1:0-12817 GCA_031426095.1 Gemmataceae bacterium
CGGCGACCAGCGCCGTCAGATCAACGCCATCGTGACGAGTGGCGCCGGCGACACGTTCCGCTTGCAGCACGTCGATCTCCTCGTCGACGTATCGCCCGGGGATCGCGTCATCACCTCGGGGCTCGACAAGATCTATCCGAAGGGCCTGCTCGTCGGGACCGTGTCGAACGTCGATGGCGCCGGCACGCTGGAGCAGGAGATTATCGTGCGTCCCGCGGTGGACTTCGGCCGCCTCGAGGAAGTGCTCGTGCTCGGCAGCGACGCCGCGATGCTCGACGAGAGTCGCCGCCAGCGCGATCGCACGGCGGATCGCCCCGTTCCCAAATCGCAGCGAAAGGGGGGCTGAGATGCGGCTCCTCTGGATCCTTGCGGGTCTCGCGCTGGCCGTGATCATCGACAGCGCCGTGATGGAGCTGTCGGGTGGACGGCGCGTCTTCGATCCCTTCCTCATCGTCACGGTGGCGACGGCGCTGCGTGGCCGGAAGGCCGAGTCGATGATCGTCGGCGCGACCGCCGGCCTGGTGCAGGATCTCCTGGGGAGTGTCGTCTTCGGCATCCACTTCCTGGGCAAGCTCGTCGTGTCCTACTTCGCGTCGCTCATGGCGGGTCGCCTCATCCCGGGACAGCCGCTCACCGCGATCGTCCTGCTCGCCGGCGGCACGGTCATCGAGGTGTTCGCGCTCGCGGGCGCCGGATTCCTGCTCGGTCAGAGCTTCCAGCTCCGCACGCCCGGCGAGCTCGGGCTGTCCGTGCTTCTCAACACCGCGGTGGGCATGACCTGGTTCGCGGCGGGGTTCGGGCGGGTTCGGGTGGGGACGTGCGGTTATACCACGAAACCGCCCGCCGGGGTCGAACGAATCCGGGCGGCCCGCTAGAATCATAGCGTCTCCACTGCTCTCCACGGGCCTCCTTCGCATGAGCGACCTCGCCTTCCAACGCTGCATCAACCCCCGCTGCCGGGCCACCGCCGACCTGTCGGACACGGCGTTCGGGTGCCACAAGTGCGGCAGCCTCAACGACGTGGCTTACGACTGGGACCGGCTGCCGGTGCCGAAGTCGCTCCGGGCGTTCGAGGCGAAGTGGGCCGACCGCTCGCACCCGCTCAACTTCTCCGGCGTCTGGCGGTTCCGCGACCTCCTGCCGTTCGCCCCGGACGACAAGGTGATGACCATCGGCGAGGGCCAGACGCTCTGCCAGCGGGCCGACTTCGTCGGGCGGTACGCGGGCCTGAAGCCGGGCGGGCTGTACCTCCAGTACGAGGGGATGAACCCGAGCGGGTCGTTCAAGGACAACGGGATGACGGCGGCGTTCACCCACGCCCGCACCGTGGGGGCCAAGCGGGCCGCGTGCGCGAGCACCGGGAACACCAGCGCCAGCCTGGCCATCTACTGCGCCGCCACCCAGCTCATGCGGTCTATCATCTTCATCGGGTCGGGGAAGATCTCCTACGGCAAGCTGTCGCAGGCCCTCGAACACGGGGCCCTCACGATCCAAATCGCCGGCGACTTCGACGACGCCCTCCGCCGCGTGCGGGAGGTGAGCCAGAAGCTCGGCATCTACCTCGTCAACAGCGTCAACCCGTTCCGCCTCGAAGGCCAGAAGACGATCATGCTGAGGGTACTGGAAGCCCTGCGGTGGGAGGTGCCCGACTGGATCGTGGTGCCCGGCGGCAACCTCGGGAACGTCTCGTCGTTCGGCAACGCCTTCATCCAGCTCGCCGAGCTGGGGCTGATCGACCGGGTGCCGCGGCTGGCGGTCGTGAACGCGGCCGGGGCCAACACCTTCCACCAGCTCTACGAGACGCACGGCCTCCGCTGGAACGGGGGGGAGTTCGACGCCGCGAAGTACGCCGACTACCTCGCCGCACTCGACGCCGGGAACGTGAAGGCCGACACCCTGGCCAGCGCCATCGAGATCAACCGCCCGGTGAACCTGCCGAAGGCCCTGCGGGCGCTGGCCCGCTGCGACGGCGTGGTGCGGGAGGCGAACGACCAGGAGATCCTCGACGCCAAGGCCCAGATCGGGGCCGGCGGCCTGGGCTGCGAGCCGGCCAGAGCCGCCAGCGAGGCCGGCCTGAAAAAGCTGGTGGCCGAGGGCGTCGTGGCCCCGTCCGACCGGGTCGTGTGCGTCCTCACCGGGCACCTGCTCAAAGACCCGGACGCGACGGTGGCGTACCACAGCTCGGACCCGCGGACGTTCGACGAGAAGCTCGGCAAGCGCGGCGTCAAGCGGGCCGCGTTCGCCAACCGGGCCGTCCAGGTGCCGAACGACCGCGACGAGATCGTCAAGGCGATCGAGCTGTACGCCTGAGCGGGGGCGAGAACCCCGCCCGCGTCACGGCCCGTCGCCCACCGGCAGGCCGTCGTTGCGGACGGCGAGCTGCTGGTAGGTGGTCAGCGGGATGCTCTCGGCGAGGAACCGGACCGACCCGTCCGCGAACGCGAACTGGGCCCCGCCCGGGTGGTAGCTGCCGAACAGCCGGCTGCTCACGGACAGCGTGTCCGAGTTCGCCCCGTTCTGCTTGTTCGAGTTGATCGCGTCCTTCGCGGCCGCCATCACGAGCGGGGTGCCGAAGGCGTCGATCTTCGACCCCGAGGCCCACGAGAAGTACGCCCCGTCGCTCCGCCCGGTCGGGGTCAGGCTGTACTTCGTCTCCCCGACCAGCATGACGTTCGACGTGCCGTCGGTGACGTCCTTGATGCCGATCCGGGACATGAACGACAGGATGCCGTTGCGGTAGAACACCCGGGTGCCGCTCTGGGTCGAGCAGTCGGGGGTGTCCCCGCCGCCCTGGACCCCGTAGTAGTCGATGACCGCGGACGTCGGCAGGTTGTTGACGTCCGACGGGCACTTGTACTTCGAGTTCGGCTTGGCGAACAGGGTGTTGTTGGTCCCGGGGTTCGACTCGTTCGACGTGCTCGTGAATCGCGCGTCGAAATCGAACGAGTTGAACAGGGCTTGGTCTTCCAACTGCGGGAGAATGGCCACAGTCCACGGCTCCCGCGGGTTGACGTCGTTCGATCCCGCGCTGCTGCACCAGTTGGCGGTCGAGAACGTCGCCTCCTTGAACGTCCCGTGCCGGCACCCGGGCGGGAACCGGCCGTTCGCGTCGTGGTTGTTGTGCAGGGCCAGGGCGATCTGCTTCATCTTGTTCGCGCAGCTCGTCCGGGCGGCCGCCTCGCGGACCTTCTGGACGGCCGGCAGGAGCAGCCCGATGAGAACGGCAATGATGGCGATGACGACGAGCAATTCGATCAGCGTGAAGGCCCGGCGGCAACGCCGCGGGGCGGGAGAGGGTCGGCGGCCCATGGATACAGTCCCCGGTACGGAGCGGAGGAGATGACGCGGGGCGATTCGGACGTGGGCGGGCGACCCCACTATACCAGCCCTACAGAGTCCGACGAGCCCGGTTTGGACGCGGAATCTCCCCGGAAGTGACGGCCGATTCAGGAGAAACGGATGAGAACGCACGTGGCGATCAACGGGGCGTGCGGCCGCATGGGCCAGCGGCTCGTCGCCCTCGCCCGGGAGGACGCCGACCTCGTGGTCGTCGCCGCCCTCGACTCGGCGACGAGCCCGCTCCAAGGGCAGGACGCGGGAACGGTCGCCGGGGTCGGGCCGTCCGGCGTGCCGATCACGGCCGGGCTACCGCTCGAAGTGCGGGTCGATTGCGTGATCGACTTCTCGGCCCCCGAGGGGACGGCCGCCGTCCTGCCGGCGTGCGTCGCCCGCAAGCTGCCGCTGGTGGTCGCTACCACCGGACACACCGACGCCCAGAAGGCCGAGATCGAGGAGGCCGCCCACGAGACGGCGGTCCTCTACGCCCCGAACATGAGCCTGGTGGTGAACGTCCTTTTCAAGCTCGTCCGGCTCGCGGCCGAGGCCCTGAATGGGAAGGGGTTCGACGCCGAGATCGTGGAGCGGCACCACCGCTTCAAGAAGGACTCGCCGAGCGGCACGGCGGCCCACTTCGCCGAGATCATCCGCGACGCCCGGGGCGGGGGGACGTTCGTCCACGGCCGCGAGGGCCTGGTCGGCGAGCGGACGGCCGGGGAGATCGGCGTCCACGCCGTGCGGGCCGGGGACAACGTCGGCGAGCACACCGTCATCTTCAGCACCCTCGGCGAGACGCTCGAACTCGTCCACAAGGGGCACAGCCGCGACAGCTACGCCCGCGGGGCCCTGCTCGCGGCCAAGTTCCTGGCCAACCGCCCGGCCGGCCGGTACACGATGAACGACGTCCTCGGCCTATAGTGCGGCCGTCGGGGCCGCCGCTCCCCTCCCCCGCACCCCGAGGGCGTCGCCGTGACCCGCCTCCTTCCCGCCGCCCTCGCCTTGATGCTCTGCGGCTGCTCGCCCGGCTCGTACACGCTCCCGATCACCGGCACGGTCACGGCCGACGGCCTGCCGGTGGCCGGGGCCGACCTCGACCTCGACGCGGCCGGCAACGGCACCGGCCCGGGGCCGAAGTTCCAGTCGGGCCCGAACGGCACCTTCGGAATCGAAGTGCCGCTTACCGACGCCGACTTCGTGGTCGACAAGAAGCCGGCGTGGGTGCTGCGGGTGTCCAGGCCCGGGTACGAGGCCAAGTCGGTGAGGCTGAACGTGGCGGGCAAGCCAGCGGCGGCAGGGAAGATGCCCCCGCTTATCATCGAGGTGCCGCTACAACGGGTGGCCACCGTAGAGCCGGTGGTCCCGACGCGGTGAGTGGGGGAACGGAATGCCAATCGAGTTCGTCTCCGGCGACCTGTTCGCAAACGCCCACGGCGTCCAGGCGTTCGCCCACGGTTGCAACTGCCAGGGATCGATGGGGGCAGGGGTTGCTAAGGGCTTCCGAGAGCGTAATCCGGAAATGTTCGAGCAGTACCGCGAGCGGTGCAAAGCCGACCCACGCCAGTTCAATCTCGGCGATGCTTGGTTCTGGAAAGCCGACGGGCTGCCGTCCGTTTTCAACCTTGGCACGCAGGAGCGGTTCTGGCACGCCCGGGCAAGTTACGAGGCGGTCGAGCAAGCCCTACTCACGATGCGTGAACTGGCAGCCTCCGAAGGCATCACCAGCATCGCGATTCCCCGGATCGGCGTAGGATACGGCGGCCTGTCGTGGAAGAAGGTTCGCGTCATCGTCGAGCGGGTGTTCGCGGACTGGCCGGGCCGCCTCGTCGTTTACGAGGAGTTCGTACCGACCGAGAGCGAACCGGCGGGATGAGGGTGCGTACCGTGGATGCGGATTGTCACCCGCCCTCGAACGGCCACACCGCACCGCTCGGCCGGCCGTGTGGCACCGGGCGGTTCCAGAAGTACGCCTGCACGTCGCCCTCTCGCCCGATCACCTCGACGGCCGCCCGCTCGTACAGGTCCGGCACCCCCTCGAACTCGTCCAGTATCGCCACCCGGGCCGCAGACACTTCCCACACCTCGCCGTGGACCGCCAGCCCGTGGTCGTCATCGCGGACGAGTGCCGGATACGGCCCGAGGTCGATGAGGCGGTAACGCGGCTCGGTGGTCGCCGGGCCGAGATAGCGGCTGTCGCCGAGCAGGCGGTGGTTGGCCCGGCCGCGCTTGAGCGTGCCGTACACGAACAGGACCGTCGGCCCCATCTGCCTTCCACCCCCGTCAACGACGAGCGGGCCGGCCCCCCGGCCGGCCCGCTCAGTTTCGGTCTGATGTCGGGCCTACTTCGCCGAGGCGGCCGCCTTCGCCTTCGGGGCGGCGGGCGGGGCGGCCTTCGGGCCGGTCACCATCGGGAAGTCGTCGGTGCGGAACGGGACGGCCGGTAGGCCGCTCTTGCCCCACAGGTTGACGACCGGATAGTTCGCCCACCCGAAGCGGACGGCCACCGGCTTCGGCACGTCCTTGCTCGACACCACCACCGTGTCGCCCTTGATCTCGGCGTCGGCGTTGTGGAACTTCTTGTCCTCGCCGGCGACCACGAAGCCGGTGAGCTTGTCGCCCTTCGCGGCCAGCCCGCCGCCGGTGTGGTCGAACGTCAGCACGGCCTTGTCGCCCTCCACCGCCATCGCCTTGTACACCGGGCCGATCGGCTCGACCTTCTGGCCGTACTCGATGGCGAGGGCGGCAACGGCGAGCCGCTCGCCGACCGGCTGCTTGGGCTTCGGGTGAATGTCCTTCTCGTCGCCCACGTCGGTGATGACGGACAGACCGACCTTCGGCAGCGCCTTGGTGGCCAGGTACTGGGCCTCCCGCAGCTCGGCCCACGAGCTATCCTGCGGCTCCTTGCTGATCGCCAGGTAGGGGGCGAGTTGCACGACCATGAACGGCAGTTCGGCGTGCCACTTGTTCCGCCAGTCCTGGATCATCGTCGGCAGCAGGGTGCGGTACTCGAACGCCCGGCCCGCGTTCGACTCGCCCTGGTACCACGTCGCCCCCTTCACCGGGTAACCGAGCAGCGGGTGGAGCATGGCGTTGTAGAGGCGGGCGGGCGAGTTCTGGGACAGGTTCGGGTCGCCCGGCTTCTGCGGGGCCCGGGGCACCGGCTTGCCGTCGGCCTTGAGTTTGGCGGACGTTTCCTTCCACTTCTCGGTCGCCGCCTTGAACGCCGCGTCCGCCTTCGCCGGGTCGTGGTCCTGCAACTTCTTGGCGAGGTTCTCGTTGTAGTGCTTGAGCGACGGGACGGCGTCGAGGGCTTCTTTGCTCGTCCACGCCTCGGCCGGGGTGCCGCCCCAGGAGGTGTGGATGAGCCCGACCGGCACGTCCCCCGGCAGGTGCTTCTGGAGGTACGCCCCGAAGTGGTAGCCGACGGCCGAGAAGCTGCCGACCGTCTCCGGCCCGCACTCGACCCAGCCCTTGAGGTGCGACAGGTCCTTGTAGTCGTCGAGCGGCGTGGGGGACGTCTTCTTCGCCACCGTGAACAGGCGAATCTTCGGGTTCTTGCTCGCGGCCTTCACCTTGTCCGGCGTCTCGCTGCCGTTGACGGCCATCTCCATGTTCGACTGCCCGGAGCAGACCCAGACCTCGCCGACGGCCACGTTCTTGAGCTCGACGGCGTTCTTACCCTTGACCGTGAGGGCGTACCCGGTGCCGGCCTTGAGGTCGGCCGGGAGGGCGAACGACCACGACCCGTCGGCCTTCGCCACCACCGGTTGCTTCGAGGCGGACGCGGTGCCGTCCGGCCCGGTGAGCGTGAAGGAGACGGCTTCGCCGGGGTCGGCCTTGCCGTACACGGGGGCGGCGACGCCCTGCTGGAGGACCATGTTGCTGGTGAACAGCGGGTGGAGCGTCACGTCCGCCCGGGCGGCGGACGCGGCGGGGCCGACGACCGCCGCGAGGAGCAGCAGCGTCTTCGGGGAGCGCATGGGAGGGACCTCGGGTTGCGGGAAAAGGGAGAACGGGCGGGTGACGACAGGCTAAACGGAACGGCCACCCGCCGCAACGGGTGGCCGCACGGATTGTCACGGATTATGGGCGTTATCACTTGGCGTCGTCCACCACTTTCGCCCCGGCGGCCCCGGCCTTGATCTCCTCGACCGCCTTCTCGGCGTCGGCCTTCGCCTTGTACCCCTGCCCGCTCGTGGCGATCACCTGCCCGTTCTTCGCCTTCATCCGCCAGCGGGTCTCCTTCTTGGCGTCGTCGTACAGCTCGAAGGTCAGGTCCTTGGCGTCCTTCTGGATCCGCTCGACGCCGGCCTTGGCGTCGGCCTTCGCCTTGTACGCCTGCCCGGGGGTGGCGATCACCTGCCCGTTGCCGGCCTTGAGCCGCCAGCGGAAGTCGCCGCCGGCGTCCTTGTACAGCTCGAACGTGAGGGCCGGTTCCGCGGCCGTCGCGGCGGCCGAGAAGGCGAACAGGCCGAGGGCGAAGAGGGCGAGGCGGCGATTCATGACGTAGTCCCCGAGAGGTGAGGGAGGGGCGCGGCCGGCGGTGGCCGCGTCGCCCCGATTTACGCGAAAAGTTCCTTCACCACGCGCCCCTTCACGTCGGTCAGGCGGAAGTCGCGGCCGGCGTGCTTGAACGTCAGCCTCTCGTGGTCCATGCCGAGCAGGGCGAGGATGGTCGCGTGCAGGTCGTGCATGTGGACCTTGTTCTCGACGGCGTAATAGCCGAAGTCGTCGGTCGCCCCGTACACGCTCCCGGGCCGGGTGCCGCCGCCGGCGAACCAGTGGGTGAAGGCGTGCGGGTTGTGGTCGCGGCCGTCCCGCCCCTGGGCCGTGGGCGTGCGGCCGAACTCGCCGCCCCACCAGACGAGGGTGTCGTCGAGCAGCCCCCGCCGCTTCAGGTCGGCGAGCAGGCCGGCGATCGGCCTGTCCACTTCCAGCGCGTTCTTCGTGTGGTCGGCCTTGAGGTTGCCGTGCTGGTCCCACTTGTAGCTGTGGCTGCACTGGATGAACCGCACCCCGGCCTCGGCGAACCGGCGGGCCATGAGGCACTGGCGGCCGAAGTTGTCGGCCGGCCCGCCGTCGATCCCGTACAGGGCCAGCGTCTCCTTCGTCTCCTTCGAGAGGTCGGTGACGCCCGGGGCTTCCGCCTGCATGCGGAAGGCGAGTTCGAAGGCGTCGATGCGGCCTTCGAGCGCCTGGTCCGGGCCGGCGGCGGCGAGTTGCTTGCGGTTCATCTCCTGCACGAGGTCGAGCTTGAGCCGCTGGAGGTCGGGGGCGGCCGCCGGGTCGCGGATGTCGGCGATCTGGGCCTGCTTGGCCGGCACCCCGGAGTTGCCGATGGGCGTCCCCTGGTACGCCGCCGGGAGGAACGCGCTCGACCAGTTCTGCACCCCGCCGTGGCCGAGCGTCGGGCAGACGGTGATGAACCCCGGGAGGTTCTGGTTCTCGCTCCCCAGCCCGTAGGTGAGCCATGATCCCACGCTCGGCCGCACGAAGGTGTCCGACCCCGTGTGGAGTTGCAAGAGTGCCCCGCCGTGGGCCGAGTTGTCGGCGTGGACGGAGCGGACCACGCACAGGTCGTCGGCCCGCTTCCGCACCTCGGGGAACAGGTCGCTCACCTGGATGCCGCTGCTCCCGCCGGGGCGGAACTCCCACTGCGACTTGAGCAGGTCGCCGGTACTCGCGAACTGGACCCGCGGCTTCTGCCCGGGGAACGGCTTACCGTCGTACTTGGCGAGCATCGGCTTCGGGTCGAAGGTGTCCACCTGCGACGGGCCGCCGTGCATGAACAGGAAGATCACCCGCTTGGCCTTCGCGGCGAAGTGCGGCGGCTTGACCGCGAGCGGGTTCACCGCCTTCGCCGCCGGCGGCTCCCCGGCTTTCAGCATGTCGGCCAGCGCGAGCAGGCCGAAGCCGTTGGCCGATGTCCGGAGGAGGTCGCGCCGGGTGAGCGGCCGGGTGAAGCTGTTGCAGAACGTTCCCATGCCCGCCCCCTCGTGGTGCCCCGTTCCCGCCCGCCGGCCCGGGTTGACGCCCCGCCGGCCCCCGTGTATCCCCCAGCCTTCCGCGCCCGACCCGCCCCGCTCCGGAGGCCCCGATGAGCCCGCTCGCCGCCCTGGCCGTCGTGGCCGTCGTCGCCCTGCCGCCGAAGGACGCGGGCGAGCCGCTCTGGTTCCCGCCGCCCCCGACCCTCGGCCCGGTCGAGACCTACGGCACCCGCGTGCAGCGCACGATGCACCTCCTCGCCACCAGCACGCCGCAGAAGCGGAACACCGTCCGCATCCTCTTCTACGGCCAGTCGATCACCGCCGGCGAGTGGTGGAAGCCGGTCGTCGCCGACCTCCGCAAGCGCTACCCGCACGCCAACATTATCGCCGAGAACCGGGCCATCGGCGGGTACATGGCCGAGTTCCTGGTGAAGACGGCCGAGGCCGACCTCTACCCGTTCTACCCCGACCTGCTCGTGTTCCACGTCTACGGGTCGCCGACCGACTACGAGAGCATCGTCCGCCGCGTCCGCGAGCGGACCACCGCCGACGTCCTCATCCAGACCGACCACCTGTGCGACTTCGTCAAGGACCGGGTGGACGAGGAGACCGACCCCGCGAAGGTCTTCCGCCGGCCGCTGGATACCGAGTGCTTCCCGTGGCGGGACGCCGTCTTCCTCCCGAAAGTCGCCGACCGCTACGGGGCCGAACTGGCCGACGTCCGCGGGGCCTGGAAGGCGTACCTCCGGCACTACGAGTTGCCCGTGAAGACCCTCACCGCCGACGGGCTGCACCCGAACGACCACGGCGAGTTCCTCCGGGCCGAGGTTGTCAAGGCTCACCTCCGGCACCACCCGGCGGCCGACCCGGCGGGCTGGCAGGGCCGGGTGAAGACCCACGCCGTCGGCCGCGACCTCGCCTGGAAGGACGGCACCCTCGCCCTCGACTTCGACGGCAACCGCATCGACCTCGTCTGCAAGCCCGGCACCGCCCCGCCGGCGGCCGTGCGGATCGACGGCAAGAAGCCGTCAGAGTTCCCCGAACTCTACGCCAACACCCGGGCCGCCCTCGACATGTCGCCGCAGGTGGCGAGCGTCCTCCAAGTCAAGAACGTCACCCCCCGTGTACTTGAGTCGTGGACCCTGACGCCGACGGGGGAGGACGGGGCGGCGTACAAGTTCCGCGTGTCCGGGTCCGTCACCGGGGACGACGGCGAGGGCCGCAGCGACCAGCGGTTCGTGTCGAAGTCCGGTCGGGTTGTGATCGAGGCCGGCGACCACAACATCTCCTACGCCCGCTACCGGGCCAACAACAAGTCGAAGACGCTCGCAGTCCGCTGGAAGGTCGTGCCGCTGTTCGCCGACGAGTTCGTGTCCCCCGGCGTCGCCGACCCGGCCGTCGAGACGGTCGTTACCGTCGCCCAGGGGTTGCCCGCCGGCAAGCACCGGCTCGAAGTCCGCGGCGGGCCGGACACGCTGATCGCCGCCGTCCGCGTCTACCGGCCGGACCCGCCACCGCCACTGCCGTACATCGCCCCGCCGCTCAAGTGACGGGCGGAATCGTTCAGTTCAGCGTGATGAACTCGCTGCTCGCGAAGAGGACGTGGCACCACGCCTGCCAGGCGGCCGCTCGGCGGGCGGGGGCGTCCTTCACGGTCGCCTCCAAAGCCGCCTCGTAGCGTTGAAGGAAGCTCAGCGCGCGGTCCACCTCGTCGGCCGCCGCCGGGCGGGCGAGGGCACGCGGGTAGGCGGCCCGCACGCGGTCGGCGTCCGCCACGTCCGTCGGCTTCAGGAGCGAGTCGGCGAAGGCCTTCGAGCGGGCGGCCACGAACGGGTTGTTGAGGATGAACAGGGCCTGCGGGGCGACGACGGTGGTCGCCCGCTTCCCCGTCGGGACGTGCGGCTCCACGAAGTCGAACGCCTGGAAGAACTCGAACACCGCGTTCCGCACCACCGGCAGGTAGAGGCTCCGCCGCGGGCTGTCGTACCGCGTCCGGCTCCGCGAACTGTCGGTCGTCACGTACTCGAAGTTCTTGCTCTCAAGCAGCGTCCCGCCGGTCGTGCGGTCGAGGTCGCCGGCCACCGCCAGCATGGCGTCGCGGACCGCCTCGGCTTCGAGCCGCCGGCGGGGGAACTTCCAGAGCAGGCGGTTGTCGGGATCAACGAATTGCGGATTGCGGAATTCGGAGTGCGGATTGCCCGACGGGGCGGCGTCTACCTTCGGACCCGCATTCCGCATTTCGAGTTCCGCATTCCGTATTTCTGCGGACTGCTGATAAGTGGCGGTCGTGAGGATGCGGCGGTGGAGGGCCTTGAGGCTCCAACCGTCGGCGACGAAGCGGGCGGCCAGCCAGTCGAGGAGTTCCGGGTGCGTCGGCCGCTCGCCGAGCCGGCCGAAGTTGTCCGGAGTGCGGACCAGGCCCTCGCCGAAGTGGTGCTGCCAGACGCGGTTCACAATTACCCTGGCCGTCAGAGGGTTGGCCTTCGACGCCACCCAATTCGCCAACTCCAACCGGCCGCTGGTCGTGGCGGGGACCGGCGACTGTGCTTCGCCGGCGATGATCCTCGGGAAGACGCGGGGGGCCGGTTCGCCGAGCGTGAGGTGGTTGCCGCGGACGTGGACCCGCACGTCGGCCGGCTTGGCCTCGTCCTGCACGGCCAGCACCCGCGACACGGGCGGGGCCGCGTCCTTGAAGTTTTTCAGTCGGCGGTCGAACGCCTTCGTCGCGGTCACGGCCGCCGCACCGCCGGCCACGGCCGCGAGTCGGATGTCGGCCTTGAGCTTCTTCGCCCGGGCGTCGAGGTCGGCGACCTTCGCCTCGTGGGCCTTCGCCGCGGCCTCCTCGGTCGCGGTGCCCACCGGCCGCTCGAACGCCTTCGCCACGGTGTTGAGCGAGGCCATCGCCTTCGTGCTTTTGAACACCCCGGCGAGGGCGTAATAGTCCCGCGTCGGGATCGGGTCGAACTTGTGGTCGTGGCAGCGGGCGCAGCTCACCGTCAGCCCGAGGAACGCCTTGGAGGCCACGTCGATCTGCTCGTCCACGATGTCCATCACCATCTTCGCCTTGTCCGGTTCGGCCAGGAGCTTCGGCCCGAGGACGAGGAAGCCGGTGGCCGTCAGCCGGTCGGCGTTCACCCGCGGGTCGGCACTCGGCGGCAGGAGGTCGCCGGCGAGTTGCTCCCGCACGAACTGGTCGTACGGCTTGTCCGCGTTGAGCGACGCCACCACGTAGTCGCGGTACTTCCAGGCGTTGGCGAACGCGGTGTTCTCGTCCAGGCCGTTCGAGTCGGCGTACCGGGCCACGTCGAGCCAGTGCCTGCCCCAGCGTTCGCCGTAAGCCGGGGAGGCGAGCAGGCGGTCCACCACGCGGGCGAAGGCGTCGGGCGACGTGTCCGCAAGGTAGGCGTCAATTTCGGCCGGCGTCGGCGGCAGCCCCGTGAGGTCGAAGGTGACGCGCCGTAGGAGCGCCCGCCGCTCGGCCGGCGGGGCGGGCGAAA
>JANPKP010000559.1:0-3692 GCA_031426095.1 Gemmataceae bacterium
GTCGTGCGTGGGTATCAGGGGGCTCACGCCCCCCGCTCGCCATTGAGGAACCGCCATGCTCCGCCCGATCCGCCGTGCCCTCCTGAGCGTGTCCGACAAGACCGGGCTCGTCGACTTCGCCCGCGAACTCTCGACCACGTACGGCGTCGAGCTGATCGCCACCGGCGGCACCCTCAAGGCGCTGGCCGACGCCGGCCTGCCGGTCAAGGACGTGCGGGAACTCACCGGCTTCCCCGAAATCCTCGACGGCCGGGTGAAGACCCTCCACCCCGCGATCTACGCCGGCCTCCTCGACAAGCGGTCGAAGCCGGAGCACATGCAGACGCTGCTCGAACACAACCTGCCGGAAATCGACCTCGTGGTGTGCAACCTCTACCCGTTCGAGCAAACGGTGGCAAAGCCGGGCGTGACCGAGGCCGAGGTCATCGAGAACATCGACATCGGCGGCCCGTGCATGGTGAGGGCGGCGGCCAAGAACTTCGAGTCGGTGGCGGTGGCGGTGGCACCCGGTCTCTATCAGTTGATCCTCAAAGAGATGGCAGCCAACGATGGGAAAACGTCACATGATTTCCGCCGCGCTTTAGCTGCGTCTGCTTTTATGCGGGTCCGAGAGTACGACGACGCGATTGCGATGTATTTTGCCCACGGCCCGCAGCACGACGACTTCGGCATCGTCAAAGAGTTGTCATTTACCCTTCGGCAAGAGCTGCGATACGGCGAGAATCCTCACCAGAAAGCCGCGTTCTACGGCGAGCCTAGCGTCTCACGCCCGTGCATCGCCACAGCCCAACAACTCCACGGCAAGGAGCTGAGTTACAACAACATCCTCGACCTCGACTCGGCCCTGAACGTGGTCCGTGAGTTCGACGGCCCGGCGGCGGTGGTGGTCAAGCACAACAACCCGTGCGGGGCGGCCACCGCCGACAGAGTCAGCGACGCCTTCCGGCTCGCGTGGGACGGCGACCCGCAGTCGGCGTTCGGCGGCATCCTGGCGTTCAACCGCCCCGTGGACGCGGCCACCGCCGACGCCCTCGCCGAGCCGGGCCGGTTCGTGGAGTGTGTGATCGCCCCGGACTTCGAGCCGGATGCGTTCACGATCCTGACGACGAAGCCGAAGTGGAAGGCGAACGTCCGCCTGCTCAAGACCGGCCCGCTCGACGGCCCGCCCCGCGGCCTCGACTACCGCCGCGTCGACGGCGGCCTGCTCGTCCAGGCCCGCGACGTGGGCGGCGACGACTTCACCAAGTGGGAGGCCAAGACGAAACGCCAGCCGACGGCCGAGGAACTGGCGGCGCTGCGGTTCGCGTGGCTGGTGTGCAAGCACGTCAAGAGCAACGCCATCGTCCTGGCGAGCGGGGGGCGTCAGCCCCCTGATTCCTACTCAATCGTCGGCGTCGGG
Source organism: Gemmataceae bacterium (assembly GCA_031426095.1). GTDB lineage: Bacteria > Planctomycetota > Planctomycetia > Gemmatales > Gemmataceae > JANPKP01. Next base: position 1,400 of record JANPKP010000559.1, read on the forward strand.
GCCGGGCAGATGAGCCGGGTGGACTCGACCGAGATCGCGGTGCGGAAGGCCGGCGACCGCGTGACGGGGAGCGTGCTGGCGTCGGACGCCTTCTTCCCGTTCCGCGACAACGTGGACGCCGCGGCCGCCGCCGGCGTGACGGCCATCGTGCAGCCCGGCGGCAGCCAACGGGACGCCGAGAGCATCGCGGCTTGTGACGAGCACGGCATTGCGATGGTGTTCACCGGCGTGCGGCACTTCCGGCATTGAGTAGGGCAGGAGAATTAACCACAGAGTCACGGAGAACACCGAGCCGAGCCAAACACAGAGAAGAGCAAAATCTGTGTTGCGGTCTTCTCGGTGTTTCCCCTCTCGGTGTTCTCTGTGACTCTGTGGTTCATTTTCTTCGGAGCCCAGCATGGAACAGGCGTCCCACGAGTTCCTCCGGCGGTTGCTCGAAACGCCCTCGCCGTCCGGGTATGAGCAGCCGATCCAGGCCGTCGTCCGCGACTGCCTGCGGCCGTTCGCCGACGACGTGCGGACCGACCGCCACGGGAACGTCTTCGTCGCCCGCTTCCCCGAGGGCCGGCCGGCCGACGCCCCCCGCGTCATGCTCGCCGGGCACTGCGACCAGATCGGGCTGATGGTGCAATACATCGACGCCGAGGGGTTCCTGTACGTGCAACCCATCGGCGGGTGGGACGTACAGATTTTGCTCGGCCAGTACCTCACCGTGTGGGCGAAGGACGGGCCCATTAGCGGCGTCGTCGCCCGCCGGGCGATCCACCTGCTGTCGCCGGACGAGCGGACGAAGGTGCCGGGCTTCACCGACCTGTGGGTGGACATCGGGGCGAAGGACAAGGCCGAGGCCGAAGGGCTCGTGCGGCCCGGCGACCCGCTCACCTTCGCCCTGGGCTACCGGCCGCTGCGGAACAACCTCGCGGCCAGCCCGGCGATGGACGACAAGGTCGGCCTGTGGGTCGTCATGGAGGCGATCCGGCTCCTCCATAATCGTTACCTCCGGGCGGCCGTGTACGCCGTCTCCACGGTGGCCGAGGAGATCGGCCTGCGGGGGGCGACGACGGCGACCTACAGCGTGAACCCGGCGGTGGCGATCGCGGTGGACGTGTGCCACGCCACGGACACGCCGGGCAACGACAAGAAGACGCAGGGCGACATCAAGTGCGGCGGCGGCCCCGTCCTGTACCGCGGGCCGAACATCAGCCCCCGGGTGTTCGACCTGCTCGAAGCGACGGCCAAGACGCATGCCATCCCGGTGCAGGTCCGGGGCACGCCGCGGGCGACCGGGACCGACGCGAACGCCATGCAGGTGAGCCGGGAGGGCACCGCGTGTGGCCTGGTGGGCATCCCGAACCGCTACATGCACAGCCCGGTCGAGGTCGTCCACCTCCACGACCTCTCGCACGCCGCCCGTCTCCTGGCCGAGTTCTGCGCCGCCGTCGGCCCGGACACGAACTGGATACCGTGACGCCGGCGTGGGAGAATGGCGGTCGTGACGTATGACCCGCGAGGGAGGGCCGAGCGATGTTGGACGACGCGACGACCGCGACGACGCCGACGGACGTGGGCGAGCCGGATTCGGGCGAGGTCAGCGAGGACACCATCGCCCGCATGAAGTCTCTGCAGTGGTTCTCGAGCGGGCGGCCCGGGGACGACCCCTGGGAATTCGAAGGCATGCACGTCGCCATCCTCGGGGAGGAAATCCTCGACACGGACCGGGACGTGGAGGAACTCGGCCGGCGGATCGACGCCCGGGGGGACACGATCCCGCAGGCCCGTGTGATTTTCCACTACGTCCCCACTCGGCTGGAGTGGCTGCTCTACTTCAGCAAGTAACAGTGGGGGTGGCCGTGGCACACTCGAGATGTGCCTCAGATATAGTCGCTTGTGCGGTGTGGTATCGGCCCCTTCGCAGGACAAGCGACGTTCGTCGGGACAAGTTTGCGGGCTCCCTATATGGATGCAATCGAATCCGCCGTTAAGGCATTTGCTTGGGACAAGTCGCACACGTCGATTGGCGATGCGAGCTTCGTGCCTGAGCGACTGGTCGGTCTCGTCTCGGCCAAAGACGAAAACGACGCCGAGTACTGGTACAATTTGCTCGAAAACTACGTCGTGGTGCAAGGCAGCGTTTTCGAGTCCGCGTTGCCGAGCCTAGTGCAGGCTCACGGCTGAGGATTCGGTAATGCGGGGTGGGTCGGACAGCCGTAGTAGTCGCACACCCGCTGCCGCAACTCCTCGGCCGTGAGCTTCCGGTCCGGTTCGGCCACGGCCCGCTTGCCGTGGACCCACT
>JANPKP010000560.1:0-4390 GCA_031426095.1 Gemmataceae bacterium
AAGTGGGTCCACGGCAAGCGGGCCGTGGCCGAACCGGACCGGAAGCTCACGGCCGAGGAGTTGCGGCAGCGGGTGTGCGACTACTACGGCTGTCCGACCCACCCCGCATTACCGAATCCTCAGCCGTGAGCCTGCACTAGCCCCTCCAGCACCTTCTGGGCGTGCGTGAGCTTCCGCTGCATCACCGTCGGCTTCTTCGGCGGGTCTGCCGCCTTGGGCTTCTCCTGTGCGGTCCCGAGCCCGGCGAGAAGAATTGCGGCGGCGGCGACGGCCCACGCGAGGGGGCGGGTCAAATTCTTCATACGGTCCTCTCGTAACTGGGATCACGGGTCGGGGTGAATCGGAACGGCCGATTGTTCACGCCTCTACGTCTGCTACTTGTCCGCGGGGCTACGGCCGGAATCTCACCGCATCACCAGCAGCGAACAAGAATCATAGTCGTGCAGCCGTGGTGCCTCCACCGGAGGCGGTGCAGGCATCGCCCGCCCCTTGCGGAGCGAGGCCTGCACTCACCGTCGCAAGGTTGTAGGCGCATCGGTTACAAGTCGCGGGTCCACCAAAGGACAGCAAGAATCGGGCCGTCCCAGTTGCCGGCGACCAAGACGGCGTCGATGAGCGACCCGGCCGCGAGCTTGCAGCCCGGCCCGTTCCCGCCACGGCCTATTCCCGAACGGTCTGCTGGGAATTCGGGTCCGAATACAGCTCTTCTGGGTCCGCCGCGGGCACGGACGGCCGAAAATCCGGGTCCGAAAACACCCCCGCCTGCGGCCCGGGAGCTGCGGCGGGTGGGGCACTCTTCACCTCCGAGGAGGGAATGGGCGGCTCCAACTGGATGCGGCGGACGATGTCGTCGAGGTCCATGACTCGTTTATCCTGAGATGAATGTGGCATAAACGACAGACGATTTCGGGAAGGGTCTCGGACGAGGGTTTCCGCTCAGCCCCGAGACCCGGCCCTTCGGCAAAAGTCGCGTTGTCAACGCCTGGGTGAGCACGACGTAACCGACCGGGATCCCATTGGGCCAGTGGGCCCCGCCGCACCGGAGCAGGCAGGTTTCCGCTTGGTAGGTAACGTGGCCCCCGCGTGAACGAGTGTCGTCTGTTGCCTTACCCCTTCACCTCGTATTCGGCGTCGATCACGTCCTCCCGGTCGGGCCGCGTCGCGCGCGAGCCCGGTTCGATGGGGCCGCCGTCCGGGCCGCCCGTCCGCTTGCCGGCTGAGGCGGACAAGTGCTGGGCGAAGGCCGTGGACGCCTGCTCCAACTCTTCGGTCGCCCGCTTCAACGCCGCCACGTCGGTCCCCGATAGCGTGTCACGCACCTTGGCAGTTGCCCGATCGATCGGACCTCGGTCGGTCGCCGACACCGCCGTCCCGGCACCGGCCAACGTCCTCTCGATCGTGTGGATGCGGCTCTCGGCCACGTTCTTCGCCTCCGCGTACTCCCGCCTCCGCTTGTCCTCCTCGGCGTTCTGCTCGGCGTCCCGCTTCATCCGCTCGACTTCCTGCTTTGTCATCCCGGACGACGCCTCGATCCGGATGGACTGCTGCTTCTGCGTGCCCAAATCTTTCGCCGACACCGACAACACCCCGTTCGCGTCCAGGTCGAAACTGACCTCAACCTTGGGCGTCCCCTGCGGGGCCGGTGGGATGCCATCGAGGTGGAACTGGCCGATCTTTTTGTTGTCGTCCGCCATCGGCCGCTCGCCCTGGAACACCTGCACCTCGACCGACGGCTGGCCGTCCGACGCGGTGGTGAACGCCTCCGACTTCTTCGTCGGGATGGTGGTGTTCTTCGGGATCAGCACGGTCATCACCCCGCCCTGGGTTTCCAGGCCTAGCGACAGCGGCGTCACGTCGAGGAGCTGGAGATCGGCCGCCGCCCCGAGGAGCAGTTGCGCCCCCTGGATCGCCGCCCCGATGGCGACCACCTCGTCCGGGTTTACCCCCTGGTGCCCGTCTTTCCCGAAAATCTCCTTCACGAGCTGCTGGACCCGCGGCATCCGCGTCATACCGCCGACCATCACGACCTCGTCGATCTGGTTCGGCTTGACCCCCTTCGCGTCGGCGAGTGCAGTCAGCACCGGCTTCTTGCACCGCTCGATCAGGTGGTCGACCAGCCGCTCGAACTGGTTGCGGGTGATCGACATCATCAGGTGCTTCGGCCCACTCGCGTCCGCCGTGATGAACGGGAGGTTGATGTCGGTCGAGGTCTGTTGGCTCAAGTCCTTCTTGGCCCGCTCGGCCGCCTCCTTGAGCCGCTGCATCGCCATCGCGTCCTTGCGGAGGTCGATGCCGTTGTCCTTCTGGAAGGTGTCGGCGATGTGGTCCATCACCACCTGGTCGAAGTCGTCGCCGCCGAGGTGCGTGTCGCCATTGGTGCTGAGCACCTGGAACACACCGTCCTCTCCGACATCGAGGATGCTGATGTCGAACGTCCCGCCGCCGAGGTCGAAGACGGCGATCTTCTCGTCCTTCTTCGTATCGAGGGCGTAGGCCACCGCCCCGGCGGTCGGCTCGTTGATGATCCGCATCCGCTGCTTGACGACCTTCCCGTCCTTCCCCTTGACCTCGTAGTCGGTGTCGAACCCGGCGATGCTGGCAGCGTCGATGGTGGCCTGCCGCTGGGCATCGTTGAAGTACGCCGGGACGGTGATGACCGCCTTGCGGACGGTGTGCCCGAGGTACGCCTCGGCCGCCTCCTTGAGCTTGCGGAGGATCATGGCCGAGATTTCCGGCGGGGTGAACGTCTTGCCGTCGATGTCCACCTTCACCAGGTCGCCGGCCCCGCCGACGACCTTGTACGGGACGAGCTTCTCCTCGCCCTCCACCTCGTGGTGGCGGCGGCCCATGAACCGCTTGATCGAGAAGACGGTCCGCCGCGGGTTGGTGACGGCCTGCCGCTTGGCCGCGTCGCCGACGACCCGCTCGCCCTTGTCGGTGAACGCGACCACGCTCGGGGTGGTGCGGTTCCCCTCCTGGTTGGCGATCACCTTGACCTCGGTCCCCTCCATCACGGCGACGACGCTGTTCGTGGTGCCGAGGTCGATGCCGATGATCTTTTCTTCCGCCACGTGGCACTCTTCCGATCGGGTGTGGGACGCCGTGGGCCGACGCCCGTTCGTTGGGTGGTGTGCGGGCGCGACGTGCTTCCGCTACCTTCGTCTGCTCGCCTTCAAGGCCGCGGCCGTCGCTGGCGGGCCGTTCGTTCAGTCCCACCAGACCGACAGCAGGCCGTACTCTTGCCGGCCGGTGCCGAGCGCCCGGTCCGTGTCCTCCTGGTCGGCGTGGACGGTCGCCTCGCCGCCCCAGTCCTCGGCCTCGGCGACCGCCATGAGCTGTTCGGCGGCCGATCGGGTGGGGGTCAGGACGGACAGCGTGTCGGCGTTCCAGAGGTTGTCGGGCAGGTCGCGGAGCTTGATCAGGCCGGCCGTCAGGAGGCGGCCCGGGTCGGCGTAGTTCGGCACCCCCGACCGGTCGAGGAGGACCGCGTGCCACAGGTGCCGGTGTTTCAGCAGGCTGTCCCGCACCCGAACGCCGTCCAGCGAGTTGAACGTTGTCCGGCGGAGGAGTTCGAGCTGAATGTCCTGCACGGTGGCGTCTCTCAGCCGGATCGCGTCACCCACCAACTTGCACCTCCGGCCGGCATTCCCTGCCGAGCAGGCCCACCTGGGTATCCCGGCAGGGGTCACCGGCCACGCGACTCGCCCGGTACTCCGCGGCCGACTGGTCGGGATGAACGTCAACCACCGGGCGACGGGTTCGGGGGGAGGTTGCGGACCGTCACCACCGGGCAGGCGGACCTCCGGAGGACGCCTTCGGCCACGCTGCCCATGACCACGCGGGACAGCCCGGAGCGGCCGTGGGTGCCCATGACGATCAGGTCGGCCGTCGCGTCGGCGGCGATGCGCAGGATCTCCGCGAGCGGATCGCCGGCCGCGACCACGTGACGGACGGCCACCTTCGGGTCGGCCGGCCGGACCGCCCGCAGCAAGGCCAGGGCTGGCTCCTCCTGCCCGGATGGATACATCTGCAGAACGCTGCCGTCGAACGAGGCGAAGGCCGGTTCGACGACGTGGGCCAGGACCAGGTCGGCCCCGTAGTCGCGGGCCAGGGCGCACGCCACGTCGAACGCGGTCGTCGGGGCGGCGGCGAAATCGACCGGGTGCAGGACGGTCCGGACGGGCATTATCAGTCATCCTCCGGCGACGGGATCGGGGTCCGCATCCGGCCGACCTTTTGGTCGGGTTACCGCGGCCGGCGTCTCACGCGGGAAGTCCGAGTCGACGAGACGCACCGACCTATAGAGTCTGAGCCATGCGATTGAGCTAAGTGACTGTCCCATAAGAGGCCTGGGGGCCTAAAATGGCCCATGAGAAGCCGATCTTACCCG
>JANPKP010000561.1:0-3451 GCA_031426095.1 Gemmataceae bacterium
CATTCCGAGCGTGAAGGAGCTTCGCGACACGCTGAACCAGAAGGCTGAAGAGTTCAAAGACGTGGTGAAGATCGGCCGCACGCACCTGATGGACGCCGTGCCGCTGACGCTCGGCCAGGAGTTCAGCGGGTACGTCGCGCAGATCGACAACGGCCTGAAGGCCATCGACCACAGTCTGCCCGGCCTGTACGAACTCGCTCTCGGCGGCACGGCCGTCGGCACCGGGTTGAACGCCCACCCGGAGTTCGCGGTGCGGGTCGCGAAGCAGATCGCCGCCGCCGCGGACGAGGTGATCGCCGGGACGCTGGACGGCCACTTCCCGCTCCGCATTTGGCAGACCGGCAGCGGCACCCAGACGAACATGAACGCCAACGAGGTGATTGCGAACCGGGCGGCCGAGCTGGCCGGCGGCACCCTCGGGAGCAAGAAGCCGGTCCACCCGAACGACGACGTGAACATGTCGCAGTCGTCCAACGACACCTTCCCGACGGCCATGCACGTCGCGGCCGCGGAGGAAGTGGTTCACCGCCTGATCCCGAGCGTGACGGCGTTGCGGGACGTGCTGGCGGCGAAGGCCGAGGCGTTCGCGGGCATCGTGAAGATCGGGCGGACGCACCTGATGGACGCCGTGCCACTGACGCTCGGGCAGGAGTTCGGCGGGTACGTCGCCCAGCTCGACATGGGCCTCGCGGCCGTGAGGGCGACGCTCCCCGGGCTGCACGAACTGGCACTCGGTGGTACGGCCGTCGGCACCGGGCTCAACGCCCACCCGCGGTTCGCCGTCGAGGTGGCGAAGCAGATCGCCACGCTCACCGGGCTGCCGTTCGTGACCGCCCCGAACAAGTTCGCGGCCCTCGCCGGGCACGAGCAACTCGTCGCCGCCAGCGGGGCGCTCAAGGCGCTGGCGGTGGCGCTCATGAAGATCGCCAACGACGTGCGGTGGCTGGCGTCCGGCCCCCGCTGCGGGCTGGGCGAGCTGACCATCCCCGAGAACGAGCCCGGCTCCTCGATCATGCCGGGGAAGGTGAACCCGACGCAGAGCGAGGCCATGACGATGGTGTGCGTCCAGGTGTTCGGGAACGACGCCGCCGTGGGCTTCGCCGCGTCGCAAGGGAACTTCGAGCTGAACGTCTTCAAGCCGGTCATCGCCCACAACTTCCTGCACAGCGTCCGCCTGCTCACCGACGCCTGCCGGAGCTTCCGCGAGCACTGCGCCGCCGACATGCCGGAGACCGACTACGAGGGGCTGGAGTACTTCACCAACCCGGAGACGGGGATGGTGGAGGTGGACCAGGCGAAGGTGCGGCCGAAGGCGGGCGGGGCGGTGCGCGAGGGGATCGCCCCGAACCGCCCGCGGATCGACGGCTTCCTCCACAACTCGCTGATGCTGGTGACGGCCCTGAACCGGCGGATCGGGTACGACAACGCGGCGAAGGTGGCCAAGAACGCCCACCACAAGGGGACGACGCTCAAGGAGTCGTGCCTGGAGCTGGGCCTGCTGGGGGCCGACGAGTTCGACGCGATCGTGCGGCCGGAGAAGATGACGGGGCCGGGGGTTGAGGGGTGAGCGTAACCCGTTACGTCCGGCCACTCCGGGCACGACGTTTGCATACCTTTCGATGCGACGTGTCGGGTCCGACGGGACACGACTTCCCACATCGAAAGGGGATCACAACCATGCGACGTACTGCAACTGCCCTGGCCACACTTCTGTGCGCGAGCCTCGCGCCGGCCCAGGCCCCCCGCACCACGCCCGCCGCGCCGGCGGCCGCCGGCGGCTACCACCAGGTGACGACCATCATCGGCACGAGCGTCACCCTCCAGAACGAGAGCGTCGGGAAGGTGACGGACATCGTCCTCAACGAGGGCGGCTGCCTCGAATACGTGGTGGTCAGCTACAGCGACGGGTTCGTCGCCGTCCCGTGGGCGGCGGCCACGGTCAACTACGAGCAGCGGACGGTCGTCATCAACAACGCCCAGGTGACCCGCGCCCAGCTCGGCGGGCTGGTGTTCGCCCAGGGCCAGTGGCCGAACTTCGCCGACCAGACCTGGACGGGGAGGATGCGGACCGTGTGGGGGGCCGCGTCGTTCCGCACCGGCGGCGGTGACGGCCGCCGGGACGACGACCGCCGCGACCTGCCGAACCGGACCGACGGCCGTGATCCGGCCCGTGATCCGGCCCGCGATCCGGCCCGCGACCCGGTCCGTGATCCGGCCCGCGACCCGGCCCGCACGACGCCCCCGGCCGACCCGGCCCCGAATCGCACCACCCCGCCGGCCGACCCGCCCCGGAGCCGCATCACACCGCCGGCCGACACGGACCCGAATCGCACCACCCCGCCGGCCGATCCGGCTCCGAGCCGCACGACGCCGCCGACCCCGCCGGCCGATCCGACCCCGAGCCGGACGACACCGCCGTCGGCCCCCAAGGCCACCACGCCCCCGGTTGACCCGGCCCGGACCACCCCGCCGACCGACCCGGCCCGAACCGACCCGCCGGCCCGGACCCCGGACCGCCGGCCGACCCCGCCGCCCACCCCCCGCACGCCGTAATCACGACCGGATCGAGGCCCGCACGTCGGCACCGGGGTGTTCCCGGTGCCTTTGTTTTTGCGCGGCGTCGCGGCCGGGGCGGAGCCCGGGGGAATAGCAGGGTTGTCGGCCGTGGGGGGGTATGAAGTGGTTCGCCGCGGGGGGCGCGAAAAACCGCCCGGCGGTACGGGGATACCACCGGGCGGCCAGGAGATCGTACCATGCGTAAAGGCACGACCTGTTAACCACGTTAACCGCCCGCCGGTTCGGGTGCAACGGTTCGGTTCCATTTTTCGGGCGTGGGCGTGAACCACGCCGCCGGCCGGCCCGCACCCCTCCCCTAACCCCCCGCGGCCACGCATGAACGTCCTCGTCACCGGGGCCACCGGGCTCGTCGGCACCCACCTCGTCACCGCCCTCCTGGCCCGGGGCGACCGGGTTTTGGCCCTTTCCCGCAAGCCGGCCGAGGCGGGTAGCGGGGCCGAACCGGTCGTCGGCGACCCCGCCGTGCCCGGCCCGTGGCTCGACCGCGTGCGGGAGTGCGACGCCGTCGTCCACCTCGCCGGCGAGAACGTCAGCGCCCGCCGCTGGAACGACGCGTTCCTGAAACGCATCCGCGACAGCCGGGTGGACAGTACGGCCCTGCTCGCGGAGGCGCTGGCGAAACACCCCCGGCGGGCGGACGGCACCCCGAAGGCGTTCGTGTCGGCGTCGGCCATCGGGTTTTACGGGCCGCGGGGCGACGAGCCGCTCGGGGAGGACGCCGCGCCGGGGGCGGACGCGATGGCGGACGTGTGCGTGGCGTGGGAGCGGGCGGCGGCCCCGGCGGCGGCGGCCGGGGTGCGGGTCAGCCACCCCCGCGTCGGGCTGGTGCTGGACAAGGAGCGTGGGGCGCTGCCGCGGATGGTGACGCCGTTCA
>JANPKP010000562.1:0-11623 GCA_031426095.1 Gemmataceae bacterium
GGGGGGGGGGGGGGGGGGCGGGGGGGGGGGGGGGGGGCTGGGCCCCCTTTTATTTTCCCTCCGGGGGGGGGTTTGGCGGGCGCCCCCGGGGCGGCGGGGGGGCCCCGCGAGGGTGTTGCCATCCTCGGCAGGGTCACTCCGCCCCGGCCCCGACCGGCACGGCCGCGGTCGGCGTCCGGCCCGGCTGGGCGGCCTGTTCGGTGCCGCCGGCGAACACCACTTCCGGGGTGCCCTTGCGGCCGAACACGAACTCGTCCACGGCGAACTTCGCCCCCGCCTCGGGGGTGATGAGCTTGAGCCCGCGGGCGACGAGGTGCTTCTCGAGCTCGGCCACCATGCCGACCTCGGCCCACGGCCCCCAGGCGACCGACACCACCCGCCCCGGCCAGCGGCGGTCGAGGTCGCAGGCCAGCTTGCTCAACACCTCGTTGGCCGCCGCGTAGTCCGACTGCCCGCGGTTGCCGTAGCGGCTGGTGATGGAGGCGAAGAGGCTGAAGAACTTCACCTTCGCCGGGTCGAGCTTGCGGGCGAGGGTGAGGGCCGAGTCGACCTTCGTGCCGAAGACCCGCTCGAACGACTCGGGCGTCTTGTCCTTGAGCAGCTTGTCCTCGATCACGCCGGCCCCGTGGATGACGCCGGCGATGCCGCCGGCCGCGTTCAGTTCGTCGATCAGGGCCCCGAACGCGGCCGCGTCCTTCACGTCCACGGCCCGGTAGTCGACCGTCCCGCCGGCGGCGCGGATGGCGGCGAGGTTGCCGCGAATCTCGCGGTCCTTCACGAGCCGGCGGTAGGCCGCTTCGACAACCGCGGGCTTGGCGTCGGCCCCGGCCCGCTTCATCAGCACGGCCTTGATCTCGCCCTGGGCGGTGAGGCTCGCGGTGTCGGCCGGTTCCGCCGTGGGCTCGGGCGAGCTGCCGACCAGCACCAGCTTCGGCTGGAAGCGGCGGGCCAGTTCCTCGGCGATCTTCGCCGTGATGCCGCGAGCGCCGCCGGTGACGAGCACGGTCGAGCCCGGTTCGAGCGTCACGGCCGGGCCGTCCTCGGTGTCGAGCGGGCCGGGGTCGCACTGCCACGTCACGCGGTCGGTGCCGCTGTGGCCGACCTCGAACGGGCCGTCCGGGTCGCCGAGTTCGCCCAACAACTGCTCCGCGACTTCCGTTGCGGGGCGTTCGCCGTCCACGTCCACGACGCGGACGGTCACCTCCGGCCACTCGTGCCCGAGGCACTTGGTGAACCCGGCGATGCCGCCGTGGCCGGCCGAGAAGTCGTCCGGCAGGTCGCCGCCGAAGCCCATCGTGCCGCCCATCGCGGTCACGGCCAGCAGAACGGCGCTGCCGGTCTTGCCGGCTTCCCGCACCTCGGCCTCCAGCCCGCGGGCGAGCAGGTAGAGCGACTTCACCTCGCGGCGGGCGCGGGCTCCGGGCGTCTCCTCGGCCGGCGGCTCGGCCAGCGGCAGGAGGTGGATGAGGCCCGACACCGGCCCGTGGGCGGCCCGAACCTTCGTGAGCAGATCGGCGACGGCGGCCGGGTCGGTCAGGTCGGCCGCGAGTGTGCCGGCGGGCACCTTCCCGCCGTCGGCCATCCGCACCAGCACGGCCGAAACGTCGAGGTCGGCGAGGCGGTCGGCCAGCTCGCGGGCCGTCCCCCGGCCGTCGTCGGTGATGACGATGGCACCGGCCGGCGGGGCGAAGCGGGGGCGGTCGGGGAACGGGGCGTCGATGAGCTTGACGACCAGCCGCTGCACGTCGCCCTGCCGGGCCCCGGGGTGCGGGGCGGCGGCCGCGGCCGGGTGCTGGCCGTTGACCGCGGGCGCCGCGGGCACGGTCGAAATCGCGGCCGGCGTCGGCGACGCGGCTTCGGCGAGGGCGGCCGAAACGTAGTCGGCGATGGCCCGCAGCGTCTTCATGACGGAGAGCTTTTCCATCTCCAGGTTGGGGGCCTTGCCGTCGGCCCCGGCGTCGAGCGAGTCGGCCAGGGTGCCGAGGATTTCGACCCGCTTGATGGAGTCGATGCCGAGGTCGGCTTCGAGGTCGAGGTCGATGCTCAGCGACTCCTTCGGGTACCCGGTCCGCTCGCTCACGAGGTCGAGCAGGCGGGCGAGCAGGGTGTCGCGGTCGAGCGGGGCGGCCTTCGCCTTCGGGGCGATGGGCGCGGGCGTGCCGTTCGCCACCACCTCGGTCGGGGCCGCGACCACCACCGGGGCGGCGACCGGCGCGACCGGGGCCGGCGGCGTGGCGGGAAGTACGGGGGCGGCGAAGCGGGCGGCGACCGCCGGGGGCACCGCGGAACCGTGGCCGTTCCCGTTCCCGTTCGAGTGCCCGTTGGCGTGGTACACGTGGCCGTTGCTCAGTGGGGCGGGGGCCGGGCCGGGGTTCGCCCCCAAGAACCCGAGCATCACGCTCCGCTGGGTTTCGAGGAACCGGGCCATCACGTCCTGGAAGCGGACCATCACCTGGGCGGCCGCGTCCGACGGGGCGGCCGGGTGGTGGCCGTTCGATCCGTTGGCGGCTGCGGTCGGGTGGCTCGGGGCGTGGGTCGGTTCGGGGTGGTTCATCTTCGCTCGCTCGAGGACGGGTTGGGGAAGCGGAGTGACGGGGGGCCGGGACGTGATCGGGGTTGGGGTCGGGGCGGCCGCCGGCTTCGCCGGAGTGGCCGACGTGGGTGCCAGGTTCGGCTTGTGGGAGGGGTGGACCGGGGTGCCGCCGGCCGACGGCAGGGCCTGGCCGAGGAGCCGCGGCTCGGGGCCGTTGATCGGCCGGCTGCGGACGCCGTTGACCACCCACGCGGTCGCCGGCGGCTTCGGCGGGCCGGTGTCCGGGCCGAGCTTGGCGATGTCGAACGACTGTACCCCGCGGCCGCGGAACAGCCGGTCGAGGTCGGCCGGGACGCCGTGGGCGAGGAGCTGCCCGAGCAGGTGGGCGAGCTGCACCACCCCCGGCCGCGTCTTCAAGTCCGAGGCGACGGCGGCGTGCGGCTTGCCCGCGAGGATGCGTTGCGTCAGCCCCGTGAGGACGGCCTGTGGGCCGACCTCGACGAAGACCCGGGCCCCCGCCGCGTGCATCGCCTCGATCTCGCTCTGGAAGCGGACCGGGGCGACGAGGTGTTCGGCGAGCTGCTTCCCGATGCCGTCGGGCGACCCGTGCGGGGCGGCCGTGGTGTTCGAGAACACCGGCTTGCTGGGGGCGGCGAAGCGGACGGCCGCGAGCGCCTCGGCGAGCGGCTTCCTGGCCCCGGCGATGAGCGGCGAGTGGAACCCGCACGCCACGGGGATGCGCTGCGACCGCAGGCCGGCGGCCTGGAGCTTCGCGGCGGCGGCCGTCAGGCCCGCGTCGCTCCCGGCGATCACGGTCTGCTGCGGCGAGTTGTGGTTCGCCACCCAGACCTCGGCCACGCCCTTGAGGGCGGCGGCGACGGCGTCGGCCGTCCCCTCGACGGCGGCCATCCCTCCCGTAGAGGGCCCGGCGGCGTCGCGGATGACTTCGCCCCGGCGGTGCGACAGGCGGAACAGGTCGGCCTCGCCCATCGCCCCGGCGGCGGCGAGGGCGGCGTACTCGCCGTAAGAGTGCCCGGCGAGGAAGTCGGGCGTGACCCCGAGGGCGGCCAGCAGCTTCACCATGCCGAGGCTCGCGGCCCCGACGGCCGGCTGGGCCACCTCGGTGCGCTGGAGGTCGGTGCGGTTCGCCGCTTCCTGCTCGGGCGTGAACGGCGACGGCGGGTAGACGAACCTACCGAGCGGCCGGTCGAGCTTGTCGAGCAGCGTGCGTTCGGCGGCGTCGAGGACTTCCCGCACCTCGGGGAAGGCCATCGCCTGCTGGGCCAGCATGTCCGGGTACTGCGACCCCTGCCCGGGGAACAGGAACGCCACCGAGCCGGCCGCCGGCGTCGGCTTCTCGCTGTAGTAAAGGCCGCGGGGGTCGGTGTGTTCGCCCGCCGCCATCGGGAGCGCCGCGAGGGCGGCGTCGAGCTTGTCCTTGAGGTCGGCGAGCGACGTGGCGACGACCGCGAGCGTCGGCTGGCCGGCCCCGTTGCGGGACGCCTGCCACGCGGCGGCGGCGAGGTCGGGGAGCGTCGGCTTGCCGCCGGCGGCGAGGGCGTCGCGGCAGTGCGTGACCGCCGCGAGGAGCCCGGCCTTGTCGGGCCGGCGGAACAGCACCAGTTCGGCCGGCCACTCGCGGAACCCGGCGCTCGGGGCGTTCAGGTAGTCGCCGGTGTACTCCTCCAGCACCGTGTGGAAGTTGGTGCCGCCGAAGCCGAAGGCGCTGACGCCGGCGGTGCGGGGGTAGTCGGCCCCGTGGACCCACGGCCGGGCCTCGGTGTTCAGGTAGAGGGGGCCGCCGTCGAGGTTGGCCTTCGGGTTCGGCTTCTCGGCGAGCGTCGGCGGCAGCACCTTGTGGTGCAGGGCGAAGCAGGCCTTGATGAGCCCGGCGAGGCCGGCGGCGCACTTCGAGTGCCCGATCATCGACTTCACGGACCCCAGGGCACACGACTGGGCCGGGCCGCCGGCGTCGCGGAAGAGCTTGCCGATGGCCGTGGCTTCGGTCTGGTCGCCGACGACGGTGCCGGTGCCGTGGGCTTCGACCAACCCGACGCGGGCCGGCGAAAGTCGCGCTTGATCGTAAGCCCGGTGCAGGGCGCGGAGTTGGCCCTCGGCCCGGGGGGCGGTGAGCCCCTTGTCGCGGCCGTCGCTCGACGCCCCGATGCCCTTGATGACGGCGTAAATCCGGTCCCCGTCCCGCTCGGCGTCGGCCAACCGTTTCAGCACGGAGACGCCGATGCCCTCGGCCAGGGCGATGCCGTCGGCCCCGGCGTCGAACGGCCGGCAGCGCCCCTTCGGGCTGAGGGCGTGCGTCTTCGAGAAGGCGACGTAGGCGTAGGGCGTCTGGACGCAGTCGGCCCCCATCACCACTGCGATGTCGCTGGTGCCGGTGGTGAGTTCCCGCACGCCGGCGTAGAGGGCGGCGAGCGACGACCCGCAGGCGGCGTCGATGGCCATGTTCGGCCCGCCCAGGTTGAAGCGGTTGGACACCCGCCCGGCGGCCACGTTCAGGAGGATGCCGGGGAACGAGTCCTCCGTCCACTCGGGCAGAATCCCTTCGCCGAGCGCGATGATCGTGTCCGACTTGATGGGCACGCCCGGGATCGAATCGACCAGCGGCATGCACGCCCGGAAGCCGTAACTCACCGACAGCGGCATCCCGCCGCCGCCCACACCGAGGATGGCCGCGGCGCGTTCCCGCTCGAACGGCCGGTTCGTGTACCCGGCGTCGTCAATCGCCTGCCGGACGGCTTCGAGGAGCAGCAGTTGCAGCGGCTCGATGTTGGGGATCGACTTGGGGGTGATCCCGAACCGCAGCGGCTCGAACACCACGTCGGACATGAACCCGCCCCACTTCGATACCATCTTGTCGCGGGCCCGGGGGTCGGGGTCGTAGTACGGCCGCCAGTCCCAGTGTGTGGCCGGGATCTCGATGACGGCGTTCTGCTTGGTGAGGATGTTCTCCCAGAACTGCTGGAGCCCACCGGCCCGCGGGTAGAAGCAGCTCAGCCCGACGATGGCCACGTCGCACGGCGGCGGGGCGGGGAGGCCCGTGTACGGCGTGCCGAGGACGGCCCCGGACGCGGGCACGCCGCCGCTCACGTCGGCGTGCAGCTTGGAGATCGAGACGACCTCGTCCCGCAGGCCGGCGACCTGCCCGATCATGAACATGCCGCGCTGCCGCTGCTCGTCGTCGGGCACCTTCACCAACCCGCTGCCGTTGCCGTTGGCGGCGCTGGAGCGGTCGACGCCCTTGCTCGCCACCCGGAGGCGGCCGAGGTTCATCCGTTCGAGGGCGGTGCCGACTTCCATCGGGGCCTTGCCCTCGGCCCGGAGCTTGCGTTTCTCGGCCTCGAAGGCGTCGGCGTAGGGCGTGGGGATGACGCGGACGGCGTGCCCGGGGCCGGTTTCGAGAAGCACCGTGTCGTCGCAGCCGAGCGCCTCCTGCTGGAAGCGGGCGGTGATCGCCCCGGCGGCCACGGCTTCCGTCGTGAACAGGTAGGCGGTGCCGAGCCAGGCCCCGATCTTCACGCCCTTCTCGGCCAGCCCGGCGGACAGGGCGGCGACCATCGCGGCCGAGAGCCCGTCGTGGACGCCGCCGGCGAAGGCCACGTACAGGTCGTCGCCGGGGGTGGCGGCGACGTGGTCGGCCAGCACCGCGACTATGCTCTCCCACAGGGCGAAGCTGGTGCGGGGGCCGACGTGCCCGCCGCACTCGCGGCCCTCGAACACGAACCGCCGCGCCCCGTCCTTGAGGAACATCTTCAGGAGGCCGGGCGACGGGACGTGGAGGTACGTCGCGGTGCCGTGCTTCTCCAACTCCTTCGCCTGGTCGGGCCGGCCGCCGGCGATGACGGCGAACGGCGGGGCGACCGCCCGGACGGCGTCGAACTGCTCCTGCCGGACCTCCGGCGGCATAAAGCCGAGGATGCCGACGCCCCACGGCCGGGAGCCGAGCTTGGCCTTCGTCTCGGCGAGGAGCTTGTCGCACTCGGCCTTGCGGAACAGGGCGAGGGCGAGGAACGGGAGGCCGCCGCCGGCCGCCACCGCGTCGGCGAACGCGGCCGTGTCGCTCACCCGGGTCATCGGCCCCTGGAGGATCGGGTAGCGGGTGCCGTGCCCCTTCGCCAGCGGCCCGCCCTCGGCCAGCGGGTTCAGCTTGCGGGCGAGTTCGACCAGCTTCCCGGCCCGCTCCGCCACCGCCTGCACCACCCCGGCGACGGTCACGAACTTGGTCGCCAGTCCGACCGCCGCGGCGATGTCCTGCCCGACGAGCCAGAGGCCCGAGGCGGGGTCGGTGCCCACGCGGTCGCCGACGGCCTTCCGCCACGCGGCGAGTTTGTCGGAGGCAGAAAGATCGGCGACAAGAAGCCGCTCCTCCTCGTCGGCCAGTTCCTTCGCCGCCGGGCTGTCGGCCCGGGCGTAGGCGCGGACCGCGTCGCCGAGCCGCTCGCCGAACACGGCCGTCTCGCCGCCGTCGGACCCGGACAGCCGCTTCCGCACGTCGTCGGCCGCCGGCGATTCGCGGGTCAGGAGCAGTTGCGAGTCGAGGACGATGCCCCGGGCACCGGCCACGAGGCAGGCGGCCGCCGTGTGCGGCCCGACCCCGCCGTGGACCCAAAACGGTGGTACTGGTGTCTGCTGCGCGTCGGCCCACTTCCGCCACTTCTGCACGAAAATGAACGAGGCGTCCGGCCCGACCCGCCCGCCGGCCTCGTGCCCCTTCAGGACGATCCCGTCTGCCCCGAGTTCTACGGCTCGGATTGCCCCGGCGAGAGTCGTCGCTTCGACCAGCACTTCGACGTCGGCCTCGCGGAAGCGGGCGACCCACTCGCCGAGGGCCGGGTGGTCGCCGCCCGCGAGGATCACGGACGAGAGCTTGCCGGCGTTCGACCCGAGGAGCGTCGTGAGCAGCGGCCCGGCGTCCGGCCCGAGCTTGACGCCGTACCCGTTCGGGGCGAACCGGGCGAGCCGTCCGACGGCGTCGGCCGCCCGGGGGGTGTTGGCCGCCCATTCGAGGTCGAGGACGCCGCGGGCCCCCGCCCGGCAGGCCGCCACCGCGAGGGAGGGGTCGGCCGCCCCGGCGGGCGTCAGCACGATCAGGTCGCTCGGTTCCATCATGCTCCTCGTGCGGTCGCCGGTGGGGGAGAGAAGCCCGCCGCATTCAACCGCCGTTTCGGCAGGGGGCGGCATCCCCCCACCCGTTCGTCGCATCTGCCCATTATCGCTAATTGCATCGTCCGTGGCAATTTGGGCAATGTGGAAACCTACCGCACGTTTGGAGGAAATCGCTAAGGGGTACGGCTTCTTCCGAATCTTACGGGTGCCGGCACGGGAGGGTGGGACGGGTGGTGCCCGACACCCGGGGCGGGGCGGTCGGGCCGGCCGATATGGAAGGGGGGCTTGGTCCAGTGATTCCGCCCCCGGCCGGCGGCCCGACCTCGCGAGGCGACATGTACAAGGCGATCCCGGCCCTCCTCGGCATCTGTTTGATGCTCTGCGGCTGCCAGCGGTTCACCCTCCGCACCCAAAACCGCGTCGCCCTCGACGGCCCGGTGGACACCCGCGTCACGGCCGACATCCCGCCCGTGAGCCCGACGGCCGGTCCGGTTCGCCCCGTCGTCGTTCAGACGGGCGGCGGGCCGAAGGTGGCCGTGGTCGACGTGGACGGCCTGCTCCTGAACACCCCGTTCTCCGGCCCCATGTCCGTCGGCGAGAATCCGGTCGCCCTCTTCCGCGAGAAGCTCGACGCGGCCGCCGCCGACCAGCATGTGGCGGCCGTCGTCCTCCGCGTGAACAGCCCCGGCGGGGGGGTGTCGGCGTGTTCCACCATGCGGGCCGACCTGGAGCGCTTCAAGGCCCGCACCGGCAAGCCGGTCGTCGCCTGCCTCCTCGACACGGCCGCCGGCGGGGCTTATCACCTGGCCTCGGCTGCCGACAAGGTGGTGGCCGGCCCGGCGACCGTGACCGGCGGCGTCGGCGTGGTCCTGAACCTGTTCAACCTCCGCGACCTGATGGCCCAGTTCAACGTCATCCCGCAGCCGATCAAGGCCGGGGCCAACGTCGACATCGGGTCGTCCGCCAGGCCGCTCACCGACGCCGACAAGGCCCTGCTGCAGGCGATGGCCGACGAGTTCCACCTGAAGCTGAAGGCCGAGATCACCCGCTCCCGGCCGGGCGTGAACCCGGACGCCGGGGCCACCTTCGACGGCCGCATCTTCACCGCCTCCCAGGCCCAGGCCCGCGGACTGGTGGACCACGTCGGCGACCTCGACGCGGCCATCGACCTCGCCGCCCAGATGGGCACGGCCACGGCGACCACGCCCGCTTGTAAGCCTGGATGCCCGCCGGCCGCGACCGGTGACCGCCCCACGGTCGTCCTCTACCGGCGGACGAACGACCCGGCCCACTCGATCTACGCGGTCACGTCGAACATCCCGCTCCAGGGGGCCGGCCTCCTGCCGAACATCCCCGGCCTCGACCGCAGCAAGCTCCCCGTGTTCCTCTCCCTCTGGCAGCCGGAGCTGACGATGGAGAAGCTCAGCGGGAAGTGACCGCTACCCGATTTTACCGCTAATCGCGTGTCGGGGGCGACGGAACAGACGACCACCACGAGCGTTACGGCAACCGCTCCCACATTTCCCGGTAGCGCGGGGGAATTGGGAGCGGTTCCGCATTTCCAGGCTGCGACCCGCCCACGTCCCTTGACACGGCTTGCCCCCGTCCCCCAGTTTAAAGAGAACGTGCCCGCCGGGGGTACGACGCTTCACTCGGACGCGCCCACCCATGTTCACGCACCAGAGCCACCTCGTCCACCTGCTGCGGCCCGAACACTACACCTCGGACGAGCAGTACCGGACCGAACTCCGTCACCTGTTCCGGCCGGCGTGGCACCCGGTCGCCGCCACCGGCGACCTGGCGAAGCCCGGCGACTTCCTCACCCTCGACTTCCTCGAAACGCCGCTGCTGCTCCGCAACTTCGACGGCCGGATCAAGGCCTTCCTCAACGTCTGCCCGCACCGCCACAGCAAGCTCACGGACAAGCCGAGGGGCTGCACGCCGAGGCTCCGCTGCCAGTACCACGGGTGGGAGTTCAACGCGGAGGGGCGGACCGGCAAAATCCCCGACGCCCGGGCCTTCCGCCCGTGGGACCGCGACAACTCGTGCCTGACGGCCTTCCGCGCCGAGACGTGCGGCGAGGTCGTCTTCGTCTGCCTGGACGACTCGGCCCCGCCCCTGAGGGAGTGGGTCGGCCCGCTCTGGGACATCTGGAGCGCGAGCTACGGCGGGGCGTTCCGCTACGCGGCGACGTGGGAGCAGGACTTCCCGTGCAACTGGAAGGTGGTGCTGGAGAACTCGCTGGAGTCGTACCACATCCCCGAGGTCCACCCGAAGACGTTCAAGGACTTCATGCCGGAAGAAAACGCCTGGCACGAGCTGACGCCGCGGTTCAGCTCGTTCCGCACGGTGCCGCCGCACGACTTCGCCGACCGGGCCTCGAACTGGATCGTCCGCCGGCTCGGCGAGCCGGTGACGAGCCTGTACTGGCACCGCGTCCTCCACCCGCACATCACGGCCAGTTCGCTGGACGTGTTCCGCATGATCCAGTGCGTCTTCCCGACCGGCCCGGCGACGTGCCGCTACCGCTCGATCCTGTTCACCCTCCGGGGCCGCCGCCGCAACCCCCTGGCGTGGGCCCTCTACCGCGGCCTGCGGTCGCTCACGACGCACATCGCCCGGAAGGTGTTCGCGGAGGACGGGGCGATCTACGAGGGGGTGCAGAAGGGCATGGCCGCGAGCCCCCACCGCGGCGTGATCGGCACCCGGGAGGAGCGCATCCACGTCTTCCAGCGGTACGTCCTCGACGCCTGCCGGGGGCCGCGGGAACTGCCACTGGCGGACGCAGTGTGCTAAGTTCTTTCGTTCAGCGGAGCGAGTGGCACATGACAGAAGAAGAGTTTCGGGTGGCCGGCTTCGACGACTGCCGGATGATGCTGTTGTCCCGCGGGGAGGTGACGGCCATCCGCCCGGGGGATGCCCCGTTCAAGGTCCGGGTAAGTATGGAAGGACGGCTTGCCACTGCTTCTGCGTGACGACGGTGGTGGCGAGATAGAACCCGGTTTTGATTTCCGTCTTCTTGGCGTCCTTTCCTTCGCCCATGAGAAAAGTGCCGGGCTTCACACGGATGAATCGCATGCCCGTGGTTTTCTCATCCCAGGTACCCGCTTTGGCGGCCGGTTGAGGAGGCTGGGCCGAACCCGCGACCGCGGTGAGAAGCAGGGCGAAAATCAAAGTCGCGAAAGGGAAGTTACACCGACACGGGCGGGGGGTGAACACGAGGAACCTCCGAACCAGAATGTCGGGAAATGTTACCACGGTTCACTGAACGGGATCGGTTGCAGAGAGCAAGTGCCGCTCCCTCACGGTCGCGGAGCGTTGAAAAGCGACAGCCCCGCGGGTTGATTGTTTCAGTCGTTCACCGGGTTCTTCCAGATGATCTCGACCTTCGTGGTCCCCTTCTGGTCGATCTCGGCGTCGATCTGCGTGCTCTGTACCTCGATCGTCAAGCCCACCGAGCGGTGGCCCTCCAGGCGGACGACCACCTCCTACTCGCGAAACTCCAGGCGGTCGTCCTCGCTCGCTTCGGACTGCGCGTCAACCGCCCACTCGGTATGCAGCCGTTTGCCGACGGTGGGCAGGCAGACGCCGAGGTCGGTCGCGATGGCCGTATTCCCCCGGCCGTCGGCGGCGGCCGGGACGATCCGAGACCGGAGGGCCAGCCGCTGGGCCGACTTGGGCCGGCGGACCCACGCCTCCAGCTCGGCCCCTCGTCGGCGGTCAGGGCCGGGGGCTCGAGTCGCGGCATCGGGCACCTCCGACGAGGAGCGTACCCGTGCCGCGGGGCGAGCGCGAGAGGAAGTCAGCGAACTTGCAACTCAGGACACTAGCTAGTGCAGGCTCACGGCTGAGGATTCGGTAATGCGGGGTGGGTCGGACAGCCGTAGTAGTCGCACACCCGCTGCCGCAACTCCTCGGCCGTGAGCTTCCGGTCCGGTTCGGCCACGGCCCGCTTGCCGTGGACCCACT